>CAJGCP010000010.1 GCA_904501885.1 uncultured Acetatifactor sp. | reverse complement strand
AGTTCGTCCAGCAGCACCAGTGTATCAAAGCTGGTCTTATCCACCACTTCCACAATGTTCTTCATATGAGAAGAGAAGGTGGATAAGCTTTGCTCGATGCTTTGCTCGTCGCCAATGTCCGCAAAGACTTCTGTAAATATGGACAGTTCTGAACGGTCTAATGCGGGGATATGAAGACCCGCTTGTCCCATCAATGTAAATAAGCCCACGGTTTTTAAGGAGACGGTCTTACCGCCGGTGTTGGGACCGGTGACAATCAACAGATCGAAATCCTTGCCCAAGTGCAAATCGATGGGAACGACCTTCTTCTTATCCAGCAAGGGGTGTCTGCCCTTGCGGATGTGGATATAGTGGTCTTGGTTAAACAAGGGCCTGGTGGCATTCATTTCCAGTGCCAGTTTGGCCTTTGCAAAAACAAAGTCTAAATAAGTCATCACTTCCTGGTTGCGCAAAAGTTCTTCGGTGTGAACCCCGGTCATGGCGCTTAAGGTGGCGAGGATTTCCTGAATCTCGTCTTTTTCCTGTATTTCCAGTTCTCTTAGTTTATTGTTCAGTTCCACCACTGCTGCCGGTTCTATGAAATAAGTGGAGCCGGTGGAGGACTGGTCGTGAATCATCCCGTTCACTTGCCCCTTGTACTCTGCCTTGATGGGGATGCAATAACGGTTGTTACGCAAGGTAATCACGGCATCCTGCAGGTAGGTGCGGTAGGAGCCGTTCAACAGGGAATTCAGCTGGCTATGGATTTTGTCCCCGGTTTGTGCTATGGTTGCACGGATTTTCTTCAGTGTGGGACTGGAGTCATCTGCGATTTCGTCCTCGGATAAAATACAGCGACGAATCTCATTTGCCACCTGGGTCAATGGCGTCAAAGTCTCAAAAAAGGCCTCCAAGCTGTCGATGGGCGCGTCTTCCCGTTCCTTTTTGCCATAGGATTTTACCCGGCTCACATTGTCCAACATCCCGGCGATGTGCAAAAGTTCTAAGGGAGAAAGGGTGCTACCGATTTCCAGTGCCCGAAGAGAAACTCCCATGTCCCTGTTGTTGCCGAAGGAAGTGCTACCCTTTGCAAACAGTCGTTGCAGGGCATCTGCAGTCTGTACCTGATTTTGGTTGATATCCTCTAAATCAGTAGAGGGAATCAGCCGACGACACTGCTCCTTGCCGGGGGCGGAATCTGCTTTTCCACCAGCATATCTATGATTTTATTGTACTCTAATGTTTTTAATACTTTTTGATTCACCACGAACTCCTATACTGCCTGAAAGTTTCTTTTCACAAGTATATCACGGATTGGGAAAAAACGCCATCGGGCTTCACTATTTTATTGACTTTTTTACTCCAACTATGAATAATGGAAGTAGGAGGAATGGGACAATGGCCGATTTAGATTACAGACAGCCGAATGAATATATGAAAGAGACCATCAAGGTGAAGCCGGTGAACAAAAGAAAACTTTTGCGCCGTTCCGTTATCACTGCTGCGATGGCGCTCCTTTTTGGCTTAATCGCCTGCGTTACCTTTTTGGTGTTAGAGCCGGTCATCAGTAACTGGCTATATCCGGAAGAGCCCCCTGCGGTGGTAACTTTTCCTGAGGATGAGGAGGAGATGGCGCCGGAGGAGATGTTGGCGGAAAATATACAGGAGTCCTCGTCTGAAATAGGAACGGAGCCTTTGGTGGATGGCAACCTGTCCCATTTGGATTGGTCCGACTATCGTGATATGTCTGTTTCTCTTGGAAAATATGTGGAAATTATGAGCAGAAGCATGGTGACGGTGACTTCCGTTACCTACAATGTGAATCTGTTCCAAGATATTCAGACCAATCAGAATCAAAGCAGTGGCGCAGTAATCACGGAAAACGGCGAGGAACTCTTGATTTTAGCAAATTATGAGCAGATCAAGGATGCTGAGCAAATCATGGTTACCTTCCACAATTATTTGGAGACAGAAGCGGTGCTTCGGCAGTATGACAGTGCTACCAATTTGGCAATCCTTGCCGTGAATTTGAAGGCCCTTTCCGAAGAGACAGTGGAAGGATTATCCTTCCTCAGTCTAGGTAATTCCGCGCGGGAGAATTTGGCGGGAACCCCTGTGGTGGCAATTGGGAACCCGATGGGCACGGGAGAGTCTCTGGGATATGGTTTTATTACCAATACAGGAACGCCACTGAAACTAATTGACAGAAATTACCGGCTCCTGCTCACAGACATACAGGGTAGTCCTACGGGAAGTGGAGTATTGCTTGACTTGGAAGGTAAGGTCATCGGTATCATCACCAATCAGCACAAGATTCCTCATATGGAAAATATGGTTACGGCCATTGGTATCACAGAGATTAAGGATGTAATAGAGAAAATGTCCAATGGGAAAAAGGTGCCGTATATGGGAATCGGAGGTGTAGATATCCCCAGAGAAAGCCAGCAAAACCTTGGGCTTCCGGAGGGTATGTATGTAACGGATATTGCTATGAATTCTCCGGCCATGAATGCCGGCGTCAGCCAGGGAGATGTGATTGTGAGAATCAATGCCAACGCCGTGCGGGATGTGGAAGACTTTAATGAGGTTTTAATGAACTTATCTCCGGGAATGAAGATTGAGATGGCGGTGAGACGCCAGTCTCAAGGAGAGTATAAGATTAAAACCTTTGAAATTGTGTTAGGGGAAGCAAATTAGAGAGGAAAGTAAAGAAATGAAGTACATTAAGGATTTAAGAGAAGGCGATCGTTTATTTGATATTTACCTGTGCAAATTCAGACAGGAAGCGGTAACCAAAAATGGCAAGCCCTATGTAAATTTGATATTGCAGGATAAGACGGGCACCATTGATGCCAAGATTTGGGAGCCTAACAATCCGGGAATTGAAGATTTTGATACATTGGATTACATAGAGGTATACGGAGATGTGACCAGTTTTCAGGGAGCATCACAAGTCAGTGTAAAGAGGATCCGTTGTTGCCGTGAGGGTGAATATAATCCCGCGGACTATTTACCGGTAAGTTCTAAGAATATCGATGATATGTATAGCCAGTTGACGGCGCTGATTCAGAGCATTCAAAATCCCTATTTGAAACAGCTGCTCATGGCATTGTTCGTAAAGGACGAAGCCTTTGTCAAGGCATTCCGCAATTCTTCTGCGGCAAAATGTGTGCACCATGGATTTGTTGGTGGCTTGTTGGAGCATACCTTAGGCGTTGCAAAACTTTGTGACTTTTATAGTCAGGCATATCCTGTATTGAATAGAGATTTATTGTTGACAGCGGCTCTTTGCCACGATATCGGTAAGACAAAGGAGATTTCTCCTTTCCCGGAGAATGATTATACAGATGACGGACAGTTCTTGGGTCATATCGTGATGGGCGCCCAGATGGTGGCAGAGAAGGCCGCACAGATTGAGGGCTTCCCCCATGCTGTTTTGACACAGTTGCAACACTGTATTTTGGCCCATCATGGAAAATACGAGTACGGATCACCTAAAGTGCCGGCAATTATCGAAGCACTGGCTTTGAATTATGCGGATGATACAGATGCAAAGATTGAAACCTTCAAAGAACTATTGGAAAACAACAGTGAAGAGAAGGGCTGGCTTGGTTACAACAGATTGTTGGAATCCAACATCAAGGCCACACAGATATAAAAATTTGCACAAAGAAATCTATGTGATAGAACGGGAAGAAGCATGAAGAACGCTACATTGTTCAAAAAAAATGACATTGTGACAGTGACAATTGAAGACATCGGAAGCGATGGCGAAGGTATCGGCAAAGTAGATGGCTTTGCGCTTTTTGTAAAAGATGCAGTGGTGGGTGATGTGGTGGAAGCCCGCATCGTGAAACCCCAGAAAAACTTTGCTTATGCGAGATTAGAGAAGGTGCTCACGCCTTCTCCTTTTCGTGTGGAGCCCAAATGTGCATTTCACAGACAATGTGGTGGTTGTCAGTTGCAGACGCTTAGTTATGAGAAGCAACTGGAATTTAAGCAAAACAAAATTCGCAATAATCTAATTCGCATCGGAGGATTCGACGCGGCCGAGGTAGATGCCAAAATGGAGCCTATTGTGGGAATGGAAGAGCCTTTTTGTTACAGAAACAAGGCACTATATCCTATGGGAGCGGACAAAGAAGGTACTCCTATTGCGGGCTTCTATGCCGGCAGAACCCATAGCATCATCGCCAATACCAAATGCCATTTAGGGGTGAGCGAAAATGAGACTGTTTTAGTTGCGGTTTTAGATTACATGAAAGAAAACCGCGTGACGTCGTATGAAGAAGCCACTCATCAGGGATTGGTGAGACATGTGCTGATTAGAAAAGGTTTTACTAGCGGAGAGTTGATGGTGTGCCTGGTGGTGAATGGAGAAAAACTGCCTGCAGAAGAGAAACTGGTGGAGCGGTTAATAGGTATTGCGGGTATGACCAGCATTTCCCTCAATGTGAACAAGGAAAAAACCAATGTAATCATGGGTAAAAAAGTGCGTACTCTTTGGGGAAAAGATACCATCACGGACAGCATTCATGTGAGAGATATGTCCAAAGAGGGATTCCCTCGGACGGGAAGATCATTGCAGTTTCATATTTCGCCCCTGTCTTTTTATCAGGTCAATCCCGAACAGACAGAAAAATTGTATAGCCTGGCACTGGAATATGCCGGTCTATCCGGACAGGAAACAGTATGGGATTTGTATTGCGGTATCGGTACCATATCCTTATTTCTGGCAGGGGATGCCAAGAAGGTGTGTGGCGTAGAGATTGTCCCTGCGGCAATTGCTGATGCCAAGGAAAATGCGTTGCGTAACGGCATCAAGAATGCGGAGTTTTTCGTGGGTAAGGCGGAAGAAGTATTGCCTGCGTTCTATGAGGGCAAGGCGACAGAGAAGGCAGTCGAAGTGGGGCGTGTTGGAGATAGCGATATGCGCCATCCCGATGTTATCGTGGTAGACCCGCCCAGAAAGGGTTGTGACGATGCCTGTCTGCAGACCATGCTACAGATGGCACCGGAGAAAATTGTCTATGTGAGCTGCGATTCCGCTACCCTTGCCAGAGATTTGAAGATTCTGTGCGATGGTGGCTACGAATTACAAAAGATTCGTGGCGTAGATCAATTTGGTCAAACCGTGCATGTGGAGACCGTGTGTCTCTTGAGCAACCAAAAATAAAAGTGAGCCATCGGCTCACTTTTTGTCAAATAAGGTTCTTCTTTCGGTGGAGTGGCGCATCATGGCCCGCATTCCTTCGATATCTTCGATTGCTAACATGGTTTTCAGTTCATTGAACTTGTTCATAAACAAATCCATCTGCCCCAAAAGGGCTTTTTTGTTTGCTACAAACAGTTCGCTCCACATAAGATCGTTAATTTTTGCGATTCGGGTCAGATCCCGGAAGGAGTCGCCTGTGAATTTCTCCATGTTTTCCTTGTCGTTGCAGGTCATCAGAGTAATGGCGATGCAATGAGTTAACTGGGATAGAAATCCAATCATTTCATCGTGGTCTTCCGGGGACAGGGTGGCCACATTGGAGAATCCCAGGAGCTTACCCAGTTCTAGACAGGTTTCAATGGCTTCAGGCGTGTTTTTGTCTGTGGGAGTTACAATGTAGTTGGCCCCTACAAACATTTTATCGGTACTGTTTTCCACACCGGAAACTTCACGGCCGGCCATGGGGTGGGCTGCAATGAATTCCACATCAGGCCGAAGCATATCCTGTATTTTGTATACAATGCTTCCCTTTACACCTGTGACATCGGTGATTAATGCACCGCTTTTTAAGAGACTTTGATTTTGCGTGATCCATTCTACAAACACATGGGGGTATAAAGCGAAAACAACCAGGTCTGCCTCTCCCAGCATCTTTTCGTCAAGTGAGGTAGTGCCCTCGTCAATGATTTGCTCTTTGAGAGCAAAATCAATGGAACTTTGGTCTTTGGTGATGGCGCTAATGTGAAAGCCAAAGCGCTTTAATGCTCTTGCGTAGCTTCCTCCCAAAAGGCCCAGGCCTACAATCAATATTTTTTTACTTGTATCTACAATCATTTTTATATCTCCACATGAGATGCGAAAGTACCGGCCACTTTTAGCTGGTCACAAATCTGGCTCAGTTCTTCCAGCATCTGATTTCCTTCTGCAGTATCTGTTGTTCCATGAATTTCAATATAGAAATAATACTGCCAGGAGTGTTTCTTCAAAGGGCGGCTCCGCAGAGCAGTCATATTATAGCCGTACTTACCGATGATGCTGATGGCGTTTGCCAGAGAGCCGGCCTCGTTCTTGACGGTGAACATCAATACGGAATTCGTCAGAACGGGAGTGTTTGCAGCGACTTTGGAAAGCACCGCAAAACGGGTGGTGTTTTCTGCACTTTTATTAATGTTAGCCTCTAATACTTTCAGTCCATAAATTTCAGCAGTTTCTACGCTTGCAATAGCACCCAGGGTTTTGTCTCCTGCATCAGCTACACTTTTTGCAGCTACAGCTGTGTTGCCCGCTTCCTCGGCGTCTAGCCCGCGCATTTTGATATAGTCGTGGCACTGGCTCAGTGCCTGGGGATGGCTGATTACTTTTTTCACATCCTCTATGGTTGCACCGGGGACACCCAAGAGATTCTGATGAATGGGCAGTTCATAGATGCCGTTGACATGTAGGTTTCCGGAGAAAATCAAGTCCATGGTCTGACCCACCTCTCCGGCATAACTGTTTTCAATGGGAAGTACAGCTACATCGCATTCACCATGTTCTACAGCGCGATATGCTGCCTTAAAGTCAGGACAGGAAACACGGTCGCTTTCCGGGAAGATTCTTCCTGCGGCAATATGTGCAAAGGCACCTTCCACACCGCTGTAGGCCACTTTCAGGCCATTTTGCAGGCGATATTGATAGGCCCTGGAAACAGACATCATATTTTTGATATAGTCTATATAATATCCCTTCAGCACATCGTCTTCCACCAAAGCAGTATTCTTTTCGATGACCGCCTGTTCTCTGGTGGCATCTAAAATAGGAAGGCCAAATTCTTTTTTGTGTTCATAGACCATCTCAGCCGCGCGCATTCTTTTCACAAAAAGCTCTGCCATCTGTGCATCTACTTCGTTGATAATTTGTCTTGCTTCTTCTAATTTGTTGCTCATTATGTTCAACCTTTCATATAAGAAATCTGATGTTGGAAAGTTTTCTCTTGGTCTTTCCGACCTGTGTTGCCGGATGTTTTTATAGTTTATCGGCAATATCGAGAATCAACTGCTCGGTTTTTTCCCAGCCCAGACAAGGATCGGTAATGGACTTGCCGAATACATGCTCGTTGGCACTTTGCGCGTCGTCTTCCAAGTAACTTTCAATCATTAACCCCTTTACAAGTCGCTTGATGGAGTCATTCTGGTTGCGGCTGTATACGATGTCCTTGGCGATACGGATCTGTTCCAAATACTGCTTGCCGGAATTATTGTGATTGGTGTCCACAATGACGGAGGGATTTGCCAAATTTAACTTTTGGTATAACTCCATCACTCGCAGAAGGTCCTCGTAGTGATAGTTGGACACATTTCTGCCGGTGTAGTCCACATAGCCGCGAAGGATAGCATGTGCATAGGGGTTGCCTTCGCTGGTGACTTCCCATCCGCGGTAGAGGAATGTGTGGCTGGATTGTGATGCCACAATGGAGTTCATCATCACGCTCAGGTCACCACCGGTGGGATTTTTCATGCCCACAGGGCATTCGAGGCCGCTGGCTACCAGACGATGCTGCTGATTTTCCACAGATCTTGCACCCACCGCCACATAGGAGAGTAAATCTGACAAATAGCGATAATTCTCGGGATACAGCATTTCGTCGGCACAGGAGAATCCATAATCGCGCAAAGCAGCCAAATGCAATTCTCTAATGGCGATAATTCCCTTGTACATATCAGGTTTTGCTTCGGGATCCGGTTGGTGCAACATGCCCTTATATCCCTGCCCCGTGGTGCGGGGTTTGTTGGTGTAAATTCTGGGGATAATCAATATTTTGTCTTCCACCTGTTCCTGGATGCGGCGAAGCCGGCTGATGTATTCCAATACAGGTTCGCTGTGGTCTGCAGAGCAGGGCCCGATTACCAAAATGAATTTATCTGACGCACCTTCAAATATGGCACGGATGCTTTCGTCCCGTTGTGCCTTGATATCCTCCATTTCCTTCGTCAGCGGAAATTCTGCCTTTACCTCTTTGGGAATAGGAAGTTTTCTGTGGAAATTCATCTGCATAGTTCGTTACCTCGATTTCTAATCAATTTTCTGACTTGGCAGGCGCCTGTGGATTTTCCAAAAATAAAAAATCCGCCTCACAGTTGCCATTAAGCACAATGAAAGCGGACCGTCCGTCATCTTATTCCTAAGGTGTCATCTTATGCCTTAGTTATCAAAGAAAGCGGGCAGTCCTGAACAAAGTAATAAAAGTAATAAAACGCCTTATTCATTGTTTTGCTGCCTCCTTCTTTCTAAATTTGATTTGAATGATACGCCTTTCAAAATCATTTGTCAATGTCAAATTTAAAAAAAATCAGTCATGGGATATCTTTGCGCTTCGCTACGGGCACTATGTATTCCCTGTCCTATATTCTCTGGGAGATACCCGGTACTTTTGTTTGAAACTTTTACTCAAATGAAATTCATCATAGAACCCCAACGCATTGGCAATTTCCCGCAGTTGCAACTCCGGTTCGGTCACCAGGAGGGATGCAGCCATTTCCAGTTTGCGCTCCCTGGCGTATGCGTGAAAAGAAAGTCCTGTCCGGTGTAACATGGATTTGTCCAATGTCTTGGTGCTGACATAGAGCATTTCAGCCATTTCCTTGCAGGTGTAATGTATGTGGGGCGCTGCCGTAAGGATGGCAATGGCTTGTTCCGCCAGGTCGCTACTTTGTTTTGCTTCTGTTAAAGAGCAAAGTTCCAGGAATAGCAAATCCAGCAATGCGGAAAGTTGTTTTTCTTTATATTCGCTTTTCCCCCAATAGGCGGTGACGATTTCACTAAAGTATTTTTTGATTTTGGGGTTGTTGTGGGCGTGAATCAGGGTGGGAAGCTGTATGAATTCGTTGTCACTTGTTTGATGATCTAACTCACCGGACACATGAATACAAAAAGTACGTGTGCCGGGCGCGCAGGGGAAACGGGTATAGTGATGGCGCCCGGCAGAAAGAAGCAGGCAATCGTCCTTTCCCAGGGGATATTCCTGCTCGTTTTCGGTGATGGACCAACTGCCTTCCACCAGATAGATCAGATCATGGTGGGGGAGGGTGCGGTCAATATACCGCTCCTCTGTGGGGGTCTTATAAAAATGGGCGTTGGCCGCCACTACATGGTGCGGTGCGCTTAGGTTCACATGGATAGACATGATAAAACTCCTTTTTATACATGTATCAATTCCTTTTTATACATTTTAATATAACAGGAAAAGTGATAAAATTCAAGAAAATAAGGCGATTTGCCTCATAAATCACATAATGTAAAGGAGAAAATTACATGCGTGCAGTATTGAATGGAGAAGATGGACATCTTCACTGGACCGAAGTGCCGGATCCACAGATTAAAGAAGATGAAGTGTTGTTGGAAGTGGAAGCTGCTGCTTTGAACAGAGCTGATTTATTACAGAGAGCAGGTCAATATCCTCCGCCTCCCGGATGGCCGGATTGGTTTGGTCTGGAAGCAGCCGGTGAAATCAAGGCGGTTGGCAAGAAGGTAGAGGAAGAAGGAAAATGGCATGTGGGTGACAAAGTCTGTGCGTTGCTTGGAAGTGGCGGATATGCGGAGTATGTTGCTGTACCGGAAGGCATGTTGATGCCCATTCCTAAGGGCCTTTCCATGATTGAGGCTGCGGCGTTGCCGGAAGTGTATGGCGCGGCATATTTATTCTTATTTATGGAAGGCGGCTTGAAATCCGGAGATACCTTGCTGGTGACAGCCGGTGCCAGCGGATTGGCTAGCGTGATTATTCCCATGGCAAAATGCTTTGGCGTGCGTGTGCTTACGACTGTTATGAACGATGAGCAGGAACAGGCAATTGGACATCTGAAAGCGGACTATGTGGTGAATACATCCAGAGAAAAGTTGGCAGACGTAATGAAGAGAGAATTGGAAGCAGGTACCCCTGTGGACATTACTGTAGACTGTCTTGGCGGTGATACCGTTGGCGAGTGCTTGCCTTATATGAACTTTGACGGCAGATGGATTATGATTGCCACTTTGGCAGGGGATCCTTCCACCATCAACCTCAAGAGCATGTATGTGCGCAGAACCCGTGTGATTGGTACCAATTTAAGAAGCCGTACGCCGGAGCAGAAGAAGAAATTGCTGGGAGATATGGTGGATTTGATTTGGCCCAAGGTGGAAAGCGGTGAAATCCGTCCTACCATCTTTAAGGTATACCCCATCACCCAGGCGGAAGAAGCACAGGATCTGATGCAGTCAGGTAAGAGTGCAGGTAAGATTGTGCTGACCGTAAAAGGAAATGAATAAATAAGCGTCAGGCAAGATGCCAGGTGGCATTGGCAGACGGATGAAGAACAAAACAGGAGGGCGTCCATAGGACACTCTCCTGTTACTCGTTTATGGTGTTCTGTTATACAAAATTGTTTTTCTGCGGCCTTTATATTATCTCACAACATTGGAGTAAGATTTTATATAGCGCCAATTCATAATCGTAGGTATAAGGATTTTCTTTTTCTCCTCTGACATAGGTGGCAAAGGCTTCCATCATAGCGTCATAGCGTCCGAATTGTTCGCTTTGGACGGTCTGACCTCTGTCGCCCCAATTACCGGAGGCGTAGGTTGTCATGGTGGAAAATTGTAATTCTCCCTCTCCGTACATTTCCAAAGGGCAAATTTCTACTGTTTTCTTACTGCCGGTGACCACTAAGGAGCGTCGCGCAAAGCCGCCGATTTGGGCGTCGGTGGTTTTGGCCATAGAAACGCCGTGAGGATATTTCATTACCACCATTCCAAAATCCTTTGAGGTAACATCTTCTAAACCGGTGGAACAGCTCAAAGGAAGAATTTCCTGCGGTTGTCCCTGGATGGAATAAATCAAATCAATCAGGTGACAGCCCAGGAAGAAAAGCATTCCGGAAGGGAATGTGTGTAACCATTCTCTCACAGCCTTGGGGTGGGAGCAATTCATCTGTGCCTCCACGCTAAAGATTTCTCCCAGTTCGCCCGCCTTGATTTGTGCCAGCAATTCCTGCACGCAGGGGTTGTAACGGTACATATAGCCTGTATGGAAAACGGTTTTGTTTTTCTTCACTGTGGCAATCAATTCTTCGAATTCTTCCAATCGAAGACCGCCCGGTTTTTCCATATGAACATGTTTTCCTGCCTTGGCAGCCATCAGGGCATACTTGGCGAGATAAATTTCGTCTGTCTCTACGATGATGGCATCAATGGAAGGATCATTTAGCAATTCCTCCACGGTAAATTCCGGATAGCCGTCAAAATGCTTTACCTGTTGGGGCAGACGCTCACGCTCGTTTTCCGGCAAAGCGTAGCCTACCAGCTCATAAATATCAGAAAGAGTCTTCATGGTATCCCAAACAAAGGGTCCATGACTGTAATAATTTGTACCTATCTGTGCTACTCTAATTTTTTTCATAATAATCTCCAATCAAATTGAACAATAGGGAACGCGGATTCGTTCGCCAATCTCGTGTAAACGTCCGGGGCTTCTAAAGGAGAGTGTACCTCATCGATCAAAGATGCCAGATCGATTCTTCCCATTTCCGTCAGTCGTATCAGGGCTCGAATATCATCGCCCTGGGTCCACCAACCCTTTGAGGACTCGAATTTTGGCCTTGCCATGGTGTGGGCGCCCACCAGCGTGATACCCGGAGAGTGTACCTTGCCGTAGTAGTCAATGGTAAAGTTTTTATTTCTGGTGCAGCCAAGCAAAGCTACCCGACCGAAGGGTGCCATACAATCCAATATACCGTCAAGGCCTGCGCCAACACCGGTTACTTCAATACCTACATTAGCACCGCCGCCGGTGACTTCTTTGACCTGCTTCGCAAAGTTAGGAGCGAAAGGATCAAAAGCAAAATCTGCGCCTGCCACAATTGCCTTTTCTCTTTTTTCGGGTACCGGGTCCACTGCAATCACAGGAGCAGCACCTGCAGCCTTCAAAAGGGGAATGGCAAAAAGTCCTAAAATACCCATGCCCATAACAATGGCGCTTTCACCGATTTCCAGTCCGCATTTGCGGATGGCTGCCAGCGGGAATGTGCCAATATGAAAAAGAGCAGCATTCTCATAAGACACCTTGTCACTGATGGGATAAACATTTGCCCGATTGTAAATATCAGTGTGATTGATGTTGATCAGTTCCTGGTGTGTGGTCCAAGCCATAGCCACTCTGTCGCCAACCTTTAAATCTGTTACGTCAGCGCCCACGGCCTCGATAATTCCGGCACTGCTGTAGCCAAGCTGTCTGGGCCAAACAACCGCACCGCCGCCCCCCATATTGACATTCGGGTCTCCCACCAGATTTGCCCGCTCTGTTCCGCTGCTGATGGTGGATACGGTCAGGCGGACCTGCACTTCGTTGGCCTTGGGAGCATTGATTTCTTTCTCCACGATAGCTGCCATAGAAGGGCCTGTAAATAAGATGTTTCTATTTTTCATCCTTGCATTCCTCCTAAAATTTTTGCTGTAAGATATGCGATTATGATTATTGTAATGAATTGACCGGTGCGTTACAATATGTTATTCTTTTGGAAAAGAGGTAAAAATCTTCAAAATTTAAGGTGAAATCCATATGATTCGCACATTTTTATCCAATGAATGCTGTTTTTTAAGACTCAATTTCACAAAAAAACATTATACGGATAATCGTAAAGGAGCACCCTATCATTATGTTGCCCGCCTTACGAAGGGTAGAGGAAGGCTACGTTGTATGGGAGAAACCATCAGCCTGAATGTCGGTGATGTATTCTATATCCCTAAAAACATTCCCTATGAATCTTTTTGGAGTGGAGAGGAAATTGAGTGGTATTCTTTCGGATTTTCCTACTTCCCGGAGGCAGAGCAGACCGACATAAGAATACAAAAAATCGCTTGCGATGAAGGGCTAAAAGAGGAGATATCATCGCTGCCCGTGGGAAACCGGGTAAGCAGCCGTTCGCTTTCGGCTTTTTATGGCGTTCTTGATCGGTTGATTCCATTTATGTCCACGGATGCAAGGGGTGGCGAGGAGAGCGTGTTCAAAAAGGCCAAGTCCCTCATGGAAAATCATACAGATTGGAGCCTTAGTGAGATTGCAAGGAAGTGTAATATCAGTTACTCTACTCTTTATGCCGTCTGTAAAACTATTTGCGGGAAAACACCGAGTATCATTCGGCAGGAAGTTCTGGTACAACGGGCTATTATGTTGCTTTCTACCACTGACCAGTCGGTACAGGAAATTAGCGATGCATTAGGATTTTCGTCCACTTCCTATTTTCGAAAAATTCTAAAACAACACACGTCTTACACACCCACACAAATCAGGAAAAACAGAAATAATATGTTTTGACTTTGTGGACAGAATATAATAAAATCAGTATATAAAGTGGCGCTTGACAGTGTCCAAAAGGAGGTTATTTATATGGCAGAAAACAAATACGCAGGTACACAGACAGAGAAAAATTTAATGGCCGCATTTTCCGGTGAGTCTGAGGCGAGAAACAAATACACCTATTTTGCATCTGTTGCAAAGAAGGAAGGATATGAGCAGATTTCTGCTTTGTTCTTAAAGACCGCAGACAATGAGAAGGAACATGCTAAAATGTGGTTCAAGGAGTTGAGCGGCCTTGGAAATACCGCAGAGAATTTGGTTTCCGCAGCAAATGGCGAAAACTATGAGTGGACAGAGATGTATGAAGGCTTTGCAAAAACCGCGGAGGAAGAAGGCTTCAAGGACTTGGCAGCAAAATTCCGCCTGGTGGCAGCAGTAGAAAAGCATCACGAGGAAAGATATCGTGCACTTCTTAAGAATGTGGAGATGCAGCAGGTATTTGAAAAGAGCGAAGTGAAGGTGTGGGAGTGCCGTAACTGTGGTCATATCGTAGTGGGCACCAAGGCGCCTCAGATGTGCCCTACCTGCAATCATCCTCAGAGCTTCTTCGAGATTCATGCAGAGAATTACTAAGAACATTTGAAGTATTTATGAAAAACGGTAGCGAAAGAGTAAAATTCAGAGTCAATATGAAATCGGCAGCAGAGTGGGGCATTTCTCTGCTGCTCTTTTTCGTGTCATTGTTCCTAACGGTGACATCCTATTTGTACTACATAGATAAACAGGATATGTCCTGGCATAAGGATCAAACGCTGTTATTGATTATTTTGTCTGTGCTCTTTTTGATTGGATTACGACTGTTGTCCAAATGGATTTCGCACAGGAAAAATCCAACCCGCACCAATCATATCTTGTTTTGGAGCGTGTTTACGATAATTATGGGTTTCAGCGTCTGGTGGATAGCCAATGCAAGGAGTCTGGCGCAAAGTGATGCGGCCAGCCTTCATCAAATGGCTTTGTCCATTATTCGCAAGGGGGATTACTCCATGATTGCCCCCAAGGGTTCGTATCTTTCCTTATGGCCGTTTCAGACGGGATTGCTTCTTTACTACGAGGGGATACTTCGCTTGATTCCGGACTATAATGTAGTGCCCATGCAGATTTTGAATTGGGGCTATCTGGGAGCGGGATTGATTTCGGCCTATTTTCTGGTGCGAAAATGGTTTCACGACGAGAAGGTGACAGCCTGCTTTTCTGTACTTTTGCTGTTTTGCTGGCCGTGGTTCTTCTATGTGAATTTTGCCTATGGTGAAATACCCAGTATTTCCGCCATGCTGGTAGTGGCGTGGATGATGACATTGTACCTTGAACACAAAAAGAAAAGGTTTTTGGGCATTGTGTTGATAACGCTTGGATTTGGCGTGATGTTGCGAAAGAATTTAAGCATATTTGTGGTGGCTTCTGTGCTGATACTGCTGGTATCCATGCTACAGAGGTACCGGAAGCAGTACTTGTTTGCAATTGCAGGTATGATTGCGGTGACTATTTTAGCAAACATGTTACCCACCAAAGTTTATGAACTTCGGGCAAATAATCGGCTTGGGAAGGGTGTTACGGCCTATAATTACATCGCTATGGGATTGCAGGAAACGGAAGGTATCTCGCCTGGTTGGAATAATGGATTTCACAGTCAGGTGGTGATAGATAGCGATTATGATACTGCCCTTGCCGACGAGATTAGCAAGCAATCCATCAGAAAATCACTTACAACGATGTTGGAAAAGCCCGGATATGCATGTGGATTCTTCTATAGAAAGTTGGTGCCACAATGGTGCGATCCCAACTATTCCTGCTTCTATTCCACCCAATTGGTCTACCACAATAGAACCCAAGCAGCGTGGAACATCTATGATGGCATCTGGACGAAGGGCATACTGAATGTGATGAATGTATATCAGAGTGTCTTATATCTGGGATTGCTTTTGTATACCGTGACAGTATTACAGGAAAAATGGATTGGACGATGTAAGGGAGTGCCTGATGAGATTACAAGGCGGGAGAAATCGGAGGATTTGTGGTCTTTTGTGCTGGCACTTGCCTTGATTGGCGGTTTTATTTTTTATCTGTTCTGGGAGGGTGGGTCCCGATACACATTGCCCTATATGGTATGTATGCTTCCCTATGCGGCAAAGGGAATCATTAAAACGAAGATAATTCAATAATTATAGAATAGCGATATAAAAACTTGGTCATTTTCACGAAAAATGTTGAAAGTGGCCAAGTTTTTTCGTATAATTAGCTATGTATGCGAAGACGAATTTGGTAGCAGAAATTTAAGTCGCAGAAAATGGATATTAGTGAAAAAGAAAAGAGGAGAAGTTATGCGGAAAAGAATTTCAGCAATACTATGTATTGCACTGGTTCTTAACTTGTTTCCCATGCAAACGTTTGCAGTAGGCAATGCAGATGCGGGAAACACAGTTGTTGCAGCAGAAGAGACACCTGCGGTGGAAATGGCATCTGTAACAACAGAAGAAACTCCGGCGGCAGTAGCGCCCGCCAGCGAGGGAATCACCAGAATGGATGCGCTGATTGGCCATATGGAGACAGTACTGAAGTATGGTAGAAATATGGAAGGTGCAAAGTATGCCAATCTGTTTGTGGACGGATTGAACAAAGATACTTTTGAACCTGTGAAATGGAATAAAGGTTCCAGTCGTGAAACGGTTCAGTCCAACCCTTACGCACAGTCTAACCTGTTGAAAGCCTTGGATGGTATGACCTTATTGACTGGAGACCCTAAGTATTCTGAGGCGGCGATTGACCAGTACCAGACCCGCTTTAACAGTGATGACCTGGTAGATGACAGTGGTTTGCTATATGCCGGCGGACACAGTTTGGTGGACGTTATGACCGGTGAATACAGAGGCCTTGCATATCATGAGGTGAAGGACAACCAGCTTCCTTACGAGCTGATGTTCAAAGCAGATCCTGATGGTACAATACGTTTTGTTACAGCGCTTTGGAATGCCCATGTGTATGATTGGTCTAATTTGATTATGAACCGTCACGGTTATTGGGATGTGCCCGTAACCAGTGCGTGGGATTCCGCATATGTGGATGACGATCCCTGGGTGGAGGCAGATACCTGTCCTTTCCTTTGTACCGGTGATGATTTGATGGAAGCGGCATGGTTTCTAACCTACATGACCGGAGATCCCAAGTACGGTGTATGGGCAGAGCGCATGCTGGACAAATACATAGGCGTGCAGCATCCTGAGACCGGATTGATTGGCGGACAGTACGGAACCATGGCAAAGGATACCCAGTATGGTGGTGACCGCCTGTTGTATTCTGTCATCGGTGCAGATTTCACCACCAACAGTGGATATAGTTATGAAAATGCAACCATGGATGACTTCAAAACTCTTGGCGCCAACACGTTGATTCAAAAGACGTCAACAAAGAGTTCTACCGCGTATGGTGCGGAAGATTTGGTTGAGGTATACCGTAATACCGGCAACGAGAAGGTATATGAGTTCTTAAAGAGTAATCTGCTTTCTTGGGCGAGATATATCTATGACGCAGACAGACATACCTATAAGACTCCTATTCTGTGGGATGGTACTGATTTGAATGCCGGTGGGGATTCCCCTAAATTGATTGCGCAGAAAACCGGATATTATATGACGGTTGGACAGCCTTTTCCTGAGAATGAGCCTATTTGGGGTGGCGTATTGTCCGGTGCAGTCGATGTATGTTCTATATTGAAACCTGAGGATGCAGAAGCATACGCAGAAATTTGGACCGCAGCCAGAGCTTTTGCCAGAAATATCGGGTTGGGCGATATCGGTACCTCTATGGGACAGAATTTGAATCTGAAAATGAATTCAACTGCCACTGCTGCACAGTACATTCAGGCAGTAGTTAAGATGTTTAAATATACCGGTAACTATGAATATTTGGAACTGGCAGAGAATCTAGCGGATTTGGTAGTGCAGAGTAGTTACGATCCCGAGTTGGGCTTGTTTAATACCACTAAAAAGTCTGCTTACCTGGCTTTGGACACAGAGCAGATGTATGCCGTATTTATGGTAGAGGCAGCTTCCCAAGGATATGTAAATCAGATCAATCTTGATTTGAGCCATGGCGGAACCGATGTGCCTCATGAAGGAATGGGTCAGGTGGATACCAGTACTTTGTGGTATGGTAAGACCAAGGTGCCGGTAGAGCGAATTGACCTGGCAAAAGATACATATACCCTGACAGAGCAGGGCAATGCAGTTACGGCTTGCACGGACTTGACAAGTGCAGAGAATCTGTCTGCCATTTATCGCATGGCTTCTCTCGGCGTCATGGGAGCAGAAACAGATGGCAAATTCCATCCTGAAAAGACAATCACTCGTGGCGAACTTTTGGAGATGGTAGGCACATTGTTTGACCTGAATGATTATACTGCACTGGTGGACGCCAACCTGGATGTCACCGGTTCTGCGGCAAATCAGCCGGCAACACGAGTGGAAATGGCTTCTGTAATCGTTCGTGCATTACAGAATTACACGGATAGAGTATGGACCACATCCAATGTCTTCTATCGTATTGAAGATGCGGATTCTATTCCCGCATGGGCGAAGGATTATGCGGATATCGCTGCAAACTACCGCCTGATGATGGATTTAGAGGATGCTAATTTTGCACCGAATACTGTAGTTACCAAGGATATGGCTGCAGGCATTTTGGGAGAAGTTGCAAACTATATGGAATTCCCTAAGCTACAGGTAATCAAAGCGAGTGTTGTTCCTTATAATGCAGATTCTAATAAAATGTACTATGAGAGTCTGGACGCTTCGATCGCTGAAGTGGATGAAAATGGTAGATTGTATCCTGTGAGCACAGGTACGACCACAGTTCGTGTAACCAGTGACGGTCAAACTGCAGACTTGACAGTTACGGTAGTGGGATACGAAGATTGGATGATTCGAAATCTCTATATTGATGGTGTGGCGTATGAATACTTCAATCCAGGCACAATGGAATACACCATTAATTTGAACAAGGGTGTGACTACAATTCCCACCATCACAGCAGAGAGTTTCAGTGGTGCGAAAGTGGTTGTTGAATCTCCTGCAAGTTTGCCCGGTGTGGTAAAATTCTATGTGCAGGGTGCTACTGAGAAATACACTTTGCAGATCAACAATGATTTTATCGACTATATCGTTGACGAAGATTTCAATCGGGGCATTGATACTCCTATTGAAGGTATTACTACAGACAGATATACATGGTTTATCAACGGAACCACCATTGCGTATAAAGACCGTTGGGTAACTGTATCTAAGAACTGGAATGATCCGGAAGATGCAACCGATACAGCTATGGCGTTCCCCTATGATCATAGGAAAAATCTGGACGGCGTGGTATACCTGACGCTGGATGAAAAAGATACACAGTTGACCGGTGAACAGGCTGACGATATGTTGATGGTTTTCGATATGGATCTTGCGGTGAAAAACATCGAAGGCAAAAAGAATGGTTATGAGCTGTGGTTTATGGAAGACTTTGGTAAAACTTATCTTGCAGCAGCACACTTCCGTATTGATGCCGAAGGTTTTGCGAGAGAGGAGCAGAATTACTATACGGATCGCATTCACAGAAGAACACTTCCGGATGGTGAGTTTGTGAATTTCAAACTTGTAATTGATAAAAAGAACAAAGTATTCCACTATTACTTGGATGGAGAGTTGGTAGACGGCGATATTGCGTTTTACCATAATGCTACCCCCAACATCCACGCGATGTATATCAATACCAGATTGGAAAGCGAAGCGTGTGATGCAGCAATGTACATGGATAACCTGAAGGTATATCAGTTGACACATGCGGCCTATGAGGAAATGATGTCTCAGGTAGAGGCTCCTACCCCCACCCCTAACCCGCAGTGGCTGATCACAGCGATTGATGAGAATTATGATGAATTTAGATCCGGATTCTCTTTCCAGAAAACGGCTAAAGATCCGTACAAAACAGTGATGAATATTGGACAGTACCGAGACAACGGCAAGGTAGTAGCGAAAAGTGTGGTAGATGCCACTGCATCCATTTCGGATATGTGTTTGGAGTTGCCTTATAATTCCGGCGCAAGCACAGGAGCGGACTTCAGCTATAACATGTTCCCTGCCGCAGCACAGGTATTGGGCAACAGTGCGGAGAATAAGAATCTGGTTCTTGAAATGGATTTTGCAGTCGCAGGTCAGGATAGTAAACCGAACGGATATGTGGTTACTGTAGGAACTACTGCGAACTATGCGCGTATTGCGAAATTCTTTATCACGGATAAGGAAATTGGTCGTATTACGGATACCAATGAAAGTTGGGTTGATCCTACTTTAAGAACAGCAATCAGCAAAGACAAATTCCATCATCTGAAAGTGGTGGTAAACAAGCAGACCCGTAAGTACAGCTACTATGTAGATGGTGTGTTGGTAGAGAAAGGAGTATCTGCGATTTATGGCAGCCAGCCAAATATTTCAGCGATTAAATTCTCTGTCGCAAAAGAAACTGCAGGTCAGGTGGATAGTAAACTGTATGTAGATAATCTTAAGATGTATGTAGAAGATGTGAAGGCAGAGCCTACACCCAGACCTACCAATGTGCCGGTGCCTACAGCGACTCCCGCACCTTCTCCTTCTCCTACCCCAGTGGTAGCGCATCATGCGATTTATGAGGACTTTGACAGATTTAATGAGGATACACTCGCACACAAACTGTCCGGTTACTATTGGACCGCGAACTGGGGATTGAGCTATCATCATAGCCGTTCTTACATCGTGCCCACAAAGGATACGATGAACCCCAATGCGTCTGCGACAGATATGTGTTTGGAATTTAATCCTGTACCTTCAGGAGATCCCAAGCATTATGATTTGCCCTTGCGTATGAATATTAACGAAGAACAGCAATTTGCATTGGGAAGTGATATTACCGGAGATGCGTACCTGGTAGTAGAAATGGATGTGGCGTTGAAGGGACAACAGATGACAAGTCCTGTTGCCATTCGTATGGGTGGAAATGAAAACTTTGGTTTGACTAACTTTAAGTTGTTCAATGACTACATCGTACGCCATACTGATTCTGTCGGCATGACCACACCTACAGATAAGAATGCCTACACGCATGGGGAAGTTGCCCATTTGAAGTGGGTGATGGATAGATCCACAAAGAAATACACTTGGTGGTGGAATGGTCAGTTGATTGAATCGTGGGTAAAAGCACAATTTTGGGATGATGCCCAGACTCCCGCATTAAAGTACATCGGAATATCGGTAGCGCCCATTACGCTGGAAGAGGGAGCAGAAGAGTCGGATGCTAGATTCTATGTAGACAATGTTCAGGTATACACGATTCCTGACTATAATGCACCTGCACCTACGGCGATTCCTACAGCTACGCCGGGGCCTACACCGGAGCCTACGCCGAAGCCTACACCGGGACCTACACCGACTCCCAGACCTACGGCGACTCCTATGCCTACCCCCGGACCGACCCGTACTCCTTGTGTAGCGGATCCAATCATTCATGAAGAGTTTAACGACTTTGAAGATGGTAAACAGGCAAACACCCTGACCGGTGAGAACTATTCTGCAAGATGGGGCCTGAGTTATCACCATAGTAGGGCCACGATTGTATCCACAAAGGGTACTATGGACGCCAATGCCAACGACAATGATAAGTGTATTGAGTTCAATCCGGTAACATCAAAGATGAACAATTTCTACGCATTGCCATTGAACTTTGATATTGCAGAAAGCAAACAGGTTCCTTTGGGAGGAGAGATTACCGGCGACGCATATCTGGTAGTGGAAATGGATCTTGCAATGAAGGGTAAAGATACTTTTATCGATCCTGTCAATATTCGATTGGGTGGTATAGAGAACTTAGCACTCACAAACTTTAAATTATACAGCACTCACATGGGTCGTCATGTGGATTCAAGTTCCATCACATCCGCCGGCACAAAGAACCTTTACACCCATGGTGAAGTTGCCCATCTGAAATGGGTGCTTGACAGAGCCACAAAGAAGTATACCTGGTATTGGAATGGTGTGATGGTGGAAAATGAGGTAAGAGCCCAGTTCCCTGGTGATGACCAGACCCCTACGCTTAGATATATTCAGGTGTCTGTAGCACCTCAAACATTGCCGGAAGGACAGGAGACCTTCGATGCGAAGTTCTATCTGGACAATGTGATGGTATATACAACAGATGACAATATGATGCCTTCGCCTACAGCGAAGCCTACGCCGATGCCTAGTGCGGCACCTACAGCGACGCCGGCACCTACGCCGAGTCCTACACCGGCGCCCACACCGAGTCCTACACCGGCACCTACGCCGAGCCCTACACCGGCGCCCACACCGAGTCCTACACCGGCGCCTACGCCCAGCCCGACACCGGCGCCTACGGCAAAACCTACGATAGGTCCTAACTTTGAGCCGGAGCTTCCTTTTGACTTCGGACCTTCACCCACACCTACGGCGAGTCCTGCGCCTACCGATGCACCTGTTCATGATCATGTGGTCAATGAAAAGGGATACTGTACGGTATGTGGAGAAATCGCTAACGGTAAGGTGGCTGTGGCAGGTAGAACCTTGATTTTGAATGATGACATCGGTGTAACTTTCTATCTTGATTTCACAAGTGCTGTGAACAAGGACGATGTGAAGGTGAAGTTTAATTTGACAAACGGCAAGACGTCCACAGTAAACTTCAGAGACGCTATCGTAAAGAATGGCGTAGCGCCTCAGGGACGTGTCGCATACGGATTCATGTGTGGATTGTTTGCATATGAGATGAATCAGGTAATTACGGCTGAAGTTTATGAGGGTGCGGAATTGCTTGATACCTACACTTATTCCGTAGAGGAATACTGTGATAAGCAGCTGGATCCCGAAGCAGGCAATACACAGGAAACTGTGGATGTGATCAATGCGATGTTGACCTACGGTGAGATGTCTCAGGTATTCTTTGGTAAAGACACTAACGATTTGGTAACCGAAGACATGGCAGTACCTACAATGGTACCTTTGACAGTGGAAGAAAAAGAAGAATTGCAGAGCTATCCTAAGACCATTGTGGAGGCACCTGAAGCAGAAAGTGTTGTCAGTGTACAGGGTATGACTTTGGTGTTGTTTGCAGAGACAGCTTTGCGAACCGGATTGATTTTTGATACAAATCCTGAAACCGGTAAGCCCTACGTCCTGGCAGATTTCACCTACGAGGCATATGATATGACAGACGGAGTGACCATCACTGACGGATACACCGGTATCTATCAGGGTGTAAGCTACTTCGATATCCCCAATATCAGTCCCGCTGAATTAGATCACTTGTACAATATCGTAGTAAAGAAGGATGGCGTGAAGATGTTAGACATCACATACAGTCCATTTACTTACATTAAGAACAAGATGAATTCCGGTGATTCTAAGTTGGTAGATTTGGTAACAGCAATGTATCGTTACAATGAAGCTGCGAATGCTTTAGAAGCAACAAAATAATAAAGTTATTAGAAAGGCTACGGAAATGCGTTTCCGTGGCCTTTCTATATGCGAAATTTTCTTGTAATTATCCTCTGTTTTTCGTATAATATTTAGAGAACTCTAAATAGTACAATGGGATGGATACAGAGGAAAAAGAGGAGAGAAGATGAGAAGAAAGATTTCAGCAATACTTTGTTTGGCATTGGTTCTGAATATGTTCCCGATGCAAGTAACCGCGGCAGGTAGTGTG
Source organism: uncultured Acetatifactor sp. (assembly GCA_904501885.1). GTDB lineage: Bacteria > Bacillota > Clostridia > Lachnospirales > Lachnospiraceae > Acetatifactor. The sequence goes on along the minus strand of CAJGCP010000010.1, from coordinate 51,082 downwards.
AAAGAGGAAAGCACGGTTGTTGCAGCGGCAGATGAATTGGATATGGCCGCGCCAACTGCTACAGAGGAGCAGGCAGTGAAAACTACAGTGAAATCGGCAGTAGGGTCGGTAGCAGCCACTTCCGAGACAATCACCAGATTGGACGCATTGGTTGGGCATATGGAAACAGCCATGAAATATGGTCGGAATGTGGAGGGTGCAAAATATCCCAATTTGTTTGCGGATGGCGTGAATGTAGACACCTGGGAACCCGCGAAGTGGAATAAAGGTTCCGTTCGTGAGACGGTCCAGTCCAATCCATACGCACAGTCCAATTTGTTAAAGGCATTGGATGGAATGACATTATTGACAGGAGACCCGAAGTATTCCCAAGTTGCACTGGATCAGTACAGAACTCGTTTTGATAGCACTGATTTGGTAGACGATAGTGGTTTGCTTTATGCCGGTGGTCACAGTCTGGTGGATGTTGTGACCGGTGAATACAGAGGCCTTGCATATCATGAGGTGAAGGATAACCAGCTTCCCTATGAATTGATGTTCAAAGCGGATCCGGAAGGAACTTCCCGATTCATTACGGCACTTTGGAATGCACATGTATATGATTGGTCCAGCTTGATTATGAATCGTCACGGATATTGGGATGTGCCGGTAACTACCGCATGGGATACACCATATACAAATGACGACCCCTGGGTAGAGGCAGATACTTGTCCTTTCTTGTGTACTGCTGATGACCTGATGGAGGCGGCATGGTTTTTGACTGACAAGACCGGTGATCCTAAATATGGCGCCTGGGCAGAGCGCATGTTGGATAAATACATAGGAGTCCGTCATCCGGAAACCAAACTTCTGGGCGGCCAGTATGGTACTATGGGAGAGGATACAACCTATGGTGGCGACCGTCTTTTGTATTCTGTGATTGGTGCAGACTTTACAACCAATTCAGGATTCAATTATAAGAATGCTACCATGAAGGACTACAAGATTGCAGGTGCAAACCAACTGATTCAGAGAACCTCCACTAAGAGTACTACCGCATATGGTGCGGAGGACTTGGTGGAAGTATATCGTAATACTGGTAATGAAAAAGTATACGAGTTCGTGCGTGACAATTTGGTTGCATGGGCAAGATATATTTATGATCAAGAGAGACATTTATACAAAACGCCTATTTTGTCAGATGGCACGGATTTGAATGCGGGAGGAAATTCTCCCAAGTTAGTTGCACAAAAAACAGGTTATTATATTTCCGAAGGGAACGCTTTCCCTGAGAATGAAGGTTATTGGGGTGGCATTTTGTCAGGTGCAATTGATGTCATCTCGATTTTGAAGCCGGAAGATTCCGAGGCATACCAGGAGATTTGGACAGCGGCCAGAGCCTTTGCCAGAAATATTGGATTGGGTGATATCGGTACCTCTTTGGGACAAAACCTGAACCTGAAGAAGAACAACACAGCCACGGCGCCTCAGTATATTCAGGCAGTGGTGAAGATGTATAAATATACCGGAAATCACGAGTATCTTGAAATGGCTTGCAATATGGCAGACAAGGTTGTACAGGGCAGTTATGATCCCGATTTAGGTATGTTTAGGACAAACAAAAAGTCCGCATATGCGGCATGGGATACCGAGAGTATGTACGCTGTTTTCATGGTAGAAGCAGCAGCGCAAGGTTATGTAAACCAGATTAACTTGGATTTGAGCCATGGCGGAAATGATGTACCTCATGAAGGTAGAGGTCAAATTGATTCCGGAACTTTGTGGTATAACAAGACAAAGGTGCCTGTAACAAGCGTTGATGTATCAAAGGACTACTTCACTTTGACAGAGCAGGGAAAGGATGTGACCAAGTGTGCCGACTTGGGAAGCGCAGAAGAACTTTCCGGCATTTACCGTATGGCATCTCTAGGTGTTATGGGGGCTGAATCTGACGGTAAGTTCCATCCGGAGAAAGTACTTACCCGTGGTGAAGCGCTAGAAATGATTGCTAAGTTGTTTGGACTTTCTGGCTATGAGGGGCTTGTGGATGCCAATGTGAATGTGAGCGGATCTGCGGCGGACCAACAGGTAACCCGGTTGGAAGTGGCATCCATGATTGTTCGTGCGCTACAGAACCATACAGACAATACATGGACTACATCTACTGTATTTTACCGTATTGCGGATGCAGATACCATTCCTGCATGGGCAAAGGATTATGTGGACATCGCAGTGAACTATCGTTTGATGATGGATTTAGAAGATACTTCATTTGCCCCTGCAACGAAAGTGACGAAGGATATGATGGCGGGTATTTTGGCAGAAGTTACCCGTTATATGAATATGCCTAAACTGCAAAGTTTAAATGCGTCTGTAGTTCCTTATGATGCAGATTCTAATAAGTTATATTATGAGAGTATGGATCCTTCCGTTGCAGAAGTGGATGAAAAAGGTAGGTTATATCCCGTTAGCACAGGTACTACAACGGTACGTGTGACTAGTGACGGCCAGTATACGGATGTGGAAGTTTCTGTAGTGGCATATGAGGATTGGATGGTTAGGGCGTTATACATCGACGGAGTGTCCTATGAGCATTTTAATTCCGGTACGATGAACTACACAATCAATCTAGACAAGGGCGTGACTACCGTGCCTACAATCACTGCGGAAAGTTACAGTGGAGAACAGGTGGTTGTAGAACTACCGGCAAGCTTGCCCGGAGAAGCAAAGATCTATGTAAATGGTGCGACGCAGAAGTACACCATACAGATTAACAATGACTTTATTGATTATATTGTCGATGAAGACTTTAACCGTGGTCTGGATGTTCCCTTGGAGAGCATTACCACTGACCGATTCAACTGGTTTATCAACGGTACCACCATTGCGTACAAAGACAGATGGGTAACGGTGTCCAAAAACTGGAATGACCCGGAAGATACCACGGATACATGTATGGTATTCCCCTATGCCCATGAGAAGAATTTGGACGGCGTGGTTTACCTGACTCTTGATGAAAAAGACACCCAACTTACCGGAGCAAATGCAGACGATATGCTCATGATTTTTGAGATGGATCTTGCAGTAAAGGGAATGGAAAACAAGAAAAACGGATTTGATATGTGGTTCCTGGAAGATTTTGGAAACACATATTTATCCGCCGCACATTTTCAAATTACTCCGGATGGTATTGCCAGAGAAGTTCAGAATTATTCGGCGGACCGTCTGCGCAGAAGACAGTTGCCGGACCGTCAGTTCGTTAACTTCAAGATGGTAATCGACAAGAAAAACAAAGTATTTCATTACTATCTGGATGGAGAACTGGTGGATAAGGATGTGGCGTTCTATCATTCCGCTACGCCCAACATTCATGCGATGTACATCAGAACCAGAATGGAAGATGAGGCGTGCGATGCTGCGTTGTATATGGACAATTTGAAGATATATCAGTTGACCCATGCAGCATACGAAGAAATGATGTCCCAGACAGAGGCTCCTACGCTTACCCCGAATCCTCAGTGGCTGGTGACTGCCATCGACGAAGATTATGATGATTTCGGATTAGGTGTTTCATACCAGAGAACAGCAAGAGATCCATATCATACGAATATGAACATCGGTCAGTACAGGGAAAATGGTATTGTGGCAGCCAAGAATAAGGTGGTTAGTACGGCCTCGTCTACAGATAGATGTCTGGAATTACAGTACAACTCCGGTGCAAGTACCGGTGGTGAATACAAATATGACCTCTTCCCTGCAGCAAAGCAGGTCTTGGGTACAGGTGCTGAGAATAAAAATGTAGTTGTTGAAATGGATGTAGCAGTTGGTGGCAAAGATAGCAAAGCCAATGGATATATTCTTACCATTGGAACCACAGCAAGTTATGCGCGAATTGCAAAGTTTTTCATCACAGACAAAGAAATCGGCCGAATTACCAATACCAGCGATACATGGGTTGATCCTACATTACGGACAAACATTACAAAAAATCAATTCCATCACTTAAAAGTGGTAGTCAACAAACAAACACGAAGATACAGTTACTATGTGGATGGCGTGCTGGTGGAAAAGGGTTTAACGGCACTTTACGACTCTCAGCCGGATATTTCCTCTGTTAAGTTTACTGTTAACAAAGAGGAGGGTCAGGTAGACAGTCAGTTATATGTGGACAATCTGAAGATGTATGTGGAGGACGTAAAGACGCAACCCACACCCAGACCTACCAATGTGCCCATTCCTACAGCCACACCCGAACCCACACCTTCTCCTACCCCTGTGGTGGCGCATCATGCGATTTATGAGGACTTTGACAGGTTTGAGGAGGATACACTTGCACACAAACTGTCCGGTTATTATTGGACGGCCAACTGGGGATTGAGCTATCATCATAGCCGCTCCTACATCGTGCCTACAAAGGATACGATGAACTCCAATGCCTCTGCGACAGATATGTGTTTGGAATTCAATCCTGTACCTTCGGGAGATCCCAAGCATTATGATTTGCCCTTGCGTATGAATATTAACGAAGAACAGCAATTCGCACTGGGAAGTGATATTACCGGAGATGCATACCTGGTAGTAGAAATGGATGTGGCATTGAAGGGACAACAGATGACAAGTCCCGTTGCCATTCGTATGGGTGGAAATGGTAATTTCGGTTTGACTAACTTTAAGTTGTTCAATGACTACATTGTACGCCATACGGATTCCGTCGGCATGACCACACCTACAGATAAGAATGCCTATACGCATGGCGAAGTTGCCCATCTGAAGTGGGTGATGGATAGATCCACTAAGAAATACACCTGGTGGTGGAACGGTCAGATGATAGAATCCGAAATAAAAGCACAGTTCTGGGAAGATAGCCAGACGCCTGCTTTACAGTACATTAGCATTTCTGTTCCTCCCATTACTTTGGAGGAGGGAGAGGAAGCATCCGACGGAAGGTTTTATGTGGATAATGTACAGGTATACACAATCCCTGATTACAGTGTACCTGCACCCACTGCAATTCCTACAGCCACGCCGGAACCCACACCGAAGCCTACTCCGGCACCTACACAGGGACCTACACCTACACCCAGACCTACGGCGACACCTATGCCTACCCCGGGACCCACACGAACACCTTGTGTGGCGGAGCCAATTATGTTTGAAGACTTTAATGAGTTTGAAAATGGGAAAGAGGCATACAAGCTGTCCGGCGAAAATTGGACCGGGGGCTGGAATTTAAGTTATCATCATAACCGTGCGACCATCGTGGATACTAAGGGAACTATGTCTGCAACTGCGAGTGCCGGTGACAAATGTCTTGAATTTGTCCCTGTAACCTCCGCTATGGAGAGGTTCTATGGTTTGCCATTCCGCTTCACTATTGCAGAAGAGAAACAGTTTCCTTTGGGTGGAGAGGCAGAAGGCGATACATATTTAGTTGTCGAAATGGATATGGCAATCATGGGTGAAGACAACACCGATGTTTCTGTAAGCCTGCGAATGGGCGGCAACGCAAACTATGGTTTGGCCAACTTTAAGTTGTTCAGCAACTATATGGCCCGTTATGTCGACTCTACCTATCTTACAGGTGCATCCAGTAAGAATGCGTATACACCCGGTCAAGTGGCACATATAAAATGGATCATGGATAGAGATACCAAGAAGTATACATGGTATTGGAATGGTGTAATGGTGGAGAGTGAGTTAAGAGCCCATTTCTCCGGAGACGAGCAAACACCTGCTTTGAAATATATAGGTTTTACAGTAAATCCTATTACATTGGCAGAAGGTCAGGAAACTGTAGATACAAAAGTATACATAGACAATGTTATGGTATATACAACGGATGACAATGAGATGCCTTCGCCCACCGCGAAGCCACTTCCAGGGACATTCCCGTCTCCCACCGTTGCACCTACAGCAACTCCGGCGCCCACCGCGAAGCCTACCGCAACACCGTTGCCTACGGCGACGCCCAAGCCCACGGCTAAACCTACGCCGAGTCCTACACCGGCGCCTACCGCAAAGCCTACTGCAACACCTGCGCCTACCGCGAAGCCTACTGCAACGCCTGCGCCTACCGCGAAGCCTACTGCAACACCCGGTGTTGAGGGTGCATACACTGCAGTTTTGGATAAGCCCCTCCTTCAGGTATCTGATGAGGACCAGATCGTGGTAATGACGATTAAAGCAAAGAATCCCGTGACTGTAGACGGAATCGGCTTCACAACCAAATGGGATAACCCCCTGGTACTTACAGCCATTACCGGTGGAGATAAGATTGGAGCATTCAATAATGCAGCAACCAACCTTAACAATGGTATTGCCGGATGGTCATCACCGGATGCGGAGAACGTAGAAGGTGTAACAGATTTGGCAGTGATTACCTTTAAGGTACCTGCAAATACAGCAGCCGGAACCTACACTGTTGGTGTTAGAGCATTGGAATTGACCAAGGATTATGGTGAAATTTGGGAGAGAAATGCAACAGCAACTACTACGTTGGTAATTGAAAACGCAGTTCCGACTCCTGCGCCTACTGCGGAGCCGACTGCAACACCTGCACCTACTGCAACCCCGGCGCCTACAGCTAAACCTACGCCGAGTCCTACACCGGCGCCTACCGCGGAGCCGACTGCAACTCCTGCACCGACCGCAACCCCGTTGCCTACGGCTAAACCTACGCCGAGTCCTACACCGGCGCCTACTGCGGAGCCGACCGCAACGCCGTTGCCTACAGCGACACCGGCACCTACCGCAGAGCCGACCGCAACGCCGTTGCCTACAGCGACACCTGCGCCTACCGCGGAGCCCACCGCAACCCCGTTGCCTACGCCGACACCTGCGCCTACCGCAGAGCCTACCGCAACCCCGTTGCCCACGCCGACACCTGCACCTACCGCAGAGCCCACGGCGACTCCTGTACCTACAGAAGAGCCCGCCGCAACGCCGTTGCCTACGCCGACACCGGCGCCTACCGCAGAGCCTACCGCAACCCCGTTGCCTACGCCGACACCGACGCCTACCGCAGAGCCTACCGCAACCCCGTTGCCTACAGCGACACCTGCACCTACCGCAGAGCCTACCGCAACGCCGTTGCCCACAGCGACACCTGCGCCTACAGCAGAACCTACGGCGACACCGGCACCTACTACAGAGCCGGTATTGCCCCCGGATATGCCGCATGTTCATAAACCCAATGATAAGGGATACTGTTCCGATGTAAATTGTGGACAGATTGCAGATGGTAAGGCTGCGTTATACGGAAGACAGTTGATCTTAAATGATAGCATAGGCGTGAATTTCTATATGGACATAACCTCGAAAGTAAACAAAAATGAATTGACCATGAAATTTACCTTGACAAATGGTAAAACAGTGGAAAAGAGTTTCGCGGATGTCATTGTGAAAAACATGAACGGTAAGCCTTATTACGGATTTATGTGCGAAGTGTTTGCTACAGAGATGAATCAGCAGATTACAGCGCAGCTGTATGAGGGAGATAATGCAATCGGCCAGGCATATATCTATTCCGTAAAACAGTATTGTGATACGCAGTTACAGAATGAAGCGGTACTGGCAAGTCCCAAAACGGTAAATATGATTCAGGCTATGATGAATTATGGCGCTATGTCTCAGATTTATTTTGGCAATACTGCGGAAGGATTGGTGACTACCAATACTCCGACACCCTTCACTACTGCAGAGCTGGAGAACTTAAAAGCCAATTATGCGAAGAAGGCCTATATGCAGAATGCGAAGGACCAGATTGCAGTAAGAGGAATGAGTCTTGTGCTTCGTACCGAGACAGCTTTACGTGCAGAGTTTACGATGGGAAGGAAGTCCGAAACGGAGAATTACAACTTGTCAGAGTTTGATTTCATTGCCTACCAGGTAGTAGACCAGAATACTTTGCTGGAAGTAGAAGGCCGAAGTGGCAATTACCAGGGAGTAGATTTCTTCGAAATTATAGGAATCAATCCGGCAGAGCTGAGTAATCATTATAGAATTATAGTGACCAGAAAGGCGGATGCTGCGGTTGTAACTGAAATCAATTATAGCCCGTTCACCTATTTGAACAGTATGTATAATAATGCTGCAGCTACACAGAAGTTAAAAGATGTGATTGTATCCATGTACAGATACAACGAAGCGGCAAAGGTATACCAGGGAAATTAACGAGCAACAAAAAAGGAGCCCATGTGGGCTCCTTTTTGTATATTCACTTATAAATTATTAATCCGTAAAATTATCAAAATATCCCTGAATATGCACAATGGGTGTACCCTTGTCACCGGAACCGCTGGTCAAGTCGCAGAGGGAACCGATCAGGTCGGTGAGCTGTCTGGGAGTGGTACCCTGGGAAGCCATGTTGCCTACCAGGTTATCAGCCTTGGACTTGATGCTCTTAGAGATTGCTTCTTTCAACTCTGCACCGCTTAAGTTCTTGAACTCATTGTCAGCCAAGTATTTCAATTTGATTTCGTTGGGAGTACCTACCAGGCCGGCAGTAAATGCAGGGGATACTACGGGGTCAGCCAACTCCCAGATTTTACCCTGAGGATCTTTGAAGGCGCCGTCGCCGTATACCATAACTTCTACATGCTTGCCGGTCTTCTGCAGGAACTGTTCTTGAATAGCTTCTACCAAATCCTGGCACTCTCTGGGGAAGAGTTTTACGGTGTCCTCGGTGGACTTGTTGGAGCCCAGAAGTCCGTATCTTGCGTTGTAGCCGCTACCGTTAATAGGTGCGCTCATGATATCGTCCAGGCCGCAAACTGCCTTTGCGCCTGCTGCCAGCAACAAGCGTTTGCTTCTTGCTCTGGTGTGAATATCACAGGTCAATACACAATCAGTATAGTTCAAAATAGTGGTAGGATTGTTTGCGAAAATGATTTCTACTTCAGCGCCTGCCTCAGTGATCAATTCGCTGTAATACTGCACATAGTCCACACCGGTGAAAATGTGCTTGTTTTCGCCGAACAAATCTCTGTACTGCTTCAGGGTCAATACATCGGTGTAAGGGTTGATGCCTGCTGCTTCTACCTGATCCATGGTAAGAAGGGAGTTGCCCACTTCATCGGTGGGATATCCCAGCATCAATACGATTTTCTTAGCGCCCATAGCGATACCCTTCAAACAGATGGAGAAACGGTTACGGGACAAGATGGGGAGGATGACACCGATGGTCTCTCCGCCTAATTTTGCCTTTACATCTGCAGCGATGTCATAAATGGTAGCGAAGTTGCCCTGGGCACGAGCCACAATGGACTCGGTCATGGATACCACATCGCGGTCGCGCATGGTATAGCCTTCGCTTTCTGCTGCTTCCAAAACGCTGTTTACGGTGATTTCTACCAAATCATCTCCGGGTCTGATGATGGGACAACGAATACCTCTTGAAATAGTTCCTACTCTTCTTTCCACAATTCCTACCTACTCTTTCTTATAAATTTAATGCATTATAACGCTCGATTATGGGGCGTATTAGTGGCTGTTATGGAGTTTCCTCCCAGCCCGCGTGTATTATACACACGGCTTATGTTGAATGCAAGTGAAAATTTTAAATGCAAGTAAATTATTTTCATATATGCAAAAATCCATGCATTTCGGGAATGAAATGGATTTGCAAAATTACGGGCATGTGATACAATCTATACTATATTAAATAGAGAGGTGTCCGATACATGAAAAAAGCAAATTTTAAAGCATTATTACCTATCGGGGTATTCCTGGTGTTATACCTGGGTCTTGGTATTATCTTCGAGTACGTTATGAAAATTAGTATGGGATTCTATAATATCCCCATTGTAGTAGTATTTTTGATTGCGCTTATTGTAGCATGCATGCAAAATAAGGGAATCAGTTTGGACGAAAAAATTGGATTGATGTCCAAAGGCATTGGTGATAAAAATATTGTCACGATGTTGTTTATCTTCCTGTTGGCCGGGGCCTTCGTGGGCGTGCTGGGCAGAAGCAGCGCAGAGAGTGTGGCATATTTTGTGTTATCCTTTATTCCTGCACAATATTCCGTTTTGGTATTGTTTGTGGTAAGTGCCTTTGTTTCTTTGGCGATGGGTACTTCTGTAGGTACTATCACCCTGATTGCCCCCATCAGTATTGCAGTGGCGAATGCTTCCGGTTTTGCGCCGGAGTTGTGTCTGGGAATTGTAGTGGGTGGTGCTATGTTTGGTGATAACTTATCCTTTATTTCCGATACTACCATTGCCGCATGCAATGGTCAGGGTTGTCAGATGAAGGACAAGTTCCGCGAAAATTTTGGCATCGCACTGCCTGCAGCATTGGCGACCATAGTTTTATTGCTGATTCGTACGCTGGGTAGTAATGTAGGTGAGGCGGTAGTAGAGGAGTATAATTTAGTGCAAATCATTCCTTATCTGTTGGTTCTTGCCGGCGGTATTATCGGTATTAATGTTTTTATTGTGTTAATCGTGGGTATTATCAGTGGTGCCATCATTATGCTGGCAACAGGAGCCACAGTCCCTACAGATATTTTGTCCAATATGGGCTCCGGCGTATCCGGTATGTTTGAAACTGCCATGGTGGCGATTTTAGTGGCGGCTATTTGTGCGCTCATTGAGGAATACGGTGGTTTTGCAGCACTGCTTCAGTTGATCAAAAAAGTATTCCGCGGCAAACGTGGCGGTCAGTTGGGTATGGGTCTGTTGGTAGGTGCTATGGATATTGCTACGGCAAATAACACGGTGGCTATCGTAATGGCTAATCCGATTGCCAAAGAAATGGCAGAAAACTATGATATTTCTCCTAAGAAAGCAGCGTCCTTGCTGGATACTTTTTCCTGTATTTTCCAGGGGATTTTGCCATATGGCGCGCAGATGCTGGTGGCATTGTCCGTGGCCGCAGAGTTAGGAACGGGGATTACCGCATTTGATTTGATCCCGAATCTGATTTATCCCATGATGCTATTGATTAGCTCCCTGATATTTATATTTATCATTCCTGAGAAGAAGCAGAGAGGTTAAGCGAGATGATTATCACGGTATTTGTGGCTATCGTATGTATTTATACGGCGGCGAAAATTATGAGTTTAGATGAGAGAGCCACTGTTTTTAACAAGAAAAAGATTCAGGTAAAGGATGTCAAGAAATACAACAAGGCATGTGCAGGTTTGGTGCTTGGCTTTGGCGTTGCGGCTGAAATTCCTCTTGTGGTTATGGGATGGTTTGGTGCAAAGATTTGGCTGAGCGTCGCAATGGTGGTTTTGCTTATTGTAGAGGCTGTTGTGGTGACCAAGATATATGCAAAAATCGAGAAAAATTTGATAAAAAAATACGATGAAAAGGAATGATGATTTATGAGCATTAAGGCTGTTGTTTTAGAGGAGTTTAAAAAAGTATATGGAGAAAGCACCGGTGCAAAAGTGTATTTTGCGCCCGGTCGTGTAAATTTGATTGGAGAACACACAGACTATAATGGAGGCCATGTCTTTCCCTGTGCTCTAAGCATTGGTACATATGGTGTGGCCTGTCCCAGAGAGGATAGAGTGCTGAGATTCTATTCTGTGAACTTCCCACAGCTTGGGGTGATCGAGTCTTCCTTGGATGATTTGGTTCCCGATCCAAAGGCGGAATGGACCAATTATCCCAAGGGTGTAATGTGGGCGTTTGAACAGAGAGGGATGAAGATTCCTACAGGTATGGATTTGGTGCTGTATGGCAATATTCCTAACGGATCCGGTCTTTCCTCTTCGGCATCTGTGGAGGTTTTGACGGGATTTATCCTGAGAGATTTGTTCGGTTTTGATGTGACGAACCAGGATTTGGCGTTGATTGGCCAGTTTGCTGAGAATAAATACAATATGGTAAACTGCGGCATAATGGATCAGTTTGCCATTGCTATGGGGAAAAAAGATCATGCCATCTTTTTGGACACAGCGGATTTGAGTTTCGAATACGCGCCCATTAAATTGGATGGGGCCAAAATCGTCATTGCATGCAGCAACAAAAAGCGTGGCCTGGCAGATTCTAAGTACAATGAGCGCCGCAGTGAGTGTGAAGAGGCCTTGGCAGAGCTGCAAACGGTAGTTGCTGCAGAAAACTTAGGGGCTTTGGATGAGGAAACCTTTGAAAAATACAGTGCCGTTATCGGCAGTGACATCCGCAAAAAGCGTGCAAAGCATGCAGTGTATGAAAATCGCAGGACAATGCGCGCGGTAGAAGCGTTGAAGGACGGCGATGTGGTTGCATTTGGGCAGTTGATGAATGCTTCCCATGTGTCATTGCGAGATGATTACGAAGTGACAGGTATCGAATTGGATACCTTAGTAGAAGAAGCGTGGAAGATAGATGGCGTCATTGGCTCCCGTATGACAGGTGCCGGTTTTGGCGGTTGCACGGTAAGCATCGTAATGGATGAGGCTGTGGACGAATTCATCCAAAAAGTTGGAGAAGCATATCTTGCAAAAATCGGATATGCAGCAAACTTCTATGTGGTAGACATCGGAGATGGACCTTGTGTGTTATAAGGGACATAAAGAAGGGTTGGCTATGAAATTTTTATTGGTTGCCATCAATGCAAAATACATACATTCTAATCCTGCCGTATATAGCCTGCGGGCTTATGCGGGGGAGGAGTACGCACCCTATATCGAATTGGCAGAATACACCATCAATCAGCAGATGGATGAAATTCTTGCGGATATTTACAAAAGAAAGCCCACTGTCGTGGGTTTTTCTTGCTATATCTGGAATTGGCGTATGGTGCAGGAATTGATGGCAGAAGTTCATGCCCTCTTGCCGGAAACTCACCTATGGCTGGGCGGTCCGGAGGTGTCCTATGATGCGCCCGGAGTTTTGGCGGAGTATCCGTTTTTGACAGGTGTCATGATTGGCGAAGGGGAAGCGACCTTCCGCGATTTGATGGAATATTATGTGGGCAGGGAAGTGCAGGCATCAGAGATAACGCCTTTGTTACAATCAGTGGGGTCAGATGAGACTGATAGAATGTCCCAGATTGCCGGATTGTGCTTGCCTGCCGGGTATACCCGTGTACGCCCTTTGATGGATATGAGTTGCATCCCGTTCTTGTATGATAATTTGAGGGATTTCGAGCATCGCATTGTATATTACGAAAGCAGTAGAGGATGCCCGTTCCGCTGTAGTTATTGTCTATCCTCTGTGGACAAGACGGTGCGGCTGCGTGACATCAACATCGTAAAAAAAGAACTGCAATTTTTCCTGGATAAACAGGTGGTGCAGGTAAAATTCATTGATCGTACTTTTAATTGCAACCACCACCATACCATGGAAATCTGGAAGTATATTCTGGAAAATGACAATGGTGTCACAAATTTTCATTTTGAAGTATCCGCCGATATTTTGCGGGAGGATGAAATAGAACTATTACAGCAGATGCGTCCCGGACTGGTACAGCTGGAGGTGGGCGTACAAAGCGTGAACGATTGTGCATTGCAGGCAATTCACCGACATATGGATGTGGATAAGCTGACAGAGAAAGTTGTACAACTACAAAAGAACCATAATATTCACTTGCATTTGGATTTGATTGCAGGCTTGCCGGAAGAAGGTATGGATAGTTTTAGGGATTCGTTTAACAGGGTCTATGGCATGCATCCGGAACAACTGCAGTTGGGTTTTTTGAAGGTATTGAAGGGCACAGAGATGTGGGAGAGAGCAGAAGAGTTTGACATTCGTTATCACCGCAATCCACCCTACGAGGTGCTTTCTACGAAATGGATTTCATACGATGATATTTGTAGACTAAAAGAGGTGGAGCAGATGGTGGAGTTGTACTACAACAGTGGTCAGTTCAGCCATACAGTCTCTTTCCTGGAAAGAGCCTTTGAAACGCCCTTTGATATGTATACCTCTTTGGCAGCATATTACAGAGAGCGGGGATATTTTGCAAACAGTCCGGCCAGAGTATATCGATATCAGGTGTTGCTTCAGTTTGCCGTGGAAAAAGATGGTGCCAACGAAGCCGTGTATCGGGAGCTGCTTACTTATGATATGTATTTGAGAGAAAATCTAAAAAGCAGGCCGCCCTTTGCCCTTGACATCATTCCTTACAGAGAGGATATGGTTGCATTCTATAAAAAGGAAGAAGAGGAACGCAATTACCTGGCAGGATATGTGGGCTATGATTGGAAGCAAATGAGCAAGATGACCCATTTGGAACCCTTCCATTACCCGGTGTGGGATATGACCTCGGAGATGCCACTGCGGGGTAAGGGTACATCCTATGTTTTGTTCGACTATCAGGAAAGAAATCCGTTGACAGGAAATGCAAAAATTTATATTCTGCCCTGATAGTCTAAAATAACAACAGGATTTTTACTGCGCAAAGGATGGAAGAAAAAGGTATGTTGAATTCTTACGTATGTGTGGATTTGGAAACTACGGGACTGAATCCTAAAATAGATAAAGTGATTGAAATCGGCGCAGTGAAGGTGGTAGAAGGTAAGGTGGCGGAAACTTTTTCCACGCTGGTTAACCCTGGTAGGAATTTGGAACAACGGGTGGTGGATTTGACCGGAATAAATGATGCTGAGCTGGCCCGGGCCCCCTATATTGAAATGGTGTTACCCCGATTCATAGACTTTGTGGAAGATTTGCCCTTGTTGGGACATAATGTGCAGTTTGATTTTTCGTTTCTGAAAAAAGCAGCGGTCAACATGGGTATGAAAATGGAATGTACGGCTGTGGACACCCTGCGCATTGCCAGAGTTCATCTGGCCGGGTTAGAGAAGAAAACACTGGAATTCTTGTGTGATTATTATAGAATTTCTTATCAGGCACATCGCGCCTACGAGGATGCCTATGCCACCCATCTTCTATATCAGAAAATGGTGGAGGAGTTTTATCGTCCGGAAGATCCGGTGTTTCAACCAAAACCGCTGATTTATCAGGCGAAAAAAGACGGTCCGGCCACAAGTAGCCAGAAGGAACGGTTATATCGCCTGGTGGATAGGCATAAACTGGTTTTGCCTGTGGACATAGAAAAAATGACGAAGAGTGAAGCCAGCCGTTTGACGGATGTCCTTCGTTCGAAAGGGTTTGTGTAGGTTTTGCCTGATATCCAAATTGTGGATGTAAAAATGCCCCTGTAATTCTTGCAAAGGGGATAAAAATATCTTATTATTAAGTGGTAGAAAAGAGGTGCCTAAGATGATGAATTTGAATTCGAAAAAGAGTAGAAAGACAATTTCTGTGATTATTATAGTGATTTTGGTTTTGGCTATGATTATTCCGGCATTGTCGTATTTGGTATATTAGGAGAGAAAAGAATGTTTTATGCGTTGTTGTTGGCCGGTGTGTTGATGTTTGGACAGACAAGCACAGTGGTTGCGCAGGAAGAACTGACAATCAGAGATGGTGTTTATGCCGGAGAGATTTCCTTGGGTGGGATGACGGCCGAGGAAGCCACACTTAGAATTGAGGAATATATCGATGCATTGCGGACCACGGAAATCACTCTGATGGCGGCAAATGATACCCCGGTGGAGGTGACTGCGGGAGACTTGGGTCTGTTCCACGCCAATGCGGAGTTGGTGGAGGAAGCTTTGCGCCTGGGAAACAAGGGCAATGTTATCGAACGATACAAGGCGTTGAAGACGATGGAAAATGAAGGGATTGTGCTTCCGGTGGAAATTGATTTTGACTGGGAAGAGATTGGCAAAACCCTGATTGATACATGTACCATGTATGATGTGGATCCCCAAGATGTTACACTGCGTCGAGAAGGCGGTAGTTTTCAGATTACAGGGGGGCAGATGGGCTTGGCTGTGAAAGTGCCGGAGTCTACAGATGTTGTATACGAACATATGGCCCGTGAGTGGGACAGAGCTCCTGCTGTGATAGAGCTTGTGATTGAAGAAACTGCGTATCAGGGTTCCGCGGAAGAGCTGGCTAAGGTGCAGGATGTCTTGGGAAGTTTTACTACCGGTTATCAGACTTCGGCAGCAGCAAGAAGTGGCAATGTGGAGAATGGCTGTCGTTTAATTGACGGTGTGGTATTGTATCCCGGAGAAGAATTTTCTGCATTGGAATTGGTGACTCCCTTTACGGAGAGCAATGGGTATTTTCCTGCAGGTTCCTATCTCAATGGGCAGGTAGTGGATAGCTTGGGAGGTGGAATTTGTCAGGTCACGACCACGCTTTACAATGCTGCGCTTCTGGCAGAACTGGAGATAACACAGCGATACAATCACTCCATGACGGTTGGTTATGTGGATTTGTCTGCAGATGCCGCCATTGCGGAGAGTGCCGGCAAGGACTTTAAATTTGTCAATAATACGGATGCCCCGATTTACATTGAAGGCATCACTAAGAATAGGAACATTATCTTTAATATTTATGGAAAAGAAACCCGCAATCCTAACAGGCATGTGAGTTACGAATCGGTGATGGTGGAGACCATTGAAAAAGGTCCTGATAGTATTGTGGCAAAAGCGGATCAGCCCCTGGGTTATTTCAAATTACACAGTGGTTACACGGGCTATAAATCCCAGCTTTGGAAGGTAGTAACGGAAAATGGTCAGGAAGTGAGTCGCACCCGTGTCAATTCCAGTAATTACAAGATGGTAAATACCGTGGCGGAAGTAGGTGTGGCAACCGAGAACGCAGATGCCTACAACGAAATTATGGCAGCCATCGGTACGGCAAATATTGCCCATGTACAGAATGTCATTGGACAATTGACAGCAGTACACACACCCCAATGAGAATGACGGAATATAGGAACAGGTAAGGGAAAGATTGTATGAAGGCAGGCAAAATATCAGAGAATATTTTGAAGCGATCTGTGCTCAGACAAATTAAGTCAAGAAGGAAAGAAATCATCAGTGGTGCAGGCCTTGGAAAGGACTGCGCCCTTTTCTCGTCAGGTGCTGATATGGTGGTTTGTGTCCAGGAGGCAGTGGTTGCCTGTACAGAGGAAGAAATGGTACAGGTGGTGGGCGTGGAGCCCTTTATGAGTATGGCGCATCTAGTCCATAAGGTTGCAAACAATTTGTCTACCTCCGGGGCTACTCCGATGGCTTGTATGTTGTCCATTGTTTTGCCGCTGTACACAGAGGAACCCGTGCTGAAATCACTGATGCAGCAGGCAGAAGATGTTTGCAGGCAATTGTCTATGGAAATTGCAGGTGGTCAGACCAGGGTGTCAGAGCAAGTTCGTTTCCCGGTGGTCACCGTAACGGGTATCGGAAGAAAAGCAGAGACAGTTGAGGATAGAGGGAAGAAGTCTTCTTCGGAGAAAAAAGAAGTAGGTTTTGCCCCTATACAGGACATTGTCATCACCAAGTGGATTGGATTACAGGGCACTGCCATTTTGGCAAAGCGCAACGCAGAAATGCTGAAGAAAAGATATCCGGCGTATCTGGTAGAGGAAGCCCAAGGTTTTGACAGATATTTGTCCGTCTTGCCGGAGGCAGGGATTGCGGCAACGTTTGGTGCCACGCAAATGCATGATGCATCTGAGGGTGGTATCTTTGCTGCATTGTGGGAATTGGCAGAGCGTGCAGGCGTGGGAATGACCATTGATTTGAAAAAGTTGCCCTTGCGTCAGGAAACTGTTGAAATATGTGAGCAATGCGATACCAATCCCTATGAGTTGTTGTCGGGGGGCAGTCTTATTATTTACACTCCCAATGGGGAAGCGCTGGTAGAGTTGCTTGGGGAGCAGGGCATTCCCGCGTGTGTGGTGGGACAGACCAATCAAACCAAAGACAGGATACTGACCAATCAGGAAGAAATCCGTTACATGGATAAACCTAAGCAGGACGCCATATATGGAGCGTAAGCTAGGAGGGGTTGACACCAACCTTTAGGATAAGGAAAGTACGAGGAAGACAGGATGCACATTATATTACATCAGCCGGAAATACCGGGAAATACCGGAAATATAGGAAGAACCTGTGTGGCCACAGGAACAGCCCTTCATTTGATTGAGCCGCTGGGATTTCGTATCGATGAAAAGGAAATCAAGAGAGCGGGTATGGATTATTGGAAGGACCTGGAGTTGCACCGCTATGTGAATTTTGAGGATTTTTTAGAGAAAAATCCGGGGGCTAAGATTTGGATGGCGACCACCAAGGCAAAACATACCTACACGGAAGTGGAGTTTGGACCAAACGATTTTATTATGTTTGGCAAAGAGAGCGCAGGTATTCCGGAGGAAATATTAGTGGATTACGAGGAAACTGCCATTCGTATTCCCATGCTGTCTGCCATTCGTTCCTTAAATCTGTCCAATGCGGCAGCCATCGTGCTCTATGAAGCACTTAGACAAAATGGATTTGCTGATATGCAGAAAGAAGGAGAACTTCATCGCCTGCACTGGAACGGGAATTAAATACAAACCGCATAAAATCTTCGCAAACTGTAATGCTAATAAAAACAAGTTGCGGAGGTTTTTTTATGGAGAAAAATGTGCGGCCCTTTGGCATCAAAGATAAGTTGGGCTATATGTTTGGGGATTTCGGCAATGATTTCAGTTTTATTTTTGCCGGCAGTTATCTGATGATTTTTTACACGAAGGTGCTTGGATTTAGCGGAACTGTGGTTGGGACACTGTTTTTGTGTGCCCGTTTGGTGGACGCTTTTACGGATATTACCATGGGCCGAATCGTGGACAGGGTAAAGCCGTCTAAAGATGGTCGGTTTCGTCCCTGGATTCGACGGATGAGTATCCCGGTGGTGGTCAGTAGCTGCCTGATGTATTTATATTTTGTGAAGGATTGGCCCTATGCTGCCAAATTGGCTTATGCTGTTGTGACATATATTTTATGGAGTTGTTTCTGTTATACCGGGATTAACATCCCCTATGGCTCCATGGCATCTGTGCTTAGTCCGGAGGCGTCTGACAGAGCGGCATTGTCTACCTTTCGTAGTGTGGGAGCCTGTCTTGCAGGTGTGTTTATCGGCGTGGTGGCGCCGCTGGTGATTTATCAGACGGATGCGAATGGCAATCAGGTGGTTAACCCGGTGAATCTGACGCTGACAGTGATTGTGCTTGGTGTGTTGGCATTGATTTGCTTTGTCCTCTGCTATTTTCTATGTTTGGAAAGGGTCTCTTTCGATAAAAAGGAATCCCAACAAATCGGGTTTCGGGAAATGTTCCGTGGGCTGACAGAGAACAGGGCCCTGCTGGCGTTGGTGGCTTCAGCCTTGCTTTTGTTGTTGGCCAGTATGCTGGGTCAGGCGATGAACAATTATCTGTTTTTTGATTATTTTAAAAACGCCAAATTACTGTCCATCGTAAATGTAATTGGCGTGGCAGGCGTTTTGATATTGGCTCCTTTTTCGGCGAAAATCACACAAAAATTTGGGAAAAAGGAAGTGGGTTCCGCAGGTATGTTGTTAGCAGGTGTAACCTATCTTACCTTATTCTTTTTGAGGGTTCGCTCTGTGCCGGTATTCATTGCTTTCTTTTTGATTGGCACCATAGGAATGGGTGCTTTTAATCTGGTGATATGGGCTTATATTACCGATATCATTGATTACCAGGAAATTTGTACCGGGCGAAGAGAAGATGGCACCATTTATGCGGTATACTCCTTCTCCCGTAAATTGGGTCAGGCACTGGCCGGTGGTTTAGGAGGTTTCGTTTTGACCGCCATTGGGTATGTGTCAGAGGCAACATCTCAAAGCGAGGTGGTCTCTGAAAGAATTTACACCATCTCTACTCTTGTGCCGGGGATATGTTATTTGCTTGTTTTTCTGGTGATGTGGTTCCTGTATCCTTTGTCCAAACGCGTGGTAGAGGAGAATGCTGCAGTTCTAAGAAAAAAAAGAACCAAGGAAATATCATAGCCACTACTGTAGCGGAAGGATAAGGGAGATGTACCTGCCAAACTAATTGAAAAAATCTGCATATTATGATACTATAATAATGTTAATAGAGTTAAGATGCAGACGGGTAGGTGCATATATGAAGATTGAACGGATTGACGAAAAGACCGTAAAATGCTATTTATCCACAGAGGATTTAGAAGAATTTAATATAGATTACAAGGATTTCATCTTGAGAAATGACAAGGCCAGGGAAGTGGTTCACGAGATATTCACCCAGGCGGCAGAGGAAGTGGGTTACAAGCCGCCTCAGGTAGCGTTTGATTTGCAGATTATGCTGTTGCCGGACAAAAGTCTGCTGCTGACTTTTTCTGAGAGAGATCCTAATATGGATGATGAGAAACAGTTTTTGAACTGCTTAAAGGAAATGAAAAAAATGTTCCATCAGGCAAAGGAAGCCATGGAGAAGCAGGAAGGGTTGGCGATATCTGATGAGCCGGGGCCCGTTGCGCCTGCCGACAAAGAATCCAAGCCGGAGTTTGCAGTGTTTGTATTTTCCTCTCTGCGCAAGGTGATGGAGTTTGCTGCGATTTTGCCTGCAAACTTAAGAGTAGAAAGTGCACTGTATCTCCATGAGGGATATTATTATCTGTATTTCCTGAAGGGTGGCGCATCCTATCAAAGATATAGTAGGGCATGCATACAGGCCTTGGAATTTGCTGCTTTGTACACTGCAGAAGAATCCCGAGCTTTCCATATCAAAGAGCATGGAGAATGCCTCATCGCAGAAAAGGCACTCAAGCACCTAAGAGGTTGAAAATGAGAAATATTTCTTGGAAAACTTATCTTTTGAAGAGTTTTAAAATTGCTGTGGCAGCAGTGCTTGCCATTCTTGTGGCGGAGGAGATTGGTCTAAAATTCCCTGTCACAGCAGGCATTATTACGGTGCTGACCATCCGAGATACAAAAAAGGACACGATGCGTAGCTTATGTAGCCGCGCATTGTCTTTTTTATTCGCTGTTTTGATTTCGGGCATATTTTTTGGATTGCTTGGTTTTACCTTGTGGAGTTTTGCCCTATATTTGTTCGTGTATGGGTTGCTCTGCCTCAGTGTGGGCAGGGGGGAAACCATTGTGCCGGTTTCTGTATTAGTAGCGCATTTTCTCAGCGAAGGGAATATGGGATTTGAGATGTTGGTCAATGAAAGTTTGTTGCTTTTGGTGGGTAGCACCTTCGGCTTTTTAAGCAATCTCCATTTACGCAAAAACGCAAGAGAATTTGAGCGCTTGGCAGCAGAAGTGGATGACCAAATCAGAGGCATCTTCCGGCGAATGGCGCTTTGGCTGCCTAAGGAGGATAAAAGTGGTTATGAAGCCGGCTGTTTTGTCCGATTGGAGGAGGCGTTGAAGGCTGCAAAAATTTCCGCCGTGGAAAACTATGAGAATGAGCTCTGGGGCGGGGACCGTTTTGCTCTGGATTATATCGCCATGCGGGAGCGACAGAGTGTCATTTTGAAAGAAATTTATGAAAATATTGTGGGAATCCGTTACCTTCCCCGTCAGGCTGTGCAGGTGGCAGAACTATTAAAGGAGATCGAACTGGCTTATCACAGGGACAACACGGTAGAGGGATTACTGCAAAAATTGGACATGCTTTTGCAGGATATGGATGGGCAGCCATTGCCGGTGACGAGACAGGAATTTGAGGCTCGCGCAATCCTTTTCTATATATTGAAACAAATTCGCAATGTTTTACAAATAAAGAGGGAGTTCGTCTTGACAAATCCCGCTTATAAGCAATACAATCATATACAAGTTGAAATGCTTAAGTCAAAGGAGAAAAGCAATGGCAGATAAGAAAATGGTAGAAGAAATTACTTCCATGGATGTGGATTTTGCCCAATGGTATACCGATGTGGTAATCAAGGCAGAATTGATCGATTATACTTCTGTAAAAGGATGTATGGTAATCAAGCCCGCAGGTTATGCGATTTGGGAGTTAATTCAGAAACAGTTGGACGCGAGATTTAAGGAAACAGGGGTGGAGAATGTTTATCTTCCTATGTTCATTCCCGAGTCCCTGCTGCAGAAGGAAAAGGACCATGTAGAGGGATTTGCACCGGAGGTGGCATGGGTGACCCATGGTGGCTTGCAACCTCTGGCAGAGAGAATGTGCGTGCGCCCTACATCTGAAACGCTTTTCTGCGATTTTTATAAAAATGATATTCACTCTTACAGAGATTTACCAAAGGTATATAACCAGTGGTGTTCTGTCGTTCGTTGGGAAAAAGAAACCAGACCGTTCCTGCGTTCCAGAGAGTTTTTGTGGCAGGAAGGACATACTGCACATGCTACTGCTCAGGAGGCAGAAGAGAGAACCATTCAGATGCTGAATGTGTACGCAGATTTCTGTGAGCAGGTGCTGGCGATTCCTGTAGTCAGAGGACAGAAAACCGATAAAGAAAAGTTCGCAGGCGCTGTGGCTACTTATACCATTGAAGCGCTGATGCATGATGGAAAGGCATTGCAGTCCGGTACCAGCCACAACTTTGGCGACGGATTTGCGAAGGCTTTTGATATTCAGTTTGCAGATAAGGACAACACCTTGAAGCATGTTCATCAGACTTCTTGGGGTATGACCACCCGACTGATCGGCGCCATCATCATGGTACACGGTGATAACGAAGGCTTGGTATTGCCTCCCAGAGTAGCACCTACGCAGGTTTGCATTGTTCCTATTATGCAGAAGAAGGAAGGTGTCTTGGAAAAAGCATTTGAATTGAAGGATATGCTTTCTAAGAACTTCCGCGTGAAAGTAGATGACACTGACAAATCTCCCGGATGGAAATTTGCAGAAGCGGAAATGAGAGGATATCCTCTGCGAGTGGAAATCGGACCTAAGGACATCGAGGCCGGCAAATGTGTGATTTGCCGTCGTGATACCAAGGAAAAGATAGAGGTGGCATTGGACGAATTAGAGACGAAGGTTGGAGAACTTTTGGAAACCATACAGGTAGAGATGCTGGAGAGAGCAAGAGCCCACAGAGAAGAGCATACCTATGTGGCAAAGGATTTTGATGAGTTTGTAAAGACCTTTAATGAAAAAGCAGGCTTTGTGAAAGCGATGTGGTGTGGAGACAGAGCTTGTGAGGATACTATCAAAGAGAAATTAAGTGTAACCAGCCGTTGTATGCCTTTCAAGCAAGAAACCCTTGCAGACACTTGTGTGTGCTGCGGTAAGCCTGCCAAGAAGATGGTATACTGGGGACGTGCATATTAAGAAAGATAAGAGGAGAGACGAAGATGATTCATAAAGAGATTCCCATTCAGGTAGAAGGTTCACAGGAATATGCCCGTTTGACTACCTATATCCACAATAATTACGAGGGAATTGAACTCACCATGCCCCCCAGACCTTTGGTGATTCTCTGTCCCGGCGGCGGCTATCAGCATCTGTCCCAGAGAGAGGCCGAGATTATGGCCACCCAGTTTTTGGCAATGGGGTATCATGCAGCAGTGCTTTGGTATTCCGTACATCCTGCGAAATATCCCACAGCGCTGACAGAATTGGCCACAGCAGTTTTGACAGTTCGTCAGCATGCTGAAGAGTGGTATGTGAATCCGGAGCAGATTTTTGTGCTTGGATGTTCTGCGGGTGGACATTTGGCAGCGTCCATGGGCGTTTTGTGGAATGAAAGATTTTTAGGAGAGGCTCTGGGATTGAAGGAATCCGAGCAAAGATTACTTCGCCCCGATGGTATGATTCTTTGTTATCCGGTGATTACTTCCGGTGAGTTTGCACACAGAGGTTCCTTCAAATTTTTATTGGGCGATAAGGAAGCAGAATTGGGAGCATCTCTTTCCTTGGAAGACCGTGTTACAGATCAGACCCCGCCGGCATTTATATGGCATACTTTTGAAGATGGTTCCGTGCCGGTAGAAAATTCTCTACTGCTTGCCACAAATTTGCGCCGGTCAGGTGTTCCGTTTGAGTTACATATCTATCCTGAGGGATGTCATGGATTGGCTCTTGGAACCCGCTTGACCCAGGTGGGAACTGTCGATAGACAGGATGAGGTAAATTCATGGGTTTCTCTGGTACATACCTGGATTGAGAAGCAGTTTGTGAAATTAGATTAAAAGCAATTTAGAAGGATTTTATGAATTATATTGTTTTAGATTTAGAATGGAATCAAGGAAAAATCGAACAACAAAGGGAAGTGGCAACACTTCCCTTTGAGATTATAGAAATCGGTGCGGTAAAATTGGATCCTTCCGGGAAGGACATGGGTGAGTTCAGCCAACTCATCCAACCGCAGGTGTATAAAGAGATGCACCGGATTACCGGTGAATTGATTCATTTACAGATGAAGGAACTGAAAAACGGGAAAGCTTTTTTCAAGGTGGCGGAGGAATTCCTTCGCTGGTGCGGAGAGAAATACATTTTTTGCACTTGGGGAGCCGCCGATCTGACAGAATTACAGAGGAATCTGGAGTTCTATGATATGTATGTGTTTGAAGATGGACCGATTCCTTTTTTGGATGCGCAGAAACTGTTTAGCTTGGCTTACGAGGATGGTAAATCCAGAAAGTCGCTGGAGTATGCAGTAGACTTCCTGCAAATAGAAAAGAAAAAGCCGTTTCATAGAGCGTTGGAGGATGCGTTTTATACCGGTCAGGTCATGAAACGGATTCTTGCAGAGCATCCGGAGGTGATGAGCAAAATATCCTATGATACTTATCATCCGCCGGTAGACCGTCGATCAGAAATCAAGGTGCAATTCGACACCTATATGAAGTATATTTCCAGAGAGTTCGCGGATAAAAAGGAAATGTTTGGAGATAGAGAGGTGATTTCCAGTAAATGCTATCTCTGTCGTCGCAACCTGAGAAAGAAGATAAAGTGGTTTACTCCCAATGGGAAGCATTATTATTGCTTGGCCTACTGCCATAAGCATGGCTATTTGAAGGGAAAAATTCGAATCCGTAAAGGTCCCGGTGGAGGATGTTTTGCGGTGAAAACTACGAAGTTGATAGACGAGACGGAAGCCCAGGCATTGGAAGCCAAAAAACTGCATGTAGTGGAGTTAAGAAAAAGACGTCAGTCCTAAAAAATTAACAATGAATTCATATGCCCCCTGTCCTGCTGACAGGGGGCATGTTGTTTTAGAATCTGCGTCTTCTTCTGCGATTGCGCTGTCTCCAACGTCGACGGCTGCTTGTTCTGATACGTGATTCCTGATAATTTCTTAGAGCGGCCCGGAAGAATACCACCACAAATCCCAATACTCCAAGACCCAGGATAATCAGGATGAGAGTGAGGATGTTAATG
This sequence comes from uncultured Acetatifactor sp., assembly GCA_904501885.1. Taxonomy (GTDB): domain Bacteria; phylum Bacillota; class Clostridia; order Lachnospirales; family Lachnospiraceae; genus Acetatifactor. Next base: position 25,984 of record CAJGCP010000010.1, on the reverse strand, counting down.
GGGACAAAGGATGTCTTCTCCGGCGAAGGCGCAGGACGGATATCCTCCGGTTCTTCGCCATCCTCGTGGGGGAGGTGATTGACTGCTGATGTAAAATGTACCCGCACATCTCCCAATTGCATACCACCGTAGGTATAGGAAATGGTGGCGGCTGTATTTTCTTCTTGGGAATAGGTCACATTGCTTTCTAAGTCTTCTAATGTAAGCGTGGAGGGCAATACAATCACATCTTCCTTATTTAGGGAGAGCAGGGGCTGGGAACTGGCAAAAATATCAATACCATAATGGAACATTTCTCCCCCGGACAAATCAAATTTGGTTTCCTGCTCCGCAATGTTTAATTTGTCAAAATTGGAAAAGCCATAATTGAACAAGGATATCGTATCTTCATACTGATAGGGATTCTCGTCGTTCATAACTACGCAAATCAGCTTCAAGTCGCCCTTCTGAGCACAGGAAACTAAACTGTATCTGGCTGTCTCCGTAAATCCTGTTTTGCATCCCACCAAGTACTCATATGAATATTTCTTGCCGGGAATGATTTGCATGGCGTTCATTTCCAGTTTGCTCTGGGGAACTGTGTCGGATGCCGGAATTTCCAAACGCCTGGAGAGAGTGATTTTGCATAGCATCTCATTGGCAAAAAAAGCTTTTCCTATCATCGCCATATCATAGCAGGTGGTGTAGTGATTATCGTCAGGCAAACCGTTGGGGTTCACAAAGTGGGTATTGAGACACCCCAGTTCTGCTGCCCGCTTGTTCATCATGTCTGCAAACACAGACCAATCCGTACTGCCTGAAATGTGCTCTGCTGCGGCAAAAGCCACTTCGTTGGCAGAGCGGATAAGAATGGCGTTTAGACATTGTTCGATGTTCAACGCCTGTCCCACGTCCATGGCGATATGGTTGCTGTCTCTGGGGGTGTCAAACACCGCATCGTGGGAGAAGGTAACCATCTCGTCCAATTCGCACAGTTCTGTCATCATCAGGGTGGTGAGGATTTTGGTGATGCTGGCGGGAAACTGTTTTTGATGAATGTTTTTGGCATAGAGAATTGCACCGGTTTCCGCCTCTATAAGAATGGCGGATTCTGCGCCTACGATGGGCCCGGTGGGCCAGCCTGCAACTTCATTGGTCTGAACGGGCAGGGATTGATGTTGCCTTAGGCGTGCTGCTTCTTCTGCAGTCAAAGGCGCCGCCTGTACATATGACAGGGGCGAAATACTGAGAATGGCAACCAACAGGAGTAAGCCTATTGCTTTGCTGGCACTAACAGATTTACATAACTTTTTGCGGAACATAAAATACCTCTCTTGTATGTATAGAGATATTATACACTATTTTTCTAAAAAAACCATAGGGAATGCCTTTACAACAAAATGTTTCATCGTTCAACGGTTTGCGAAGCTGTGGTCTACTGGAAGCAGAAGCGGCTGTGGGCCTATCTTTTGATTGCCGGTGCAGTCATATCCCTTGCGTCCTTCTTTTTGGAACTGATGTTGTAAATTCGGAGAGGCGTTTCTTTACTAAATGGAAGGGGTGTGCTATACTTTCACAAGAAGCAAACAGAGAAGAGGTTAGTCGAATGCGTCTACGAAATATAACAGGCTCCAGAGAAGTGATTGCAGAAAGCAGATTTGTGATACAGGAAGAAATTCAGCCCCAGTGCCCCGGTACTTGGAAGGAAATTTTTAGAAATGACCGGCCCATCCACATCGAGATTGGAATGGGTAAAGGAAAATTCATTCACGCTATGGCAAAACAAAACCCCCACATCAATTATGTGGGGATTGAGAAATATTCCAGTGTATTACTTCGCGCGTTGCAGAAGATGGAATTAGAGGAACTGCCGAATCTGAAATTCCTGCGTATGGACGCGGAAGATATTACGAAAGTATTTGGCGCCGGCGAGGTGGACCGGATTTATTTGAATTTTTCAGATCCATGGCCTAAGGACAGACATGCCAAGAGACGATTGCCGTCCAGAGAGTTCCTGGCTCGATACAATATTATTCTGAAAAAGGGTGGCAAATTGGAATTCAAAACGGATAATCGTCCCCTGTTTGATTTTGCGGTGGAAGAATTGGAACCCGCTGGATGGAAGGCGGAAGTGATTACATACGACCTGCACGCAGATGAGAAGCTGGTGGAAGGTAATGTAATGACGGAATATGAGGAGAAGTTTTCCTCCATGGGCAATCCCATTTGTAAGTATATTATCTATAGATAAATGGCAGTTGGCCGGATAAATAATAATGAGTGACAATAAAAAGTCTGTGTGGCGGTGAGGAAATCTCATCGATACACAGACTTTTATGCTTTTATCGTCTATAAGGAAAATCTTAGTAATGCTTCTTGGTGTTCTCTACAGGCTCACAGGTCACATCTACACCTAACTTCTTGTAAATCTTGCAATCTACTTCGGGAATCATCACGGAAGTGTGTGCCTGACATCCTTTTAGCTTCGGAAGCTGTTCCAGAGAACGTTTGGCGTTCTCGTCGGTGCATGCTGCCAGCGTCAGTGCAATCAGCACTTCGTCTGCATGCAGGCGGGGATTTCTACCGCCCAGATAGCGAACCTTCAAATCCTGAATGGGCTCAATGGCTTCCGGTTTGATGAGTTTCGTGTCGTGGTCCACACCTGCCAAATATTTCAAAGCATTCAAAAGCAGTGCTGCGGATGCACCCAAGAAATCCGTGGTCTTAGCGGTAATAATGTGGCCGTCGGGGAGTTCCATGGCAGCAGTGGGAACCCCTAACTTTTCTGCCCGCTGCTTCGCCGCTACTGTGACACCTCTGTCCGCAGGGGAGATTTTGGCCTGATTCATAATCAGTTCGATTTTATAAACTTCGTTTTCTGCAGACTCGCCCTTTGCCACCTTGTTCAGTGCGGTGTAATATCGGCGAATAATTTCCATATGGGACGCCTGACGGCATGCATCGTCATCAATAATGCAGTTACCTGCCATATTTACACCCATATCGGTGGGAGATTTATAGGGATTTTTTCCGTAAATGCCTTCGAATATGGCATTCATAACGGGGAAAATTTCTATGTCGCGGTTATAGTTGACTGCAGTTTCGCCGTATGCCTCCAGATGATACGGATCAATCATATTGACATCGTCGATGTTTGCAGTGGCAGCTTCATAAGCCAGATTAATAGGATGCTTCAACGGGATATTCCAGATGGGGAAAGTCTCGAACTTTGCATACCCGGCCTTAATTCCACGCAAATTGTCGTGATACAGCTGGGAGAGACAGGTGGCCATTTTTCCGCTGCCTGCTCCGGGAGCGGTCACTACCACCAGAGGGCGGCTGGTTTCGATGTAATCATTTTTACCATAACCCTGCTGGCTGACAATCAAGGGAACATTGGAAGGATATCCTTCGATTATATAGTGCAGGTATACTTTGATGTTTTGTTTTTCCAGCTTTGCTTTAAACTGGTCGGCACTGTTCTGACCGGAGTAATGGGTAATCACCACACTGCCGACATACAGTCCTTTCTTCAGATACTCGTCGCGAACACGGAGTACGTCCAGGTCGTAGGTGATACCTAAATCGCCGCGCACTTTATTTCTTTCGATATCATGCGCGCTGATGACAATCACAATTTCAGCGTACTCGGACAACTGCATCAACATCTGCAATTTTGCATCAGGAGCAAAGCCGGGAAGCACTCGAGACGCGTGGTAATCGTCAAAAAGTTTGCCGCCGAACTCCAAATACAATTTGTTGCCGAACTGGTTGATTCTTTCCTTGATATTTTCAGATTGTAATCGTAAATATTTGTCATTATCAAATCCGATTCGCATAAATATCCTCATTTCTGTCCGCAAACAGTACATAATAATAAAACCACCTTAGTATTTTATCATAGTTTTTGTCGGTTGGGAATGAAAATATTTTAGAAATCTTTAACAATCCTCACCTTTTTTTCACATTTCAAGTATTGATTTATCAAATTAGAATACCTATAATAAAATAAACTATTACACCCAAAACAAATGTTGGATGAGAGGAAAGATATGAATCAACAAGGAAATCAGGGGAAAGGGCCCGGAGCGCCCAAGAAACCCAGTTTAATGACATTATTGCTGGCAGGTCTGGGGATGCTGCTGTTTATTTTTATGATATGGAACACCTTTTTGGGTGGAAACAGTAGCGCGGAGGAAGTCAGCTACACGGAATTTTTGAATATGATTGAGCAAGAGCAGGTAGAGGAGGTGGAAGTCCAGAGCAGTGGACAGATCCTGTTCACCTTGAAGGAGACAGGGGAGGAGAAGAAAGACGCTCCCATCACTCGATATCCCTTTTTGTTGGAAACCAAAACTACTTATTCCACCAATTTGATGGAGGATTTAGATACTCTTACCGCCCGCTTGGAGGAGAAGGGAATTGAGGGTAGTCGTATCTTAAGCGAAGGCTCTAATGTGCTTTTGGATATTCTGTTGTATTTGATTCTGCCTGTGCTTTTGATGTGGCTGCTGTTGGGTGGACTGTTCCGCAAAATGGGCGGCGGTGCCGGTGGCCCCATGAGTGTGGGCAAGAGCAACGCCAAAGTCTATGTGCAAAAGGAAACAGGAGTGACCTTTAAGGATGTAGCCGGCGAAGAGGAAGCAAAAGAATCCCTGGTGGAAATCGTGGATTTCCTACACAACCCCGGCAAATATTCCAGCATCGGTGCGAAATTGCCGAAAGGTGCCCTTTTGGTGGGACCTCCCGGTACCGGTAAAACCCTGCTGGCGAGGGCGGTAGCCGGCGAAGCCCATGTGCCCTTTTTCTCACTGACAGGTTCTGACTTTGTGGAAATGTTCGTAGGTGTGGGCGCGTCCAGAGTGCGAGATTTGTTTAAGGAAGCCAATAAAATGGCGCCTTGTATTATATTTATCGATGAGATTGATGCCATCGGCCGGAGCCGTGATTCCAAATACGGTGGCGGCAATGAAGAAAGAGAGCAGACTCTGAATCAGCTCCTGTCCGAAATGGATGGTTTCGATAGTTCCAAGGGTATCCTGATTTTGGCGGCCACCAACCGGCCTGAGATTTTGGACAAGGCATTGCTTCGTCCCGGACGTTTTGACCGCAGAATCATCGTGGATAAGCCGGACTTGAAGGGCCGCGTGGAAATCCTCAAGGTACACGCGAAGGATGTGAAAATGGATGAAACCGTGGATTTGGATGCCATCGCTTTGGCCACCAGTGGTGCGGTGGGATCCGATTTGGCAAATATGATCAACGAAGCCGCTATTAATGCAGTGAAAGAGGGCAGAGAATATGTGAGCCAGAAGGACCTGTTCAATGCGGTTGAAGTGGTGCTTGTGGGCAAGGAAAAGAAGGACCGGATCATGAGCAAGGAGGAGAGAAGAATCGTCTCCTATCATGAAGTGGGTCATGCGCTCATCAGTGCCCTGCAAAAGAACTCGGAACCTGTGCAGAAAATCACCATTGTACCCCGTACTATGGGTGCCCTTGGCTATGTAATGCATGTGCCCGAGGAAGAAAAGTATTTGAATACAGAGGCAGAACTGAGAGATCTGCTGGTAAGTTTCTTGGGCGGTCGCGCCGCAGAGGAAATTGTGTTTGACACAGTGACTACCGGTGCAGCCAATGATATCGAAAAGGCAACCTCCATTGCCCGCAATATGGTAACCCGGTTCGGTATGAGCAAACGCTTTGGCCTGGTGGGCCTGGCAACTGTGGAGAGCCAGTATCTGGAAGGCAGAATGGCTTTGACCTGTAGCGACGCAACTGCAGCAGAAATCGATGCAGAAGTGATTGAAATCTTGAAGGAAAGCTATGAGAAAGCATTGGAACTTTTGCGCGGCAACCGGGAGCTGATGGATAAGCTGGCAGAATACTTGATTGAAAAGGAAACCATCACCGGCAAAGAGTTTATGGCCATTTATCGTCAGGAAAAAGGATTGCCTGAGCCGGAGGAGACCAAAGCAGAACCCCCTGTTGAGGTAGAAGAAAATTCTGCGCCTGTGGAAAACCAAGAGGTAGCCCCGGAAGATACGCCGGTAGAAACAGAACTGCCTGCAGACCGGGAAGACCAAGCTGTAGAAGAAACTTCTGAGGAAGCAGAGAATCCGGTACAGAACGAAGCACCTGCCGAAGAAGGGCCCGTGGGCAGATTTTCAAAAGGAAAAATGTGAGGTATACTATGAGATACAAAATAGAAAACGAATACATTGCGGTAGAGGCGATTACCAAAGGCGCAGAGGCTAAGTCCATGGTGATGAAGGAAACCGGACAGGAATACCTGTGGCCCGGTGACGAGGAAAACTGGGGAAGAAGCACACCGCTTTTGTTTCCGATTGTGGGCAGAATGCATGAGAAACATTTTAAACATAAAGGCGAAAAATATTTTCTCAAGTATCACGGATTTGCCCGTGAGAGCATCTATGATGTGCAGAGCATAGAGCCCAACAAAATCGTATTTACTTTGACTGACACACCGGAACGATTGGAAGTATATCCCTTTAAGTTTCTGCTGGAAGTGATTTATGAGTTGCCCCAAGGAGAGAAGTGTTTGCAGGTTACCTGGCGTGTACACAATAAGTCGGACGAAGAGATGTACTTCTCCATTGGCGGACACCCCGGATTTTTGTTCCCTCATGGAGATATGGAGGGATGCAAGATTGCATATTTAGATAAAAAGGGTAAAGTGCTTGAGAACCTTCAGAGTATTGTCAGTCTGGTAATTAATGCCGACGGATTGCTGGCAGGGGAGACTGTAGAAATTCCCATGGAAAACGGCATTATGCCGGCAGTGGAGAATACAGAAAAGTACGATACCATTCTGGTAAATGAAAAGGAAATCGGAGGCCTTGGCCTGTGTGACAGAGAGGGCAATATTGTGGCAAAAGTTTTGTCGGATGCACCTTACTGGGGCATATGGCGTGAACATACTCCTGGCTCACAGTTCTTGTGCTATGAACCTTGGTTCGGGGTATGCGGCGAGGTTGGTTTTTGTGGAGAAATCAAGGACAAGCTTGCCATTGAACGGATTCCTGTGGGAGGCTGTTGGGAAAACGGATTTAAAATCGAATTATAAAATGACGAGGCGGACAAAATTATCTTGTGTCCGCCTTATTAAATGTGTATAATAAAGTAGTATTATTGTGCAAATACACCAGAAATAGAATGTGGAGTGAAAAAGAATGAAGCGTTCAAAAAGATTTGAAACATTGGCAGAACGTCCCGTCAACAAAGACGGTTTCATAGAAGAATGGCCGGAGATGGGCTTTGCAGCGATGCACAGTCCCTATGACCCTAAGCCTTCCATCAAAATTCAGAATGGTAAGGTAATGGAGTTGGACGGTGTCCCCAGAGAAAAGTTTGACTTTATCGATCAGTTTATCGCGGATTACGTGATTCGTCCTGACAGGGCAGAGAAGTCTATGGCTATGGATTCTTTGGAGATTGCCAGAAAAATCGTTGATATCAATGTTCCCCGTAAGGAGATTTTGAAAATATGTAGTGGCATCACTCCTGCAAAATTGGCAGAGATTATCTGCCATATGAATGTGGTGGAGTTGATGATGGCGATGCAAAAAATGCGCGCTAGAAAGATGCCGGGCAACCAGGCTCATGTTACCAATTTGAAGGATGACCCTGTACAGTTGGCAGCAGACGCGGCAGAATGTGCGTTGCGTGGATTTAGTGAGGAAGAAACCACCATGGGTGTGGCGAGATATGCCCCTTTCTCTGCAATGGCCTTGTTGATTGGCTCCCAGGTGGGCAGAAGAGGTGTTTTGACCCAGTGCTCTGCAGAGGAAGCTACCGAGTTGGAATTGGGTATCCGCGGCTTGACCACATATGCAGAGACCTTGTCCGTGTATGGTACGGAGCAGGTGTTTGTGGATGGTGACGACACTCCTTATTCCAAATCTTTCTTGAATGCGGCATATGCATCCCGTGGTTTGAAGGTTCGTTTCACCTCCGGTGCCGGCAGCGAGGTGCTGATGGGACAGGCAGAGAAAAAGTCCATGTTGTATCTGGAATGCCGTTGTCTCTTTGTGACAAAGGGTGCAGGCGCTCAGGGTACACAGAATGGCTCCGTAAGTTGTATCGGTATCGCAGCCAGCGTTCCTGCAGGACTGCGTGAGGTATTGGGTGAAAATGTGGCGGCAACATTGCTTGGCTTGGAATGTTGTTCTTCTAATGACCAGAGTTTCTCCCATTCTCCCATGAGACGTACTGCCAGAACCATGCTTCAGTTTTTCCCGGGTACAGACTACATTTTCTCCGGGTATGCAGGAGAAGACAATTACGACAATCTGTTTGCGGGCTCCAATTTCGACGCCAACGATTTTGATGATTATAATATTATGCAGAGAGATATGCAGGTGGACGGAGGACTTCGTCCCGTGCGCGAAGAGGAAGTCATCGCAGTTCGCAGAAAGGCGGCAAAAGCAGTACAGGTGGTTTTCAAACGCCTGGGCTTATCTGAGGTAACGGATGAGCAGGTGGAAGCGGTTGTCTATGCTCACGGTAGTAAGGATACTTTGAGCCGCGATGTGGCAGGTGACCTTGTAGCGGCAGAAGATATGATGAAGAGGGGCATCACCGGTATTGATGTGGTGCGTGCTCTGGCAGAGGGTGGTTTCGAAGATGTGGCAGACAGCGTGCTGAATATGTTGAAACAGCGCGTGGTAGGAGATTATCTTCAGACCTCCGCAATCCTGGATGAGAATTTCAAGGTTCTTTCCGGTGTCAATACACCCAACGATTATATGGGCCCCGGTACCGGTTACAGAGTGGAAGGAAAACGCTGGGATGAAATCAAGGCAGTGGATAATCTGATCCGCCCTGAAGATTTCTAAATTCCGTAAATACTTTTGGCAGGAGAAATAGCCATGAAATATAATGAAGAAGTAATTGAAGAAGTTGTAGCGCAAGTCATCAAAGAGGTGATGAAGCAAAGAGGCGTGGAACAAACCACACAGAGCAAAAAGGAGGATTACTCCGATGCTAAGGTTGCCACCAAGGGAACTGACCCCAAAGAAGTGGTGATTGGTGTGGGCCCCGGATTCCAGACGAAAATACATAGAACCATCAACGGATTGGACTTGCAGCAGGTAATAGATGAGGTGAAAGCCGGTATTGAGGAAGAAGGGATGCATCCCAGGGTGGTGAAAATCCTGAAGACCTCTGATGTGTGCTTTATGGGCTTGGAAGCCGCGAAATTAAGCGGGTCCGGTATTGGTATCGGTATCCAGTCCAAGGGAACCACCGTGATTCATCAGAAGGATTTATATCCTTTGTCTAATTTGGAATTGTTTCCCCAGGCACCTTTGATGACCTTGGAGACCTACCGTAAAGTGGGAAAAAACAGTGCCAAGTATGTGAAGGGTGAGAGAGTGACCCCCATCACCGTGGAGAATGACCCGATGACCAGACCTAAGTATCAGGTGAAGGCTGCTTTGATGCATATCAAAGAGACCGAATGCTTGGACGAGAAAATTCCCTATATCGAGTGGAACGCATAGAAAGGGAGAATGACATGAATTATCCTTTAGGTGAATACGAAAAAGATACGATTACCTCAAAGAGTGGTAAAAAATTAAAAGATATCACATTGGAGGAAGTGCGAAACGGCAATGTGACGGCAGAAGACATCAAAATTTCCAAAGAGACCCTGATGAAGCAGGGCCAGGTGTGCCGCGAAAACGATAATCCGATTATGGCGGAGAATATGGAGCGGGCTTCCGAGCTGGTGGATGTGCCGGATGATGTCATTCTGAAAATGTACAACAAGCTTCGCCCCAACAGAGCCACTTATGAAGAGTTGGTGCTGATGGCACAGGAATTGTTGGAAAAATATAAAGCCCCCAGATGTGCCAAAATGGTGCTGGAGGCAGCTGAAATTTATAAAAAAAGAGGGGTACTACTTTGAGTTTAGTTGCCGGAGTTGACATTGGAAATTCTACAACTGAAGTATGTATCGGACGCATCCGGGGAGGGGACATTCAGTTCCTGAGCAGTGCCACCCATGCCACTACGGGCATCAAGGGTACTGTGGACAATATTCCCGGCATCGTGTCTGCATTGGAGGAAGCCATGGGCAAAATCAGCCTGTCGACTTCCGATTTAGAGTACATAAGATTAAATGAGTCAGCCCCTGTTATCGGTGACACGGCCATGGAAACCATTACCGAAACCATCATCACCGATTCTTCTATGATTGGTCACAATCCCTCTACCCCGGCAGGCGTGGGTACCGCAGTGGGCTATACCTTACACATTGAGAACCTGTCCAAAGTGGTTGCCGAGCGACCTTATATCCTGGTGGTGGATAAAACTTACGGATACGACAGAGTGGCAGAAGTGGTAAATAGTCTGAATGGCTATGTGAAAATCGTGGGATTGATTTTGCAGGCAGATGAAGCGGTTTTGGTATGGAACCGTCTGGAAAAAAAGATTCCCATTGTGGATGAGGTATTGCGTATCGACAAAATCCCCGATGAAAAAATGGCAGCCATCGAAGTGGCCATGTCCGGTCAGGTCATCAGACAATTGTCTAACCCCTATGGCATCGCTACCTTGTTGGAATTAAATGCAGAGGAAACCAGGTTGGTTACTCCCATTGCTAAAAGTTTGATTGGCAAAAAGAGTGCAGTGGTTATTAAGACATTGCATGGATATATAGCAGAAAATGTATTACCTGCAGGCGAGTTATACCTGAAAAGCGAGGATGGTAAGGAATACGCCGTAAATGTGGATGCCGGAGCAGAGAAAATCATGGCCCTTTCCAATGTGGCGGGACGTCTTTCCGATGTACAGGGACAGAAAAACACCAATGTGGGTAATATGTTTGACCGTATGAAGGATAGTATGAGCCGACTTACGGGAGAAGGGAAAGAATCCATCCACATTACAGATGTGTTGGCTATTGATACCTTGGCACCTGTGCAGATTGCAGGAGCACTGGCAGGGGAAACCTGCATGGAAAAGGCTGTGGGCATTGCGGCTATGGTAAAAACACAGCAGCTCCCTATGCGTAAAATTGCAGAAGAATTGCAGAGCCGTCTCCATGTGAATGTGACTGTGGCCGGCGTAGAAGCGGCCATGGCGTTGTTGGGAGCATGTACCACCCCCGGCACCAGGTTGCCTTTGGCAATCATCGATATGGGTGGTGGATCCACAGATGCTGCAATGATGGATGAAACAGGGAAAATGCGCATGACCCATAAAGCCGGCGCCGGCGAATTGGTGACGCTTTTGATACAGACCGAGCTGGGTTTGAAGGATAGAAATGAAGCAGAGCTTCTGAAGAAGTATCCCCTTGCAAAAGTAGAAAGTCTCTACCATATGAGACTGGAAAGCGGAGAAATGCAATTCTTTGCAGAGTCTATTGACCCCAGATACTACGGTTGCGTGGTGATGCTTGCACCGGATCGGATGATTCGCGTGGAAGAAGATATTCCCATGGAGCGTATCGTGGAAGTCAGACGGGATGCGAAACGAAAAGTATTTGTGAAAAATGTAGTTCGTGCGCTGCAAGAAGTGGCAGAAAACGGCGACCTGAAAAAAATCCCCAACGTGGTGTTGGTGGGAGGATCCGCAGAGGACTTCGAAGTGCCGGAAATGTTGACGGAAAGTCTGTCCCAGTACAGAATCGTGTGTGGACGGGGCAATATCCGTGCCACGGAAGGACCCAGAAATGCAGTGGCAACCGGTTTGGTAATGTCGGGAACTTCAGAAAAGAGGTAAAGAATGGTTGCTAAGAAACCGGAGATTGTTCTCCTGACGCTGGGGGCCCGGGAGAAATTTATTGAGAAAATTTGCGCTGGTATAGAAGAAGAGGGGCTGTTGTACCGATGTGAGGAATATTCCTCTGCAGCTCAAACAAATATTTCTGCAGGAGCATTGGCCCATATGGCAGCGCAGGAATCCACTCTGGGAGTGGGGATTGGTGTCTGCGGAGATAAAGCCACCCTTACCCATGAGAGTTTGGGAAATGAAAAATCCCTTTGTAGTGCAGTGGCGGATGAGGCAATATCGGTGCAGGATACTTTGGCGGTGGTGTCTCCCAAGGGATTGGGCCAGAACGCTGCACGCTTTGTCAAAAAACAACCTTTTCTATCATAGGCAATTTATTCGCGAATCAAAGTGAGGAATGAAACGTGGAAAATAAGATTTACACAAAAACAGGAGATAAACTGACCACCTCCCTGCCCAACAGAGGAAGGGTATCCAAAGGGGATGACATCATCCAACTTTTGGGTACTTTGGACGAATTGAACAGTCAAATGGGCGTGGTACGGGCTGAATGCGAGTGCCCTGATTTAGCAAGACTTCTTTTGAGAATTCAGGAGAATATTTTGAAGATCAGTGGTGCAATAGCGTGCAATTTCCGTCAAGGTCCCGGTGTGGAAGAAAAGGAAGTGCAACTTTTGGAAAAGGCCATCGATAATATAGAGATGAGCTTTGTCAGAGAAAAAAGATTCCATTGCCCCGGCGAAACGCTTCGAGGTGCTCACATGGATGTGGCACGTACTGTAGCGCGCAGAGCAGAGCGGTTGATGGCAGTTTGTGACAGGAAACTTTCTTTCTCGGCACAGTCTCTGCAGTATATTAACCGATTATCCGATTATCTGTATGTGCTTGCCAGACAGACGGATGCGGCGAAAAGATAGGGGATTGACATGATTTCAAATCAAAATATTCAAATCAGTATAGATGAATTAAAAGCCATCACAAAAGTGGAACTATGTGTGTTTGATGTATATGGCAAGGAACTTGCATCCACCTGTGAGGAAATGAATATAGAAGGCGGTGTTATCACAACCTTTGTGGCATCTCCCGCGGACAGTCAGATTATGGGAGAGTATCACCTATTGAAGGTAATGGAGCAAGAAGAAGTGGCCTACGTGGTGGTGGCCATCGGTGAGGACAATTACACGGTGGGCAGAATTGCAGCCAGCCAGTTGAAAAATCTGGCCGCAGCCTACAGGGATAAAATTGACCGAAGTAGTTTTCTCCAGAATCTGCTGATGGACAATCTGCTTTTAGTGGATATCTACAACAGGGCAAAGCGTCTACGTGTGGAAGATGCTGTCTCCAGGGCTGTTTTCCTGATAGAACCGCAGGGTGAAAATGATCCTATAGTAACGGAACTTTTGAAGGGAATGTTCTCTGATGTTTCCGGAGATTATGTCACTGCTGTAGATGAAAATACCGTCATCCTGATTAAGACGATAGAAAACCCGCAGGACGCAGAAGAGATTTTTTCTGTAGCAAGAACCATTGTTGCCATGATGAATGTGGAAGCCATGAAGAATGTGAAGGTGGCTGTGGGTACTGTGGTAAATGAATTGAAGGATATGTCCAAGTCCTACAAGGAAGCAAAGATGGCATTGGATGTGGGCAAGATTTTTTATGCGCAGAAGGATATCATCACATACAGCACCCTGGGCATTGGACGATTGATCTATCAGTTGCCGGTGAACCTGTGTAAGATTTATATTCAGGAAGTTTTCCCCAATGGTGTGCCCGAGGAATTGGATGATGAGACCTTGTCCACCATCAATACCTTTTTTGAGAACAACCTAAATGTGTCGGAAACTTCCAGACAACTGTTCCTGCACAGAAATACATTGGTGTATAGAATTGAAAAATTGCAAAAGGCATTGGGACTGGATCTAAGAAATTTTGATGATGCATTGACATTCAAGATTGCATTGATGGTAGTGAACTACATTAACTATCTGGAAGAGAATAAATAGTCCCCGGGAATGTTAGTTGAGCCGCAGATATCGGTTGGACGCATGAATAGACAACCCTCTGAATACATTATATTAGTTTCTTAATATCATGTGTTTAGGGGGTATTTTTATGTCTTATCATAAAACAATTAAATATTTGGATTATTGTGAGGAAGGGAAACGACTGAAAAATGCGGGCGTATGGAAGGTGGAGCAGAGGGACGGAACCATTGCCATGGAAGTAATACTTCGGGATTTGCCCTATGGGAAGGAGACACAAAAAGATGTGATTTTGCAGACTGCGGGGCAGGAACATTTGTTGGGAAAAATGAAATTAGTCGGCGGAAACGGTGTTTTTACCTGTCGGTGGGACGAGTCCCCGGAAAAGCAAGAAGAATGGGAAAAAATCATTGTGCCTTTAGATGAAGATTGTTATGTGGTGGGGATTTGGCAGGCGCAAAGAGAACGCGCAAAGAAGAAAGAAACGGAAGAGGTATCCATGGAAGGGGATGAGTTGGAAGCGGAAGCAATCCCTTTAGATGCCGAAAATGTTTCTGAAGACGTGAATGTCTTAAATATGATCAATGCCCAGAATAAAATTGCCGAGGAGAAGTGGCAGCATTTGTGGGGAATATATCCTCATATCAAACCCTATGGGGATGACAGGGAATATTTGTCTGTTCGCCCGGCGGATTTTCTGATTTTTCAGGAGGAATCCTATCGCAAGGTGAACAATAGCTTCTTGATGCATGGATATTATAATTACGGGCATTTGATTTTGGCTAGAATCAGAAGACAGGCAGAGTATGCCTATTATGTAGGGGCGCCGGGCAGCTTTTTTGAGCGGGAGAAGCAAGTGGCCATTATGTTTGGATTTGAAAGCTTCGAGTGTGAAAAAGAGCCGGCCCAGGCAGGGGACTTTGGGTATTATATGATGCGGGTGCGTTTATAACCCTTCCCCGTGGAAGGCGGGAATGAAACTTTCATCGGCGGTGCCGTCTTCCTGGATGAAGGCGTTTTCGATGCCGATTTTTTCTGCAAATGCAATTATTTTTTCATACTCTTTCGTGGTAATTCTGCGGTCTATTTCAGCATACTCCTTTGCGTGGGGCAAAGGGGTATATTGATTCATGATACTAATATAGATATTATTTCCGTAAGTGTCATGTAGGTAGCGCAGCACTTTTTTAGAATCTCCACCCTGTCCGGGGAGCAATAAATGGCGTACCAACATACCGCGGAGCATCAAGCCGGATGCTTCATCAAAGATGACGGGACATACTTGGCGATACATTTCTTCCAGTGCGGCACATGCCTTTTCAAAATAATTGGGGGCATGGGAATAGCGGGTGGA
This sequence comes from uncultured Acetatifactor sp., assembly GCA_904501885.1. Lineage (GTDB taxonomy): Bacteria > Bacillota > Clostridia > Lachnospirales > Lachnospiraceae > Acetatifactor. The sequence goes on along the minus strand of CAJGCP010000010.1, from coordinate 10,912 downwards.
CAAGTCGGCACTGCAATATTTTAGATCGGGCAAATAAATATCTACCAATCCCTCCAATAATTGCAGGGAAGACACTTCCTCGTAGCCGGAACTATTGTAGACCACAGGGATGGTTAGCCCATGGGATTTTGCATTCTGAAGAGTAAGTGCAATTTGCGGAATGTAGTGGGTGCCGGTCACCAGATTGATATTGGCTGCCCCTTTTGCTTGCAATTCCAGAAAGATCTCCTCCAACCGCCCGCTGGAGATGGGCTTTCCCCAAGTGCCGGTGGCAATGGCAAAGTTCTGACAAAAGACACATCTTAGATTACAACCCGTAAAGAATACGGTGCCGGAGCCGGGACAATCCTGTCCGTAAGCACCGCTGATGCAGGGTTCTTCCCAATAGTGCAAAGCAGCTCTTGCGGCATAGAGTTCCGCTGTTTGCCCACAGAATCCGGTTTCCCCGCCAGTGCGGTTGATGCCACATTTTCTGGGACAGAGGTTGCAGCTTTTCATGAAATTATCTACAGTGTGTTGGGTAATCTGCATGGTCTTTGTTTTCCCTCTAAGCTATCGTATTTTCTGTCCTTCGCAGGTTCCTCTACAGGAAGCGCAATTGCTTAAAACTTCTACCATTACAAAGGCCGTACATCCCCAAGGACTACAGCTCCACCCGGTTGCCTCACGGCACATAGAAGATTCTACTTAGTGCTGCTTTGTTCCCAACCTGACACGGTTCGTAGATTTCCATTGCGTGAGACCGAATTTCATTACTGTTACCCTCGAAAATATACGGCTTTTTCAGTTTATCGGGTTTAGGATTATTTGTCAAGGGAAGGGCTTGTGATTTTCACAGGGAATGTGCAAAATATTTGTGATTTTGTTTGCGAAGTATGGGCAGAAAGGGTACAATGGAAGAAAGAAAGCGTTCTTATACATGAGGGGTTACGAATGAAGATTAAAGTAAGAAACAAAGCATATTCTTATGTGGCTGCATTGCCCAGGCAAACGAGACAGCGTCCCGCAAGACCTATGTGGTTGTTGGGGTTTGTGATTCGTGTGATTTCTGTGTTTGATTTGTGGGCGGTGAAATTTACCTACCGTAAAATCGGCATGGATAAATTGAGAAAGAAAGAGCCCTGTCTGGTGTTGATGAACCATTCCAGTTTTATTGATTTGAAAATTGCCAATCGGATTCTTTTTCCCAGGAAATATAATATCGTGTGTACCTCTGACGGATTTGTGGGAAAACATCTTTTGATGCGCTTGATTGGCTGTATTCCCACACAGAAATTTGTCACAGATTTGGCGCTGGTCAAGGATATGAGTTATGCGGTAAACAAACTGCGCAGTTCTATCCTTATGTATCCTGAGGCCAGTTACAGCTTTGATGGGACTGCCACGCCATTGCCGGAAAGTTTGGGCAAATGCCTGAAGGTGTTGAAGGTGCCGGTGGTGATGGTTAAGACCTATGGCGCATTTGCATTGGACCCTTTGTACAATGGACTGCAGCGCAGGAAGGTACGGGTTTCCGCGGATGTAGAATATATTTTGTCCCCGGAAGAGATTGCTTCTAAATCCGTAGAAGAATTGAATGAAATTCTGCAGGAGCAATTCTCTTTTGACAATTTCAAATGGCAGCAGCAGAACCGGGTGTCTGTTTCTGAGAAGTTTAGAGCGGATTTCTTGAACCGTGTACTTTACAAATGCCCCCACTGTAAGACGGAAGGGCAGATGGTAGGAAAAGGCATCTATTTGACCTGTGAACAATGCGGTAAAAAATATGAACTGACAGAATTCGGGGAGATGAAGGCCGTGGAGGGTGAGACGGAATTTTCCCATATACCGGATTGGTACCGTTGGCAGAGAGAATGCGTGCGTGAAGAACTGGTAAACGGCAGTTATAGTTTGGAAGTACCGGTAGATATTTGTATGTTGGTCAACACAAGATGTATTTATCGCGTGGGTAAGGGCATTTTGAAACATTCCCAAGAGGGATTTCAATTGATAGGATGCGACGGGCAACTTAACTATGCACAAAAGCCGTCGGCTTCCTATAGCCTATATTCAGATTACTATTGGTATGAATTGGGCGACATGATTTGTATCGGAAATACAGAAGTGTTGTATTATTGTTTCCCCGCGGATGGTGGTGATGTGGTGGCAAAAACAAGACTTGCCACCGAGGAACTATATAAGATTACAAAGCATTAGCTTCTTTTTCTGCCTTGTTGCGGAGGCGCAGTTCGGTAAAAAAAGTTTTCAGCATATCGCTGCATTCCTGTTCCATAATGCCGCGGGTTACATTCACCTGATGGTTAAATTCAGGCATTTCAAGAATGTTTAATACAGAGCCGGCACATCCGGCCTTGGGATTCATACAGCCCATGACCACTTGGGGAATGCGTGCTTGGACAATGGCACCGGCACACATTTGACAGGGTTCCAAGGTGACATAAAGGGTGCATTCTTCCAAACGCCAATCGCCGATTTTTTTGCTGGCTTTGTTAATGGCAGTAATTTCGGCATGAGCTAGGGTGTTTTTGTCGGTGTTGCGCCGATTGTAGCCGCGACCAATGATTTTGTCCTGATATACAATCACACAACCGATGGGTACCTCGCCTAAGGCGTATGCCTTCTTTGCCTGTTTCAAGGCTTCCTTCATATATTTTTCGGAGATGCTTTTGATCAGTGCCATGGAGTGCCTTCCTTTGTTTTTGTCATATTAACTAAAGTATAATACAAAATTGCAAAATGTAAATAGAATCAAATGTACTTTTCCGATGCGAAATCACGCGCGGAAGGAGAAAGGGCGGGAAATGAGAATTCACGGATTTCAAAAACTTACATTGTTGGATTATCCGGAGCATTTGGCGGCGACCGTTTTTACCGGTGGCTGTAATTTTCGATGCCCTTTTTGTCATAATAGCGAATTACTCTGTCCGGGAGAGGATGTGCCCACGATTTCAGAAGAGGAAGTTTTTACCCATCTGAGGAAAAGAAAGGGTATGCTACAAGGCGTATGCATCACCGGAGGCGAGCCTACGCTACAGTCAGACTTGACAGAGTTTATACGGAAGGTAAAAGAGTTAGGGTATCTGGTGAAACTGGATACCAATGGATTCCGTCCTGATGTGGTGGAGCAGTTGATTGAACAAGGGCTTTTGGATTATGTGGCTATGGACATCAAGGCGTCGCCTGAAAATTATGCTCTTGCCACGGGTGTGCCGGGGATTGACTTAAAGCCTGTCAAGCAGACCGTGGAATTTCTGAAAGAGGGTAAAATCCCCTATGAATTCCGCACCACAGTGGTGAAAGGAATTCATGCTACGGAAGAATTTGAGATAATTGGAGCGTGGTTGGCAGGTAGTACAGCCTACTATATCCAAAGTTATAAGCATAGCGACAATGTGCTTTCTCCTCATATGTGTGAAGAATATACCCGTGGGGAATTGGAGGACATAGCTTCTATTATGAGAAAATATGTGGACAAGGTCGTGCTTCGTGGTGTAGAATAGCAGGAGTTTGTGCACGGGAGATTTGTATGTCGATTTGGAAGAAATTAATTGGAGACAAACAATTTTATAAAATGGTACTTGCGGTGGCCTTGCCGGTAATGATTCAGAACGGCATTACCACCTTTGTCAATTTATTGGACAATATTATGGTGGGACGTATCGGCACTGAGCAGATGTCCGGTATTGCCATTGTGAATCAGATTATCTTTGTATTTAATCTGGCGGTCTTTGGCGTGAATGCGGCCACCGGTATTTTCGGTGCTCAATTTTTTGGAAGTAAAAATGTGAAAGGCATTCAAGACACTTTCCGCCTCCGCATAATTATCAGTATGATCTGTGTGACTGTGGGCGTCACAGTCCTTTTGTTATGGGGAGAACCATTGATTTTGTTGTTTTTACACGGGGAAGGAAATGCGGAAGCATTGGCGGCCACCCTTGGTTTTGGCAAACAGTATTTGATGATAATGTTGGTGGGGCTATTACCGTTTGCGATTGGTGAAGCCTATGCCAGTGCGCTGAGAGAATGCGGTGAGACAAAAATTCCTATGATCGCCAGTGTGATGGCGGTGTGCGTGAACCTGGTATTTAATTATCTGCTCATTTATGGAAAATTTGGTTTCCCGAAATGGGGTGTTGTGGGTGCGGCAGCGGCCACTGCGTTGTCAAGATTTGTCCAGATGTTCTTTATCATCTGGTGGACACATAGAAATACGGAAAAGATGCCCTTTATCGTGGGTGTATATCGGACGATGCGTGTTCCTACAGGTCTTGCGACCAGCATTGTGAAAACAGGAATCCCCATTATGATAAATGAGATTTTGTGGGGTTCCGGCATGGCCATGATGAATCAATGCTATTCCACCAGGGGATTGGATGCGGTGGCAGCGGTCAATATTTCTACCACCATATTTAATCTGTGCAGTATTGTATATATGGCAATGGGTACGGCGATTTCCATTATTGTAGGACAGTTGTTGGGCGCAGGAAAATTAACAGAAGCAAGGGACCATGATACGAAACTGATTGCATTTTCTGTATTTTCTTGTGTGTTGATTGGCATGGTGATGGTGGTGTTAGCACCCCTGTTTCCGGAAATTTACCAAACCTCTGATACGGTCAAAGGTCTGGCCACCTCAATTTTGTATATTATGGCGTTTTTTATGCCGTTTTACGGATTTTGCCATGCTTGTTATTTTACCCTTCGTACAGGCGGCAAAACAGGTATCACCTTTGTGTTTGACAGCGGTGTTTTATGGGGATTCAATATTCCCTTTGCATTTATTCTCAGCCGATATACAAGTTTGACTTTACCGATGCTGTACTGTCTTTGTCAGATGGGGGACATGCTAAAGTCATTTGTTGGCTTTTGGTTTGTAAAAAAAGGCTCCTGGATCAACAATCTGGTGAAAGATAATTAAAAGGGTTTTTCTACACCATCGCGATAGTCCATGGCATTCTGCAGCGTGGTATGAGCGATAGCTTCCAGCGCTTCCTGAGTAAAAAATCCCTGGTGGGAGGTAATCACTACATTGGGGAAGGACAGTAATCTGGCAGTGGTGGAATGCTCTAGGATTTCATCGGAACGGTCCTCAAAAACATTGTCCGTTTCTTCCTCGTAGACATCTAATCCCACACTGGCAAATTTATGCATACGAATACCATCAATCAAATCCTGGGTTTTCACCAGAGCACCGCGGGAAGTATTGACGAAAATCACACCATCTTTCATTTGGGAGATGGTGTTTTTATTTATCATGTGATGGGTGGAATCCATCAGGGGACAGTGCAAAGAAATGACATCACTGTCAGAAAGCAGTGTGTCAAGAGATACATATTGCACAATGTCTTTTAAGTCGGGGTTTTCGTAAATATCATAAGCAATCACCCGCATACCAAAGCCATGGCAGATGCGGCACATGGCTGCGCCGATTTTTCCGGTGCCGATGATGCCGGCAGTTTTCCGGTAGAAATTCATGCCCATGAGGCCATTTAGACTGAAATCATTTTCTCGCACACGTACGTAGGCTTTGTGAATGCGACGGTTGCAGGCCAGCGCCAGTGCCATGGCGTGCTCTGCCACAGCCTCGGGAGAGTAACCGGGCACACGCATTACCTGAATACCATATTGCGTAGCGGCTTCCATATCCACATTGTTAAATCCGGCGCAGCGCATCAGCACCAATCCAACGCCCATTTGGTGTAATATTTCCAAAGTTCTCGTCCCCACATCGGAACTGACAAAGGCACATACCGCATCGTACCCCTGTGCCAGGGAGGCGGTGATGGGATCTAAATCAGAAGAGGTGAAGTCTATGTTGATATCAGGGAAGTGCCTCAATGCCAGTTGAAAACTCTGGCGGTCATACTTTTTTGTGTCATAAAATAAGATTTTCATTGCGTGTCTCCTGTTATGTTTTTTTTGCGAAAAATTTTGAATTGTCTCATATTCAAAAGTATCGCCTGTTATGCCAATTCTATGCGTTTCTTTTCTTATACATTTCTATAATGGGATGGGGTGATACCAAAATGTTTTTTGAAATAGCCGGAAAAATAAGCTATGTCGCAAAAACCACAGGCAAGGGCAATTTCGCCAATGCTTAAATTGGTGTTTTCCAATAAGCTGGCCGCATTCATCAGTCGGATGTGAATGACATACCGATGAAGGGGCATGCCTGTAATCCGCTTCATCAAAGCGCTGACATAATTGGCGTGATAGCCGAATTCTTGACCTACGGAATGGTTGGTCAGATTCTCGGCATAGTGTTCATGGATATAGGCAAGGATTCGGTGGGAGGATTCCTTTTCTAAAGAAGTGCTCCCCAGTTCCCGATACCGCAGACAGTCCGTAATGCATTCCGCCAGCAGGTGGCTGCATTTTTGCTCATGGTACAAAAGCTTCTGCGTGTATTCCCGCACCAGTAAAGACAATCTCTTTTGCAATGCTTCAAAATTTTTTACATAAAGGATATCCTGCAAAATGGCAGGCTCTTCCACTATGGTCTTATCCACCAGAAGGCATTTTTTGAACTCCTCCGGTAAAACAGGCTTGATGGGAATCGTTTGTCGGGCAGCATTTTGACTATAGTCAAAATTGATGGCGATATAGCTTACAGAATGCTCCGGCGTCAGAATATGATAGGGGATTCCAGCACAGATAATGAGCAAATCTCCGGTGGACATTTCGTACTCTGTATCAGAAATCTTTATTTTACTATACCCATTTATACAGTAGAAAAGGCGGGCATCCAGTCCTACAACTTCATCATAATAGGAATTTCCACTTAAATTCAGATATCTTGCGTATCTGACAAAGGGAGTAATCTCTGAAAACAGCATAGCGCCTCCGAATCTTTGTTTTACACAAATTTTTGTTTGATTTGCACCTTGATTATAGCATGTGGAAATGATAAAACCAAGATATAAAGTGCGATATATGTGAATGCAGGACAGAAATGCCCTTGCAGATGGTAAGGAGAGACGAAGATGATTGAAAGAAAGAAAAAACGGACGGCCCGTGTCGGTGTGTTTGCCGTGGCTCACGCTACCTACTTCGACCAATTTGAAGGCTTATATGAAAATCTGTGTGGATATCACAAGGATTTGTGTGATATGACAGCAGAGAATGAAGTGGAAATCATTGACTTTGGTATGATTGACACTTCAGAAAAAGCATATGCGGCAGCGCAACAGATGCAGGCGGCTAATGTGGATTTGATTTTCTGCAACATGATTACTTACGCCACATCCAGCGTGTTTGCACCTATCATCAGAGAAGTAAATCGTCCTATGGTACTGGTGGCGTTACAGCCCAGAGCGGCACTGGACTATACCAAGGCAAATACCTTTATGCAGTTGGAAAACGACAATATCTGTTCTGTGCCCGAGTTTATCGGTGTGGCCAATCGTTTAGGCAAGAAGATCAGCGACTGTATTATCGGTACCCTGTATGGGGACGAAGAGGCCAAGAAGGAGATTGCAAAGTGGTGCGATATTGCTAAGGTGCTGCACGATTTGAGAGGCGCCAGAATGGGTCTCATGGGTCACACCATGGAAGCCATGTACGATATGCATGCGGATCCCACGGCGATTTCTGCAGCATTTGGCCTTCATGTGCCCCTTTTGGAAGTGGATGATGTATTGGAATTATATAATGAAGTGACAGAAGAGGAAATTCAGGCAAAGATTCGCGTCATCGATGAAGAGTTTGATATGCCGGAGCCTAAATCTGACCCGGTCACATCTAAACTGACAGATGCAGATAAATACCAAGCGGCAAAATCTGCAGTGGCGTTGGATAAATTCGTAGAAAAATACAACCTCACCGGTTTGGCTTACTACTATGAGGGTGGTGCAGACAGCCTGCACAGAAAAGTGGCAACCACCTTTATTGTGGGTAACTCTATCTTAAATGCGCAGGGCATCCCTATGTGTGGTGAATATGATATCAAGACCTGTATTGCCATGTTAATTATGGACCGATTGAATATCGGCGGAAGTTTTGCAGAGTTCCATCCCTTTGATTTCGCGGAGGATTTTATTCTGGTAGGACACGATGGTCCTCATCATTTGGCAATTGCAGAGGGCAAGCCGGTGCTTCGTAGCCTGAAGAAATACCACGGCAAACCCGGCAGTGGTGCCAGTGTGGAGTTTAAGATTAAAGAAGGTCCTATCACCATGCTGGGCATTACCCAGACGGCAGAGAACAAATTCAAATTCGTGATTGGAGAAGGTATTTCCAAGGAAGGGCCCATCCCTCCTACCGGTAACACCAATACCCGCGGCTTCTTTGCTCCCACCACCAAGGAATTTGTGAAGAAGTGGGTGATGGAAGGCCCTACCCACCATTACGCATTGGGTGTAGGGCACCATGCGGATACCCTCGCCAAGATTGCAGAGATTCTCGGCATTGAATATGTGATTGTGAGATAAAACGAACATTGTAGGACAAGAAGTATATTATAAGACAAGAAAGGATTGGCATCATGTATAATGTAAAACTTAATTCCTATGTACCTAAGCCTGAGCCCGCCACCTCTGACCGTATCGTGGCAGCCCATTACTATGCGGCATGGAAAAAGGGGGCAGCAGGCATCCACGAAGGATTCAATGATTTGGCAGAAGAGTACCCGGACAGAACCCCTCTGATGGGTTACTATGATGAGGAAAACCCGGAAGTCTGTGACTGGGAAATCAAATGGGCATTGGAGCATGGCATCAACTGCTTTATCTATTGTTGGTATCGCTATCCGGAATATCTGGGCAAGCCCATTCAAATGGACTATTTGAGATGTGCCCACGGCATTCACGAAGCATTTTTCAACGCTAAATATCAGGATATGATGAAATTTGCCATCATGTTCGAGGCGTCTCCTCGCTGGTGCGGTACCGATGAAAAGGACATGGTGGAAAACCTGATGCCCTTCTGGATGGAAAACTATTTTAAGAGGGACAATTATCTGGTCATTGACAACAAGCCCGTGCTTTTTGTGTGGGCCCAGTTCCGCCTCAACGAGTGTTTCGAAAGCGCGGAAAGTCAGAAGCGAACCTTTGATGCCTGCCGTGAATATGCCAAGAAATTCGGCTTCGACGGCATGACCTTCGCGGTTTGCAATATTACACCCGAAAAAGAAGTGTTCGATGATATGATGGCCAGAGGCTATGATTTCAGATTTGGATATAATGCCGGATATAATTCCCCTTACGATTTTTATCCTGACGAAGAGGATATTATGAATCAGCAATGTGGAAAACTGGAAAAGAACATGGCCTTCGACCCCACGAAATTCGTGGCCACCGCATCCTGCTTCTCTGATCCCACACCTAGATTCAGCCAGAAGTGGAATGACTTGGGATATCGATTTAGAGAAGAAGCAAACATCTGGTATCTGAGCCCTGAAAAGTACCGAGAAGTCCTTCGCAGAATGAAACAAATCTCCGACAATACGCCGGAGGATTCTTGGGCAAGAAAGATTATCATGATTGACAACTGGAACGAGTGGGACGAGGGTCACTTCGTGGCACCCAGCCACAAGTTTGGTTACAAATACTTACAAGCCATTCGTGAAGCCCTCACGGAGTGCGACAATCTCCCCGATTATATCGCACCCCATGACCAAGGTTTTGGTGGCTATAACAAATCATGGAAGACGCCGGACTTTAAGGAGTTTTGTGAAAAACAATTAAAGAGTGAAAATATTTGACATATTAGTGGTTAAATGGTACTATAATTATGTAAAAAGTGCTACCGATAGACGGTTAGCCCTAATAAAAGTGATGATCAAAATGACCGCCAGGTTTTCTCAGGACAGGGCGGTTATTTTTGTGTCTTGCTATTTCGACCATGCGAATAGCCAAGACTGAAGAAAGTAGCACATAAGCTAATAACAGCAATCAAGCCTTCGATGGTTAACATGAGCAATACCTCCATTTTGAGATTTCCAAAAATGGATTTCTATGTAAACAGAGGTCACAGTCCTCTGGAAGAAGGACTAACCGCCTACCGTTATGGTAGCACCTATCATTATAATAACAAACATATGTTCGAAAGTCAAGAAATCTTTAATATGTCTATGTCCTCAAACATAAACTGCATCTTATCAATTTTCTTAATTGTATGATAATGTCCACAATACCATTTGGAATATGCTATTTTCTCTTCAATGGTATCCAGCCACCGTTCTGTTGAGTTGTCTACTGTGCTTTGCTCGATCATCGGCAAGAAAACCTCGGTGGGTTCATATTTTAGAGGGCAGGTGTGTGATAGCACAATGTCAATTTTGTTATTGTGAGAAGCGAGTTGCTTTTCGACATATTCCTTGATTTCTGCAGAAGGCTGTTCGTTTTCAAACCAGTTCCAACCGCGGGCAAGGCGGTAGTACTTATCTACACTGTAGGCTCCGCCAATGACGATACAGGAAAGTCCACCAAAATTAAATATTTCCCCATCTTTTGCAAATAGGAGATTCGGATATTCCTCTTCGAACCAGACTTTTCCCCCGCAAAACTCTTTGAACTTATAACTCGTTATATCAAAGGGACGCATTTCGTGATTCCCGTGGATACAGAAAGTAGTAAAAGGAAAATTATTTACAAACTGCTTGCGGTAGGTATCTCTATCGTCGCCGTAATAATTTAATCCGGCATCACCAAGAACAATCATCACGTCATTATCGGTGGGATTAATCTTGTTTGTGAATTCTAAGTATCTTTCAAAGTCTCCGTGGGTGTCTCCGGTTAGGTATATCATTGATTTTCCTCCTTATATTTAGGCGACAAAAGCCAGCGGCTATTTACGCCACTGGCTTTTATCTTAGCGGAGATGGTGGGATTCGAACCCACGTGCCGGCTCAACACCGACAAAACGATTTCGAGTCGTTCTCGTTACGACCACTTCGATACATCTCCTTGGTAGT
>CAJGCP010000009.1 GCA_904501885.1 uncultured Acetatifactor sp. | reverse complement strand
GATAAGGATGTTAAGAGATACTTCGCAACCGGTATTGCAGGTCTCTCCATCGTAGCTGACTCCCTGTCCGCTATTAAGTATGCTAAGGTAGAAGTTGTTCGTGACGAAGACGGCGTAATCGTTGACTTCAAGACCACCGGTGACTTCCCTAAATATGGTAACGATGATGACCGCGTAGACTCTATCGCACAGGATATCGTTCATAAGTTCATGACCGCTATCAGAAGACATCACACCTACAGAAATGGTATTCCTACCACTTCCATTCTTACCATTACTTCTAACGTAACTTATGGTAAGGCAACAGGTAACACCCCTGACGGACGTAAGAAAGGTCAGCCTTTCGCTCCCGGTGCTAACCCTATGCACGGTCGTGATACTCATGGTGCAGTAGCAAGTTTGTCTTCCGTTTCTAAGCTTCCTTTCGTAGATGCTCAGGACGGTATCTCCAATACCTTCACCATTATTCCCGGTGCTCTTGGTAAGGAAGACCAGATCTTCGCTGGCGACATCGAGTTGGATTTGAACAAATAATTCTAAATAAAATTCCTGAAAGGAGGAGACACTATGGATCAGAAGATGATGATTGACGACTTGGTGAAAATGTTGGATGCGGGCATGACGGATGGTGTAGGCCATATCAATGTGGAATGTACCGATGATGCCGACAAGTCCAAAGAGGTACAAACTCTTGGATGCACAGATTGTTCCAGAACTCCACTGGCTTGTAGTGTCCCCACCCTGGAACAAGGTTTAGATGACTTTAAGTAATCTATAAATAAAACATTAAATCAAGGAGGATAAAATCATGACAGTTAATTCCGCACAGGTTGATAATCTTGTAAACTTGTTAGATGGATATAGCCAGAAGGGCGGCCATCACTTGAACGTAAACGTATTGAATAGAGAGACTCTGTTGGACGCTCAGCAGCATCCCGAGAACTATCCCCAGCTGACCATCCGTGTATCCGGATACGCAGTTAACTTCATCAAGTTGACTCCCGAACAGCAGGCAGATGTTATTTCTCGTACCTTCCACGAGTCCATCTAATCTCGGTTCAAATTAGTTTTAGCCAAATGCGGGAAGTTTTCTTCCCGCATTTTTTTGAAAGGATTTAAATTATGCAAGGTAGAATTCATTCGTTGGAAAGTTTTGGAACAGTAGACGGTCCCGGCACCCGCTTTGTGGTATTTACCCAAGGTTGTCCCATGCGCTGTGCTTATTGTCATAATCCGGACACCTGGGATCTCAAAGGTGGGGAGATGATGGAACCGGCCTATATTATAGAACAGTACGAAAGAAATAAACCCTTTTATTCGAACGGTGGCGGCATCACGGTTACCGGCGGCGAACCCCTGATGCAGGTAGACTTTTTGATTGAATTGTTTACACTGGCTAAGGAAAGGGGGATCCACACCTGTATTGACAGTTCCGGCATTATGTTCAATCCCGGCAATCCGGACTGGATGGCAAAATTGGATCGCCTAATGCCTTTGACTGATTTGGTAATGCTGGACATTAAGCATATTGATCCGGACAAGCACAGGGAGCTTACCAAGCAGCCCAATACAAACATTCTGAAGTTTGCAGAATATCTGAATGAAAAGAATGTGGATATGTGGATCCGTCACGTGGTTGTTCCCGGGCTTACAGATGATGAAAAGTATTTATATGACTTGGGATATTTTATAGGAGCGTTTCACAATTTGAAGGCCTTGGACGTATTGCCCTACCACACTATGGGAGAAAAGAAATACGAGGCGCTGGGTCTGGAATATGTGTTGAAAGGTGTTCCGCCAATGGATAAGGAATTATTATTAGACAAAAAGAAAGCAATTTTGGATGGAATACGCGCCAGAAGAGCAGAAGAGACTGTGGAATAAGGAAATATTTAGAAAAATCAGGAATTCCACAATTTCTCTCTTGTATTCAATCTTGGATTATATTACAATAAACGTAATCGATTTGCTTTGTATACAAAAGGAGGATTAGACTATGGCATTTGTTATTAACGATTCTTGCATAGCATGTGGTGCTTGTGAAGCACAGTGTCCTGTAGGCGCTATCAGCATGGGCGATGGAAAATTCGAAATCGACGCAGATAAGTGCATTAGCTGTGGTGCATGTGCAGGTCAGTGCCCCGTAGGTGCTATCGAAGAAGAATAATTACAAAAAGATGAGAGACGCTTTCATTCGAAAGCGTCTCTCTTTTTATTTAAGGGAAAACCCTCATAATCAATATAGTGTAAATCAATTATAATTAGTTTGCTTTTTTCTTCAATGTGAAGCTGCCAGCCATGCAAAGAGAAGCCGCACTGAGAAGTGCGAACATCATGCTGCTGTCACCGGTCTTAGGAACACTGTCATACTGACCTGCAGGCTGCTGAGGAGCGGGCTGCTGAGGAGCAGGAGCTGCTGCGGGAGCCTGTGTAGGAGCGGGCATAGCAGGTGCGTTCCAAGAGAATGCCCAATCAGGAGTGGTTACATTACCGTTCATAACTTGGAATTTACCTTCCTGGAAGTTATAAATCTGGAAGTAGGTATAGCTGCCATCCATGGAAGCAAGACGATACTGGTTAACAACACCGGAACAGCTGATGTTGGTGTGAGCATCGTGACCATCTTTGTAAAGGGTCAGGTTCTGTACATTTCCGTTGAAGCTTGCTACAGCGGGATCATATACATGGCCGTTTGTTACGTTACAGTTAAGGGATACGGAAGTGTTGCCCAAGATGAATGCGTCTGTAATATCACCGGAGAAGATAATGGTATGCTTTGCGGTGGTAACAACAGTTAAGTTGGACAACTTGATGCTTCCCAAATTCAAATCAGGTGCGCTGTCGGATTCGCTGTAAACAACAACGATATCGCCGTCCTTCATTTCCTGAAGCATATAGTATACTTCTCTGTGAGGATAGCCTTCATCGAACTTGGAAGTGTTTGCCTGATAGCGCCATTCATTACCTAAGCACTTTACAGAGTAGGTAACAGGGTTGGATGCCTCAGCGGTCAGTCCTGCTGTGGGCAACAAGAACATTGCGAGTACAGCAAACAGTGTTACAATTGCTTTGATTCTTTTCATGAAAAAAACCTCCTTGATTTTACTTGCTCTATTGAGTTATGGGTAGATATGTGTCACCCTGGCTCACTTCTTTGGCTACGACAACAAATCTTCCGTTGGTCACATGATAGGTACATGTGGCGAGGGTAATAAAGTTGTCGCCGAACTCGGCTGTTACACCGGTGTCGTACAAGGACATTGCCTTGATGTTGTTATAAAAATCGTCGAATTCTTCCTGCGTATTTGCATTGAAGAATTTGTAAAATTTGAACACCTGATCGGTGGTCTTGTAAATCTGGGAACGGAACACAGCAACGATTTCGTAGTTGCGCTGAACGTCTTCTGTATATAGTATGACATTTTTGTGCTCGTTGTAGTAATTTACATCCTCATATTTTAACAGGGAACCGAACATTGCACCGGATTTCATATTGTGACCGTGAATGATTAGGTTCGTAGACAGAGGATTGGTATTGCTGTCGGTGTCCAGAATCAAACAACCATTTTGATTTTTCTTCTTATCGAATCCGCGGTACAGATAATACTCTTCATCACCCGGGGTCCACATAATAGGATAATCAATTACCGTGCCGGGAATCTGAATCCATCCTGCGGTATCTGCGTTCTGTAGGAATGCTTCCTTGTATGGATGTTCTATCGGCTCCGGCGTAGGTTCGGGCGTGGGTTCTGAGGTGGGATCCGGTGTGGCGGGCGACATCGTTTCGGGGAGAACCTCTACATATCCGTCGTCGGGTTTCAGGCTATCAATCAGTTGATTGTTAGCGAGATAATCACGTACGTAGAGAACTGCCAAAGCGCCGGCTGCCAAGAAGCACAGAATCGCAATGATTAGCAAAAACTTAGAAAAAAAATTCTTGTTGCTCTTTCTTTCATTCATAACCATAAAAACCTCATTATTCAATTTTCATCTCTACTGTTTATATTAGTAGAAAAATTCAGATAATGCAACTTTTTTCTTGTTTTTAGACAAAAAATTAGCAAAATTTTGTGAGGAATGACCCTAAAACACTCGGAATATACATATTAAGAGGAATATGTTGGAAAAAAGGGTGCTAAATTGAGCGACAGACAATATCAAATACTATCAATTATTATGACGGCACTGCTCCTGTTCTCCAGCTTTTTTGTGGGACGGGAAGTGGCAGTTGTTACCATGTCGGGAAGTGTGAAAACAGAAGAAAAATGTATTGTCCTGGACGCAGGGCATGGCGGTGCGGACCCGGGCAAGGTGGGGATTAATGGCATAGAAGAAAAGCATATCAACCTGGAGATTGTCAGGAGGATAAAAAAATATCTGGAGGCCGCGGATGTGCGTGTGGTGTTGACTCGAGAAAATGATCAGGTCCCTGAGGAAGGTCAGAGGAAGAATCAAAAAGTGCAGGATATGCGTAGACGTGTAGATGTGATAGAAAGTAACAGGCCCCACGCTGTCGTCAGCATTCACCAAAACAGTTTTCCCCAGGAGGCTGTGCACGGAGCCCAGGTGTTTTATTATACCGGAAGCGTCAGTGGACAAAAATTGGCCTCCCGCCTGCAGAATGCGGTGACCAGATATGCAGATATTGGAAATCAAAGGCAGATTAAAGCCAATGACAGTTATTATCTGTTGAAGAAAACCAGTGTGCCCATTGTCATTGTAGAGTGTGGATTTTTGTCCAATTGGGAGGAGGCAGAAAAACTACGGACAGCAGAGTACCAGGATAAAATGGCATGGGCAATCACCTTAGGCATATTGCAATATCTAAACGGCGGATAAAACGCTTTTGCAGGTAGCAAATGGAACATGAAAACCTGCTACAAATGATTGCAGTGGAAGTTTTTTTGCGCTATAATATACAAGATAAGGTTTACTGTGGAGGAAAAGAGAGCATGACCATAAAAGGCGCTATCTTTGATTTGGATGGAACATTGATTAATTCTCTGTTCTTTTGGAATAGATTTTGGGAGAAATTAGGAGAAAAGTATCTCTCTGACAGAGCATTTCTTCCTGAGTTGGACATGCAAAAGGCTGTGCGTACGGTGACTTTTGTAGAAGCATCCGAAATGATTTATGCCAAGTATGGATTTGGAACTCCGGAGGAAATCTACAATTTGATGCACGACTTTTGTGTGGAAATATACCGACAGGAAGCCACATTTAAGTCGGGTGTGAAAGAATTCTTGGACCACCTGAAATCCCGTGGCATTAAAATGTGTGTTGCCAGTGCTTCCATGCCGGATTTGCTTCGCGAGATTTTCGACCGGTTTGGATTGGATGATTATATTCCGAAGATTATTTCCTGTGCGGAAGTAGGCAAAGGGAAATCACATCCGGATGTATTTATTGCAGCCCAGGAGTATTTAGGCACCTCCAGAGAGGAAACATGGGTATTTGAGGATTCTGCAGTTGCCCTGGGAACCGCATTTAGAGCAGGATTCCCCACGGTGGGTGTATTTGATCAATACAATTTCGGCGTAAGTGTGGAAGAGGTATCCACAGAGTACATTGGGGAGGGCGACAGTTTTCTTCGTCTCATTGAGAAGATCTAAAACGAAAGGTAGCCATCATGGATACGGAAATCGTAACAATAGAATTTACACAAGATAACCTCACGGCAGCAGAGGACAGGCTGTTGCGAGAGGCCGGTGAAGTGATTAGACGCGGCGGCCTGGTGGCTTTTCCCACAGAAACGGTGTATGGCCTGGGCGGAGATGCTTTAAACCCTGCCTCCTCTGAAAAGATATACCGTGCCAAGGGAAGGCCCTCTGACAATCCGTTGATTGTCCATATCTGCAGGCTGGAGGATTTAAAAAAAATCGTTGCCCGTGTGCCGGAGGAGGCATACAAAATAGCAGACGCCTTTTGGCCGGGGCCGCTGACCATGATTATGGAAAAGGCGGACATTGTTCCTCTTCAGACCACCGGGGGACTGAACACGGTGGCGGTGAGATTTCCATCCCATCGGGTAGCCCAGAAACTAATTGAATACAGTGGCGGATATGTGGCGGCGCCCAGCGCCAATCTGTCCGGGAAACCAAGCCCTACCCGGGCCAAATATGTGGTGGAGGATATGAGCGGACGGATTGATACCATTATTGATGGCGGTGACGTGGGTATAGGATTGGAATCCACCATTATTGATTTGACAGTAACACCACCTCAAATTCTTCGTCCCGGGTATGTGACCCGACAGATGCTGGAAGAATTGTTAGGGCAGGTGGAGATGGACCGTACGACAATGCAAAATGACACCGGAGAAGCGCCCAAGGCACCTGGTATGAAATATCGGCACTACGCCCCGAAGGCGGAGCTTCTCATCGTGGAGGGGGAGCAGGAAACGGTTATCCGCTATATCAATGAGAACGTCACAATGCGACGAAAACAGGGAGAACGTATCGGGGTCATCGCCACGGGAGAAACCTGTGCAGTCTATGAGGCAGATGTGGTAAAAAATATCGGCTCCAGGGAGGATCGGGAGACCATAGCAAAGAATCTGTTCCGTGTTCTGCGGGAATTTGATGATGCAGGCGTAGACGTTATCTACTCGGAAAGTTTTGATACAGACGGCTTGGGACAAGCCATTATGAACCGCCTGTTAAAAGCAGCCGGACACAGGTTAGTGCAGGTATGAGCCACGAAGAAAGAAATCGTATGATGTGCCGGCAACCAAACAGAAGCAAATAATCCCGGACGGGGAAAAGGAAGGAAGAATACAATGATAGCAATCGGATGTGATCATGGTGGATACGAGTTAAAAGAAAAAGTATCTGCGCACCTTAAGAAACAAGGGTACGAGGTGAAGGACGTGGGTTGTTACAGCAAGGACAGTGTGGATTATCCTGCAATGGGACATGCAGTGGGACAGGCTGTGGCAGCAGGTGAGTGCGAAAAAGGAATTGTTATTTGCACCACAGGTATCGGCATCAGCATTTCAGCAAACAAGATCAAAGGCGTGCGCTGCGCACTGTGCGGAGATTCTTTCTCGGCAAAAATGACAAGACTGCACAACGATGCCAATGTGTTGGCGATGGGAGCAGGAATTGTGGGTGAGAATCTGGCAATGGAAATTGTGGATGTGTTCCTGAGTACTGCGTTTTCCGGTGAGGAGAGACACCAGAGAAGAATTGATTTGATTGAAAATATATAAGCACGGAAATAATAAGCAACAGCAAAATAAAATAATGTATTTACCAAAAGGAGGAAGTTATGGCAAAGGTAGTAGTTATGGATCATCCCCTGATCCAGCACAAAATCGGATTTATCCGCAGAACAGACACAGGTACAAAGGATTTCAGACAGACTATCAGTGAGATTGCGATGCTCATCTGTTATGAGGCAACCCGCGATTTGAAATTAGCTGACGTAGAGATTGAAACCCCTATTTGCAAGACCACAGTAAAGAAGCTCAGCGGCAAGAAATTGGCCATTGTACCTATCCTGCGTGCGGGCTTAGGCATGGTAGACGGAATGCTTTCTATGATTCCTGCGGCAAAGATTGGACACATCGGTTTGTACAGAGATCCCGAGACCCTGATGCCGGTAGAGTATTACTGTAAATTGCCTGCTGACTGCGCAGACAGAGAAGTATTTGTGGTAGACCCCATGTTGGCAACCGGAGGATCTTCTATTGCAGCAATCCAGATGTTGAAGGATAAGGGATGCAAGAACATTCATTTCATGTGTATCATTGCGGCACCGGAAGGCGTGGCAGCAATGGAAGAAGCACATCCCGATGTGGATATGTACATCGGCGCATTGGATGAAAAATTGAACGACCATGGTTATATTGTTCCCGGTTTGGGTGACGCAGGCGACCGTATTTTTGGCACCAAATAAGGAAGGTTTATTATGAGCGGCAAAAGACAGGATTATATCAGCTGGAGTGAATACTTTATGGGTGTTGCTCAGCTGGCGGGGATGCGGTCGAAAGACCCTAACACTCAAGTGGGTGCTTGTATTGTCAGTGATGATAACAAAATTCTCTCCATGGGGTATAATGGTTTTCCGGCAGGCTGTTCTGACGAAGAATTTCCTTGGGCAAGAGAGGGAGAGGAGACAGAGACCAAGTATCCCTATGTTACCCATGCGGAGCTCAACGCCATTTTGAATTATCGCGGAGGGTCCTTGGAGGGAACGACGGTTTATGTATCTCTTTTCCCCTGTAATGAATGTGCCAAAGCCATCATTCAGGCGGGCATTAAGAGAGTAGTGTATGACAGCGACAAGTATAATGGTACTCCCGGAAATGTGGCATGTAAAAGAATGTTCGATGCGGCCGGAATAGAGTATATTCCATATTCCGGCAGCGGACGCCAGATACATATTAAAGTTTGATGAGGGCGGATGGTTGAAGTGGAGAGGTTTCTGTAAAGTAACGGCAACCATAATGAGTGTGATACTAATGGCCGGAGCGCTCAGTGAAGCATCCGGTTCATTTGTGGTGCATGCCACTTCCACCCAAAGCCAGATTGACCAGACTCAAAAAGACAAAAATGCGTTGCAGCAACAGTTGCAGCAGGAACAACAGAACATTCAGACGCTGGAGGGAGAACAAAACCAGCTGATGAAGGAATTGAATCAACTAAACACCGAACGACAGAAGGTGTTGGATAACCTGGCAGATTTAGAAGCCAAGATTCACGCGAAGGAAGATGAGATTTCGGAAGCCCTGAAAGCCTTGGAGGAAGCCAAAGCCACAGAACAGTGGCAGAAGGACACCATGGAAGCGCAGGTTCGTTGTATGTATGAACGGAAGGATGACAGTTATCTGAAATTACTGATATCTTCCGGTAGTATGGCGAAAATGTTGAATATGGCCTATTATATCGAACGGGTGATGGCATACGACAAGCTCCAACTGGAGAGTTTCATTGCCATCCGTCAGCAGATAGAGGTAGAGGAAGCCAAACTGCAGGAAGAAAAAAACCAGCTCCAGGTATTGCAGGCACTGGCAGAAGACGAGCGGAATAAATTGTCGAAATTGATTGCTGATACGCAAAGCTCCATTGCCAAGTACAAGGATCAGTTAGAGGCGGCGGAAAAGAAAGCACTGGAGTTCGAGAAAGCCATCCGTGAAAAGGAGAACACTCTGGCTCAGCTAAAGATTAAATTGGCGCAGGAGATGGCCTTTTCCCAAGCGGCGCAAAATGCCACCTGGCGGGATATTTCCCAGGTCAGCTTTGCGGAAAACGATTTGTATCTATTGGCCAATCTGATCTATTGTGAAGCGGGCGGCGAACCCTATGTCGGCCAATTGGCTGTGGGGGCTGTGGTGATCAATCGTGTGTTAAGTTCCAAGTTCCCTGATACCGTTGCCGGAGTGATTTATCAGAAAAATCAGTTTGCGCCGGTGGCCAGCGGCCGTTTGGACCTGGCTATGGCAGCAAATAAGGCCACGGTGAGTTGTTACAAGGCGGCAGAAGAAGCCATGAAAGGCATCACCAATGTGGGTACCTGTGTGTTCTTTAGAACGCCCATTCCGGGCCTTACGGGGATTCAAATTGGCGGACATATTTTTTATTAATCTACATACACTTACAGGAAAAGCACAGGTACGTGCTTTTTTCCATTCACAGCCAAAGGCGCAGACGCATATTCTGTTAAAAAGGCTGTGGAGAGAAGTATGGACTATCAGGGAATTAACTGGAAGGGCCCCTTGCCCTTTTATATGGCATACCCGGAGTATATGGTGCCCGGCAGAGAACGGGATATGCTCAAGGATATGGAATATTTGCAACAGATGTATCCAAAGGATGTACGCAGATTTCAAAAGCGCATTTCCGAGATGTTAGATAGGTCGGATTACGAAGGTAGTTTCGTCTATGATGAGTATCCGGACAGATATAGTTTGATAGCATTGGCGAAGACAATGCTGTTGATTTTGCAGAGAGAAGAAGAGGATGCACCTACGGAAGAATTAGTGCAGGTGCTGTTATTTAATGAGATATACAAGCGCCGTCACAGTGAGAGACGGGGCAGAAGATATTTTTAGAACGGTGGCAGACAGTTTATAACAAAGGAAGACAGATGGAAAATTTACGGGAACTTCTGAAAAACAGCATACAGAAAGAGTTGCAACAGATGATTCTAAGCAACAGCAAGAACCCTGAGACCGGAACCAAGGTAAAAGTGCGCCCGGTGCTCCTAAAAGGAGAACTTTATTTTCAGGAGACTCTGTATCGTGGTACCCAGGTATTTCACGATAACAAGTCAGCATCCGATATGGTAGACAGGGTGATGTATCTCATGGAACATGTTTTCCGTCAGGCGCAGGTTTCCACATCTGTGCAGGATATTACCGTGCTGGTATCTAAGAAAGGGACTGTTACCATCAAGAGCAAAAAGAAGGCAGGTGCGAAGCGTGGCGAACTGAGTGGTGCGACGGCTGGCGCCGGCCGGGTGGATACCGGACTTTTGGAGCACAACCGCACCAAACATTATATTCTGCCGGAGGGACATCCGGTGGACTTTTTGATTGGTTTGGGTGTGCAGACTCCGGATGGCAAAATCGCCAAGGCAAGATATGACAAGTTTCGACAGATTAACCGTTATTTGGAGTTTATAGAAGATATTTTAGATCAGCTTCCTGCAGACAGAACCATCAGGATTGTGGATTTTGGCTGCGGGAAGTCCTACCTGACGTTTGCCATGTACCATTATCTGCATACACAGCAGGGCAGAGATATTGAAGTGGTAGGATATGACCTGAAAGAAGATGTGATAAAGAAGTGCAATGCTCTGGCACAGCAACTTGGTTACAAGAACCTGAGTTTCCGACAGGGAGATATCAGCGATTGTGAGGACAAGGATTCTGTGGACATGGTGGTAAGTCTTCACGCCTGTGATAAGGCGACGGATTATGCCCTGGAGAAGGCTGTGAAATGGGGAGCCAAAGTGATTATGGCAGTGCCCTGTTGTCACCACGAATTGAATGGACAGATTCAAAACGATATGTTGCAGCCGATTTTGAAATATGGCGTAATTAAGGAACGGGTGGCGGCTCTTTTTACGGATGCGTTGCGGGCCAATCTATTAGAGGAGCGAGGATATAACACGCAAATTCTGGAATTTATTGATATGGAACACACGCCGAAGAATTTGATGATTAGAGGTGTAAAGAGAGAGGGTATGCGCCCTGCTGTTAAAACAGATAAAGTGACACGGTTAATGGAAGAATTGCATGTGAAGCCTACATTAGGGGAGCTTATATGAAAAAAACGTTGGTAAAGATAGGGGTATTTGTAGCGGTATTTCTCGTTACAACCATCATAGCGAACCAGTTCATGAACAAGAACCGGGATAATATGACCACAGAGATGGAAGTTCCATCTCTGCCTTTGCTGACCATGAAAATAGATGATATTTCTTACAACCAACTGTACGGGTATACAGAGCCTACGGAAATTGCGTTCCAAAGAGAGTCTGTGACTATTCTGGGAGAAAATCGCGATGTGAATTTCCAAATCCAAACCTACGGAGCCAATGTATCCGGCATTCGTGTAGAGGTTCGTAGCGAGGACGGTACTCGTTTGATAGAAAATTCTGAGGTGACGGAGTACCATAGAGTGGGTATGTCCATTGAGGGAACAATAACACTCAAGGATTTGCTGGAGAAGGATACAGTCTATTCTCTTGTGATTGTTTTGGAAATCGATGGAGACAAAGAGGTTAGATACTACACTAGAGGTGTTTGGAGCGACAGCCTGCACGCAAGGGAAAAATTAGAGTTTGTGACTGATTTTCATAGAAGACTTTACGACCCTATGGCAGCAAAAGATTTGACCAAATATTTGGAGACAAATTATTCTATCGAGGATAACCGTTCCTTCCATAAAGTAAATATCCACAGTAGTTTCAGGCAAATCACCTGGGATCAGCTGGGGGTAAATGAAGTGGCAGAGCCCATTGTACGTCTGGCAGAAATTTCGAAACAGACAGCCAATGTGATAGTAGACTATGTAGTAAGCAGTAAAGAAGGAGAAAAAAATACATACTATTTGGCACAGGAGTATTTCTATATCAGATACACTGCAGATAGAATGTATTTGTTGGATTATGAGCGCACCACCACACAGATTCCCGTGGGAAGCGAGATGTGCCAAAATGACAAGATTGCGTTAGGTATTACGGGTACGGATATTCCAAAAAAAGAAAGTGAAGATGGAAAACAACTGGCATTTGTGGTGGCAAACCGACTGTTTGCTTACAACGCCGGTGCGAATAAGCTGGGACTTCTCTTTAGCTTTTATGAGGAAAAGGTACAGGATATCAGAACCCTAAATAATCATCATAATATCCGCATTCTGAATGTAGAAGATACAGGGGATGTACAGTTTGCAGTCTATGGCTATATGAATCGAGGACGCCACGAGGGTCAGATGGGTATTGCGTTTTATTCCTTTCAAAGTGCCTTAAATACAGTGGAAGAAATGTTGTTTATTCCCTATGAAAAATCCTATGCTATGTTGGATGCAGAAATGGAACAATTGCTCAGCCTGAACGATGGGGGAGATATTTATCTATTACTCAACAACAGGGTATATAGGATCAATCTCACGGAACGTGTCTTTGAAGTGATTTTAGAGCAGGCAGAAGAATCCGGATTTATGGTTTCTGAAAATCACGAGATTGGTATGTGGCAATATGTAAAAGAGGGTAGTGATGTGCCCGGTGTGAAGATGTGCCATTTTGAAACCAATACATCTTATGATTTACCGATCGGGGAGAATGAGGTATTGGTACCGTTAGGGTTCATGGATAAGGATATTATTTGTGGCGTGGTGTGGAAAGAGGATATTGTGACGGAACATACGGGTGGTAAATTCTACCCTATGCACAAGCTGACCATTACCGATGCCAATGGTCAGGTGTTGAAGGTATATGAACAGGAAGGTATTTACGTGACCGGCATCAAGGCTGTGGATAATCACATCACCTTGTATCGGGCGAAGAAAAACCCGAATGGATCTTTCGAGAAGATTGCAGATGATCATATTATGAATAATGACGAAGATAGTCAGGGTAAGAATACGATTGCTGTGGCTGTGATTGATAGATATAAAGAATATGTGCAGATTAAGGTATCTCAGTCCATCAACGAAGATACATTGGCAGTGATGACGCCCAAGGAAGTGGCACACGAGGGAGAGAGGGAACTTGCGTTGCCGAAGAATCCGGAAGATCATAGATTTTATGTCTATGGCAGGGATGTGGTGCAGGATATTTTCAGTGAACCGGCAAATGCTGTTCGACTGGCTTATGAAACTGCAGGTACTGTGACTGACGGGCAGGGAAGGGTGCTCTGGAAAAAGGGAAATCTGGTGACCAAGAATCAGATTATGGCTATTCGGGAGCCCGAAAGAACAACACCAGGCAAAAGCCTGGCGGTGTGTTTAGATACCATTTCTGAGTTTGAAGGGTTGGTACGGCCATCGGAAGTTCGATTGAATCAAGGTAAAACTGCATTGCAGATTATGAAGGAAGACCTTTCGGATTATACGGTTTTGAATTTGTCAGGAACAAATTTGGATGCAGTGATGTACTACCTCAATATGGATATTCCAATCCTTGTTCTATTGAATCGTGGAGAAGCGGTAGTGCTTACCGGATTTAATGAGACACAGGTAGTGGTGATGGATCCGTCCAAAGGTAGTCTATATAAAATATCCAAAAATGAGGCCACCAAGTGGTTTTCGGAAAGCGGTAATTCCTTTATTACCTATATGCGTCATTAAAAAGCCGATGGGCATATTTTTGCAGAGCTTGCAGCAAAAGCATGCCAAGGACTCCGCAAGAAAGAATTTCCCCTACAGTCACTGTAAGAAAAGAAAACCACAGGGGGCGCATATTGTAAACATAATATAGTACAAAGGGAATCAGGATGGCATTGAACACAATGGGTGGAATCGGTGCCATCCATTTTTGTTTGCGGAATGCGTAAGTAATGACGGCGCCCAAAAGAGTGGCAACGGAGCCTACGATAATGTCAGGCAAAGCACAGCCGGTTAAAATATTTGCCAACAAACAACCCACGAATAATCCCGGGATGGCAGCAGGTGTGAAAAAAGGAAGAATGGTAAGGCTTTCTGAAAAACGGATTTGAATAACCCCGGATGCAAGTCCAAGGGCATTGGCCAGAAAGGTCAATACGATGTAGGCAGCTGCAATCACTGCCGCGTGAGATAGGAACAGTACTTTTTTGTTCATTTTATTTGTCTCCTTAGTTTTGTTTTAGGTCAGGATGGTTTCGAACTGACCGGATATCTTATAACGCCCGTGCTAATCTGGTTTTTAACTGCCGTCCTAACAGCAGGGCAATGATAAGCTTTATGATGTCTCCTACCAGGTAGGGGAGGACGCCCACCACCAGCACCTCTTTGAGGGTTAACGCATGATGAAAGGCAAGCCACAAACAACCTGTCACATAACAGGACACCGTTCCCAGAAGCAATCCAAGGAAGGTGGGACACCATCTGTTTTTTCCTTTTTCAGTGAAAAAACCATAAATGACGGCAAAAGGGATATATCCTACAATATAGCCACCTGTGGAGCCCAGCAAGGTGCCGAAACCGGACATAAATCCGGCATATACGGGGAGCCCAACAGCGCCCAGCAAAATATACATTAGTACGCAGATGGTCCCTTTTTTCGTCCCCAGTAATGTCACGGCAAAGGGGACTGCCAATGTGCCCAGAGAAAAGGGAATCGGACTGATGGGCAGACTTACCATGATGGGGCAAATCAGACACATTATAGCGGTCATGGCACTTACCAAAACAAGAGATGCTACATTATATTTTCTGAGTGCTCGGTTATTCTTCATTTACAACTCCCAAAAAGGGGCAGCTTTACAGCTCGCCCCTTTTGTATCTTGCAACAATGTTCTGGATTCTCTCGTTAGGATTCAACAAGTCGTTGATGGAGGAATCGTGATTCAGTGTATCGATGATGTATGCGATATATTTACTCATATCACAGTTGATATACCATTCTCTGTTCAATAGTTCGGGAGTCTGGTAAATCAGGTTGGTGGTCAGCACTCTGTCAAACATGCCGCTTTCATAGGCCTTATCAAATTTATCCAAACCATTGGTGAACAGACCGAAGGTGGAGAAGATGAAAATCTTGTTGGCTTTGCGCTTCTTCAGTTCTGCGGCAACTTCCAACATACTCTCACCGGAGGAGATCATATCGTCAACGATAATCATATCCTTGCCCTCCACGTTGCTGCCCAAGAATTCGTGTGCAACGATGGGATTGCGTCCGTTTACGATGGTGGTGTAATCACGTCTCTTATAGAACATACCCATATCCAGACCAAGCACATTGGCAATGTAGATTGCACGTCCCATACCACCTTCATCGGGGCTGATCACCATCATGTGGTCGGAATCAATGGTCAAATTCTTTTCGTTTTTCAATAATCCTTTTATGAACTGATATACGGGCTGTACTGTTTCGAAGCCGTGCAGAGGAATTGCATTCTGTACACGGGGGTCATGTGCATCGAAGGTGATGATATTGTCCACACCCATCTGTACCAATTCCTGCAGCGCTAATGCACAGTCCAAGGATTCTCTTGCTGTTCTGCGGTGCTGACGTCCTTCATAAAGGAAGGGCATAATCACGGTGATACGTCTTGCCTTACCGCCTACGGCAGCAATAATGCGCTTCAAATCCTGGTAGTGATCATCGGGTGACATATGGTTCTCGTGTCCACTTAAGGAATATGTCAAGGAATAGTTGCAGACATCTACCAGCAGGTAAAGGTCCGTGCCTCTCACGGATTCCAAAATCATACCCTTCGCTTCACCGGAGCCGAAACGGGGTACTTTTGCACCCAGCATGTAGCTGTCGCGCTGATAACCTGCAAATGCAAGGGAGTCTTTGTGCTCGCTTTCTCGCTCTGCCCTCCATTTCACAAGATACTTGTCTACTTTTTCGCCCAGAATCTTACAGCCTTCCAGAGCTATCATTCCCAAAGAGCCAACAGGAATGGTTTCCAAATTTCTTTTTTCTTCGCGGTTACCCATGAGATTATCCTTTCTGTTAAGAAGTGTATTTTTAACACCTTTTTATGTTTGATGCAATTGCATCAATCGGCATCGGTGTTTGCCATTCGTCTTTTCATAATGCGGATATCAGGTCCTGAAAGTTTGCATAAGTGATAGTTGCTCATAATTCTGGAGAAGATTCTCTCAGAATAACGGTCCCGCAATTCTTCCAGATTGATATTGGTAGAAATGATGGTAGATTTTTTTGCCAGATGACGCTCGTTCAGACAGGCAAATAATTGCGTGGTAACAAAGTTGTTTGTTATCTCGGTTCCCAAGTCATCGATAATTAACAGATCGCAATGATAAATGTCCTCAAAAGGATTGTTAGACCCTTCTCTTGACTTGCCGTGGAAGGAGTAGTCGGCCAGGGTGTCAAATAGTGCGGAAGCACTGAAATATATGACAGATTTGCCCTGCTTGATTAGCTCTGCTGCCACACATCCGGACAAAAAACTTTTTCCAGTACCTACTGTACCATAAAAGAAGAGATTTTGGTAGGGTTGATTGAAGTTTTTTACAAAATTTTTGCAGATATCGACAGCATTCCGGAAACGCACCAAATCTTCTCCCTCGTAGAAGCGTTCTGAGAGGGTGGAAAAGTTCTCTGTGGCAAGCATTTCCTGAATGTTGGATTGCTTGTACAGGATACTGAGTTCCTGTTGCAGGAAGCAATGGCATTTATTTTTTTCGCCTGTGGAAAGTGAGATATATCCGGTGTCTTGGCAGTGGGGGCAGGTATAGATGGGCTCTAAATAGTCAGCGGGATAGCCGTTGGAAATCAAAAGGTTGATTTTTTCCTGTTTGGTATCAGCTAATTTGTCCCGGGTTTGGGATGCCAGGTCTGCCTGGTCGGAAAGGAGATATCTGGTGTATGCGACGGAAAGGCCGCTGACAGTATTCTCTAATTCCTGAAAGGTGGGAATGCGGGAATAAACTTCCTGCTTTCTGTCTAAAAGAGCCATGCGATTGGCCGCTTGAGTCTGCTGGTACTGCTTTATAATGCTATCGTATTGGGAATTGGTCAAAGCCATGGCGCTGTCCTTTCTGTGATTTGTCTATCGTCCGTGGTGTACTCAAACTTTGGATGGTTCTCAATCAGTTGCTCAGGAGCTCTTCTTCCAATAGGGTAAAGTCGTATGTATTCTGGGCAAATTGATTAAAGCGATTGGTGCTTTTGGTAGGAGCGGCAGAAGCGGGTTTTCGCTGTTGCCTATGTAAATCGTCCATTTTTTCAATGTCGGATTTGTGGTGTACCTTTTGTTCGTGCCAATTGCTGAGAATCTTTTCTGCATACGCAAAACGCTGTTTGTCCGTGGCCAAAACGGTGCGTCCGCAGGCCTCCAGAATCACATCTGTGGGGAAGCCGTATTCCTTGGTCCAACGGGAGATATATTCCATTTCTTTGGAGGTGGGGGAGCCGGACTTGCCCAGGCCATTCATAATCGTGTATACATTCTGGTCGTATTTTGCGGCGGTTTTCTGTGCCTGCTTGGGTGTGGTAATACCTGCGGTAGCCCAACTGATAGCGACCTTCTCGATGTAGCGGAAATCTTTTTTGCCCCGGTCTACACAGTACTGTATCAGATAGTCTATCAAATCATCGGAAAAACTCAGGACATCGGTGAAATAGAGAATGCTTTTCATCTCGGCCGGTGTCAAAGGTTTGCCCAAATAGGATTCTGCAATAAAGAAAAGCTATGCTGTGTTCTCCTGCTCTTTGAAGCTTTTTAATTGTGCTGCAGTATAGGTGGGTTTTGCGTAAGGATCTGTTTCTTCCTCTGCCACTTCCTCTTCCACTTCTTCCTCCGCCAAAGGCTGAACCAGGGATACTGTCCGCAGGGAAGGAGTGTGAGCGGGGCTTACCAGGGTGGGCACAATGGCGGTAGCCATAGGCTTCCTGCCGCGGACAGAGATGTCCACGATGTTAATGCCACAAAGATTCTTATTGGCATCGAAATCTAAAGACAGTAGCCCTTGCTTCTCCCAATATTTCAAAGCGCGAAGTACTTCCTTCTCTGTGTGGTTGAATTTGTCCGCAATATCGGAGACACTGGTAGCCTCGTGTGTACTCATCATTCTAAGAAGGTACAGATATACCTTCAGTTGTGCATCGTTGGCACCGGTCATATATTCGTCGATAAAAAGATTGGAAATTGCTGTGGAATCCACAGAGTTTGAATTTTTGTAAATATTAAAGTGGGTCATGGTTGGTACTTCGCTTCCTAACATAATCTGCCTAGATATAAGAACAGTAGTGCAAGTATAGCACAGTGATTTTTAAAATGATATAGGCAAATTTACGAATATTTACCAAAGAATTTTTCTTCCGTTTTTTGTGGAAAATTGTGGATATTGTGGATAATGTGGATAACATAAAATCCGTTTTTCAAAAGACGCAGAAACAGGGAGTTTTGGCGATTTTTGGCAGGTAATACTTATCCACAGAAAACAAAAAAATATCCACAGACAAAAATCGATAAAAACCAATTTTTTCCTGTGGATAATGTGGACAACTAAATTCCGAGAAGATTTTCCCCGATTTTATGGACATCTCCGGCGCCCATAGTTATCAACAAATCGCCTTTTGTGCAATTTTCCAATAAGAAGTTTTCTATTTCATCAAAACTTGGGAAATAATCACATTTTTTACCCAATTTGAGTATTTCCTTCTGCAAATCCTCGCTGCTGATACCAAGCGTGTTGGTTTCTCTGGCAGCATAAATGTCTGCCAATACTACACGGTCAGCCAGGGACAGCGCCTGAGCGAACTCCTTGAGGAAGGATTTGGTGCGGGTGTAGGTGTGAGGTTGGAATATGCACCATAGGGTGTTATGAGCAATGCCATTTGCCGCTTCCAGACAGGATTTGATTTCTGTGGGATGGTGGGCATAGTCATCGATGACTGTGAGGCCTCCGATGGTGCCCTTGTATTCGAAGCGTCTGTCGGGGCCGGCAAAAGAAAGCAATGCTGCCTGTGTATGCGCTGTGGGAATTTCCAAAAAGTCTGCGGTGGCAATGGCTGCCAGAGCATTGGCCATATTGTGTACTCCGGGCACGGACAACTTGATTTGGCGGTCCTCATGCCCCTGGGAATGAAGCGTGAATGCTGCACATCCCATTCGGTCATAAGAGATATCACTACAGTGATAGTCGGCATCCCCGTGGGCGCTGAATGTAATTACCTGACAGGGTAAATCGGCCGTGATTTCCTGATATTCGGGGATGTCTGCATTGATGATCAACAAACCGTCTGCGGGAAGTAACTGGGCAAACCGGTGAAAAGAAGCCCGGATGTCATCCAGATCTTTGAAGAAATCCAAATGGTCTTCTTCTATATTTAATATCATCCCGATGCGGGGATAAAAACTCAAAAAACTGTTGGTGTATTCACAGGCTTCTGTGACAAAATATCCGGAAGAGCCAATGCGTACATTGCCCTGAATGGATTTAAGGGTGCCGCCTATAAATAAGGTGGGGTCGGTGTCTGCCTGTAGCAGAATCTGACTTAACATGGATGTGGTAGTGGTTTTGCCATGGGTACCGCTAATGGCAATGGGGTTCTGATACTGCTGCATCACCTGTCCCATAAGCTGGCCTCTGGTAAGGCAGGGGAGGTTTTTGTCGTGCGCAGCAATATACTCCGGGTTGTCGGGGTGAATGGCACTGGTAAAAACCACACAGTCTATGTCGTCAGTTATATTTTTATAGTTTTGTCCATAAAATACAGTAATTCCTTTTTCCTCCAAATGGTGGGTCAAAGGGCTGGGTGCACGGTCGGAACCGGACACCTTGAAACCGGCGTGGGCAAGCAATTCTGCCAGTCCGCACATGCTGACACCGCCGATTCCTACGAAATATATGGAAGAAGGATTGGAAAAATCTATTTTATACATAGTTGTCACATCCTTTTCGTCAGGTTGTTATGATATATTATAAGCGCAATTTGGTAAAAAGACAATTGTAGTTTTGATTTTTGCTGTGGTATAATATAGGCGTACGATATCCCGTGACAGAATGATATGAAATTAGGTTTACGAAATAATCAGAGGTGAGAGAATGGCTAGAAAAGAAATGATTGCTATGTTGTTGGCAGGTGGACAGGGTAGCAGACTTGGTGTGTTGACATCTAAGGTGGCAAAACCGGCGGTAGCATTCGGGGGAAAATACCGTATCATTGATTTTCCTCTATCTAACTGTATCAATTCGGGTGTGGATACGGTGGGTGTGTTAACCCAGTATCGTCCTTTGCGTCTAAATGCCCATATCGGCATCGGTATTCCTTGGGATTTGGACCGTAATATCGGAGGCGTGACAGTGCTCCCGCCTTATGAAAAAAGTGAAAACAGCGAATGGTATACCGGTACGGCCAATGCCATTTATCAAAATATCGAATATATGGAAAGTTTCCATCCGGAATATGTGCTGATTCTCTCCGGAGACCATATTTATAAGATGGACTATGAATTGATGCTGGACTTCCACAAGAATAACGGGGCGGAAGTGACCATAGCGGTAATGCCTGTGCCCATGGAGGAGGCAAGCCGTTTCGGTATTATGATTACCGACGAAAACCGTAGGATTACAGAGTTCGAAGAAAAACCTGCCCAGC
Source organism: uncultured Acetatifactor sp. (assembly GCA_904501885.1). GTDB lineage: Bacteria > Bacillota > Clostridia > Lachnospirales > Lachnospiraceae > Acetatifactor. Next base: position 54,033 of record CAJGCP010000009.1, on the reverse strand, counting down.
CCAGAAGCAATCTGGCAAGTATGGGTATCTATATTTTTAATTGGCAGACCTTGAAGGATGCGTTAATTGAAATGGCAGATGAACCGGCGTTGGACTTTGGAAAGCATGTGATTCCACATTGTCACCAGAATGGCGCGCCCCTGTATGCCTATGAATTCAATGGCTATTGGAAGGATGTGGGAACTCTCAGCTCCTATTGGGAGGCCAATATGGAACTGATTGACCTTGTTCCTGAGTTTAATTTGTACGAAGAATATTGGAAGATTTATACAAAGAGCGAGATACAGCCACCGCAGTATTTTTCCACGGAAAGTGTGGTGGAGAGAAGTATTATCGGCGAGGGCTCCAATATTTACGGACAAGTATACAACTCCGTCATCGGCTGCGGTGTAGAGATTGGAAAGGGCACTGTGGTTCGTGATTCCATCATCATGAGCAATACCAAACTTGGCGAGAATTGTGAAGTCTATAAGACGATTGTGGCAGAGGATGTGACCATCGGAAACCATGTGGCATTGGGTATCGGTGAGGAAGTACCCAATGAATCGGCACCTCATATCTACAATCAGGGACTGGTGACTGTGGGAGAAAAGAGCGTCATTCCCGATGGTGTAAAAGTGGGAAAAAACACGGTGATTTTCGGACGCACCTCAGAGGCAGATTATGACAACTTCTACCTTCCCGGCGGCAGAACATTGATTAAAGGGGGAATGTAACGATGAAGGCTATTGGATTGATTTTAGCAGGTGGAAAAAATTATCGGATGCAGGACCTTTCCAAAAAGAGAGCCATTGGGGCTATGCCTATCGCAGGCAGCTATCGTAGTATTGACTTTACCCTGAGCAATATGTCCAATTCTCATATCAACAAGGTGGCGGTGCTGACCCAGTACAATGCCAAAAGTCTAAATGAGCATCTGAACTCTTCCAAATGGTGGGATTTTGGACGAAAGCAGGGCGGTTTAAGTATTCTTGCGCCTGTGGTAAATGCGGACAGAAGCAGCTGGTACAGAGGCACCATTGATGCCATGTACCAGAATATTGATTTTCTGAAAAAAAGTCATGAACCCTATGTGGTTATCGCTCCCGCAGATTGTGTGTACAAATTGAATTTCAACAAGGTCATTGCTTACCATGTGGAAAAGAATGCTGACATTACAGTGGTATGCCATGAGATGGAACCGGGCATTGATGTAGAGCGTTACGGTATTCTGGCCATGGACGCAGACGATAGAATTGTTGAGTTCGAAGAGAAACCTTTACAGGCAAAGACCAATCTGGTATCCTGTGGTATCTATGTGGTGCGCCGTCGGTCTTTGATTGATATGATTGAAACCTCTGCACAGGAAGAACGATATGATTTCGTGCGGGATGTGCTGATGAGGTATAAGGATGTGAAAAAATTCTACGGGTATAATATGCAGGAGTATTGGCGCAACATTGCATCTGTGGAAGATTATTTCGGCACCAACATGGACTTTCTGAAGCCGGAAGTGAGAGACTATTTCTTCCGTCAATATCCTGATATTTATTCCAAGGTGGATGATTTGCCACCTGCAAAATACAATTATGGTGCCAGTGTGCGTAACAGTTTGGTTTCCAGCGGATGTATTGTGAATGGCGTGGTGGAAAATTCCGTGATGTTCAAAAAGAGTTATATCGGAAATCATTGTGTGATTAAAAATTCGATTATCCTGAACGATGTCTACATTGGAGACGACTGTTATATTGAGAACTGTATTGTGGAAAGCCATGGAACCATCAAAGCCGGCTCCAGATATGTGGGCGAGGATGGAAATATCCGTATCGTGGTAGAGCGAAACGACAGGTACGATATGTAAAAAGCCTGACATTTGAAGGGCGTGAAGTAAGAAAGAGGAAGCATATCCATGTATATTATAGTAGGTTTGGGAAATCCCGGACGGGAATACAACGGCACCAGACACAATGTGGGATACGAGGTGATTGATGCATTGGCGGACAAAGCGAATATTTCCGTCATAGAGAAAAAACACAAATCCATCATTGGTAAAGGGATGCTTGGCGGACAGAAATGTATCCTCGCCAAGCCCACCACATACATGAATCTCAGCGGTGAAGCGGTGCGGGAAATGGTGGATTATTATAAAATAGACGAAGAGAGTGAACTGATTGTCATCTCCGATGATGTGAGCCTGGATGTGGGTCGCATCAGAATCCGCAAAAAGGGCAGTGCAGGAGGACATAACGGACTTCGCAATATCATCTTACATCTGGGGCATGAAAAATTTATCCGGGTGAGAATGGGTGTAGGTGAAAAACCTGCCGGTTGGGATTTGGCAGACTATGTGCTGGGTAAAATATCCGGACCGGAGAAGGAGATGCTTCACACTTCTGCGAAGCAGGCGGCAGAAGCCATTTGTACCATCATAGAAAAGGGTGCAGACGAGGCTATGAACCTGTACAACGCATAAGACAATAGAAAAGAAAGGCTGAAGAGGTATGCAAGCTTTACTGAAACCGATTCAGGAATTGGCAGAATTTGAGGAGATTCTTCAAATTTTGCAAACAGAGTCCGGAAGCGTCAGCCTGACCGGCTGTGTGGACTCTCAGAAATTGCATATGATATACGGACTTAGCGATGGCTTTCAGACGAAAGTCATCGCTACTTATAGTGATTTAAAAGCAAAAGAACTTTATGAAGAATATAAATTTTATGACAGGAATGTCATGTTTTACCCTGCCAAGGATATCATCTTTTTTCAGGCAGATATCCACGGCAATCAGTTGATCAAAGAGCGGATCAGAACCATGCGCAGGGTGTTGGAGGGGAAGCCTGTTACGATTGTCACCACCTATGCAGCTTTGATGACGGCCACTGCTATGTGGGACATCGAGAAGGATGTCATCCATATGGAACGGGGCGGCAGTCTCTCGGAACAGGAACTAAGCCTTCGATTGGTGGATATGGGGTACGAGAAAACCACACAGGTAGAGAGCCCGGGGCAGTTTTCTGTGCGTGGTGGTATTGTGGATGTCTATGATCTGACCGAAGAAAACCCTTATCGAATTGAATTATGGGGAGATGAGATTGACTCCATCCGCAGTTTTGACGTGCTCAGCCAGCGCTCCATAGAAAAGCTGGAAAGTATCTCTGTTTTCCCTGCCACGGAATTCGTGATGGAGGAATCACGATTGCAGGCAGGTCTTAAGAAGATAGAAAAAGAGGCCGAAAAACAGGAAACATTATTCCGGGATGCGTTTCAGACGGAAGCGGCCCATCGGATTCATATTCAGGTGAAGGAATTAAAAGAACAACTGCTGGAGTTTAAGAGTAAAATCAATCTGGAGGGATATCTGTCCTATTTTTACGATAAAACCTTTGTGCTACCGGAGATTCTGACCAGCCTGTATGCTGATGGGACAAACAGAACTAAGAAGCTACTTTTCTTCCTGGATGAGCCTGCCAGATTAAAAGAACAGGCGCAGGCGGTGGAGGCGGAATTTAGGGAAAGCTTTGAACAGCGTGTAAGCAAAGGTTATGTGCTCCCCGGACAAATGCATATTTTGCACAGCGGAGAACAGGTGGCTACCAAAATCATGCAGGCGCCCAGTGTCACCCTGTCTACCATTGATATGAAAGGCAATTATTTTAAGCCTGTCAAAAAAGTGGACATCGGGGCTAGAAATTTGCCTGCTTACAATAACAGTTTTGAGGCTTTGGTAAAAGACCTAAAGCAATTCCGCAAAAATGGTTACCGGGTACTTTTGCTGTCCGGTTCCAGAACCCGGGCGAAGCGCCTGGCAGAGGATTTGCGGGACCATGAGTTGACGGCTTTATATACGGAAGATCCTTTTAGAGAGGCGCAGGTGGGCGAGGTAGTGACCTACTACGGCCATGTGAGAAAGGGCTTTGAATATCCTCAGTTGAAATTCGTGGTTGTTTCCGATACGGACATTTTTGGGGCTGAGAAAAAGAAGAAACCAAAAAAGAAATACCAGGGCCAACAGATTAAGGATTTCAATGACCTGCGAGTGGGGGACTATGTGGTCCATGTCAGTCACGGCGTAGGAATCTACCGGGGCATCGAGAAAGTCTCCATGGAAGGCGTGGTCAAGGATTATATCAAGATAGAATACCGGGAAGGTGGCAATCTATATGTGCTTGCCACCGGCTTAGATGTGATTCAAAAATATGCCACAGCGGATGCCAAGAAGCCCAAACTGAACAAGTTGGGCGGAAAGGAATGGGAGAAAACCAAAACAAAAGTCCGCAGCGCCGTCAGCGAAGTGGCCAAGGATTTGGTGCAACTCTATGCTGCCCGTCAGCAGACATCCGGATATCAATATGGTCAGGATACAGTATGGCAAAAGGAATTTGAAGAAATGTTCCTCTACGAGGAAACAGAAGACCAGATCAATGCCATCATGGATACCAAGGCAGACATGGAAAGCACGAAGATCATGGACCGTTTGATTTGCGGTGATGTGGGCTATGGCAAGACAGAGATTGCCATCCGAGCCGCTTTCAAAGCAGTGCAGGAAGGCAAGCAGGTGGTGTATCTGGTGCCCACCACAATTCTTGCACAGCAACATTACACTACCTTCACACAGAGAATGAAGGATTTCCCTGTGCGTGTGGACTTGATGAGTCGTTTCCGCAGTCCCAAGGAGATAAAGAAGACCGTAACAGATCTCCAGAAAGGCTTGGTGGATATTGTGATTGGCACCCACAGGGTGCTGTCCGATGATGTGAAGTATAAGGATTTGGGATTACTCATCATCGATGAGGAACAGCGCTTTGGTGTGACCCACAAGGAAAAGATTAAGAAACTGAAGGAGAATGTGGATGTGCTGACTCTGACCGCAACCCCCATTCCCCGGACCTTGCATATGAGTCTCATCGGCATTCGGGATATGAGTATCTTGGAAGAGCCCCCTGGGGACCGTCTGCCCATTCAGACCTTTGTATGTGAATACAATGAAGAAATGGTGCGGGAGGCTGTGTCCAGAGAATTGGCCCGGGGCGGACAGGTGTATTATGTCTATAACAGGGTAAATAATATAGCAGATGTTGCTGCAGATTTGGGAAAACTTTTGCCGGAGTCCAATGTGGCTTACGCCCATGGGCAGATGAAGGAGCAGGAGCTGGAGCGCATCATGTACGATTTCGTGAATGGCGAGATAGATGTGCTGGTATCCACCACCATCATAGAGACGGGGTTGGATATTTCCAATGTAAATACCATTATTATCCATGATTCCGATACCTTTGGTTTGTCCCAGTTGTATCAGCTCAGGGGACGCGTGGGACGTTCCAATCGCACTGCCTACGCATTCCTGATGTACAAGCGGGACAGGATGCTTACCGAGGTGGCAGAGAAACGACTGACCGCCATCCGGGAATTTACCGATTTGGGCAGTGGCTTTAAGATTGCCATGCGGGATTTGGAAATCCGTGGCGCCGGCAATCTTCTGGGGATGCGTCAGCACGGACATATGGAAGCTGTGGGTTATGATATGTACTGTAAGATGCTGGACGAGGAAGTGAAGAAGCAAAAGGGCGTTTCTGTAGCAGAGGATTTCTCCACGCTGATTGATTTGGATGTGGATGCTTTTATTCCGCCCACCTATATTGTCAATGAAGTGCAGAAACTGGATATTTACAAGCGTATTGCAGGCATTGAAAATGAGAGGGAGCGGGACGATATGAGAGATGAACTTCTGGACCGTTTTGGGGAGATTCCCAAGTCGGCAGAAAATCTCCTTCGGATTGCACTGATTCGTGTGGCGGCCCATGCTTTGTATATTACTGAGGTGAAGGGCAAGAATGAGCGTATTACCTTCCAGTTTAGACCGGATGCAAAAGTAAATCCTGCCGGCATTCCGGCACTTTTGAAAAAGCATGGCAATCAGTTGACATTTACCGCCTACGGCAATCCCTATTTTACTTACCGCTACAAGCGTACCGGTTTGGTGGAGACAGATGGGGAGAAACTGTTGTCTTTGACAGAAAGTCTGTTGAGGGATATGGCGGAAAGTTTGAAGATGCCCGAAAATATTGATAAATAACAGGCATTTTATACTTTTTATTATAGACAAAAGATGGAAACTTTTATATACTTAAGGGGTATATAGGGGTATGCATACCTATAAAAAGTAAATGAGAGGTAAAACGGATGAAACCATATTATCCAGAGGACAAAAAAGGTGTGACAGGAAACACCGAACAGATTATGCGAAAAGTACTTGCCAGATACATGAAGGCAAATCCTGAGGAGACATTATATTACAGAGCATATACCGACGAGGGCTTCAGACGCGAAAGATCCGGTAGTGTTGTGGTAGATTTTAACAAGATTTTTCCGGAGGCAGAGTTCGGCGATTACGCCTATGCTTATGCCCAGTACAATGCGGACTGTTATGATCCTCATTTCAATTTTGGGGCACAGGATGAGACTGTAATCTATGTGAACGGGGAGAAAATTACCAAGACTGACATCTTTACGGAACTTTTAGAAGTAGATAATCTGATTCATATCCCTTCCAAGCCCGGATACAATACCATTATGATCAAATGTAAAAAAGGTTCTCTGGGCTTTGGGTTCCGCTTTGGCGCCTTGAATCATAAAGGAAACGGTATTGAATTCTATAAAGCATTTGCGGAAAATGCAGGAGAATTGGGTTGGAACTATTGTGGACCCTTCAAAGAAGATATTTATAAAGAGCCCCTGAGCGGCAATCCTTCCATGGAAGCACATTGGTATCCCCAACCTTACGATACCAAGATGCCTTCTTTCCCCGGACATACCGAGATGTATGCAGTCAGCACTTTGGTGTGTGACAAGGACGGAGAGGTTGACTTCTGTGCAGAAGCGGCAGCAGATATGGAACTGTACATAGATGGAGCTCTAAACGGCCAGGGTAAAGATAAATTGTGTGCAAAATTGAACTTAGCGAAGGGAACTCATGCAGTTTCCGTTCGTCTGTTCAACAAAGCAGCAGATGCAACTTTTAGTGCAACTGCTGACGGCGCAGTACTGGCATTGCCTGATTGCACAAGAGATGTGAAGGGACAGTGGCTCTATTTGGATAGCTCGGATGAGAGAGCAAAGGCAGGTTTTGACAAATATCAGCTATATGATGGATATGCAGGTGACAAGACTTACTTTATGTGTGGTGAGAATACCTACTTGAGACCTATCATCGAGTCAAAGCAATTTGGTAGATTGACCTATCCCAACGGTGTGGTAATGTACGGATTGTTAGAGTCGGGAAATTTCCTGCAGGATGAAGAGGTTTTGGAATATGCTCATTCCCACATCAAGACCTGTTACGCGCCTTTGGAATTGGCCCTTTGGGAAAGAGAAAAATTTGGTTGGGCATGTGTGGACCATAAACTGATGGACATTACTTTCTTGGATGACTGTGGTTCCTTCTCTGCAATGGTTTTGGAAGATTATCTGAAATATCATAAAGATGAAAAAATCAAATTCTATGCTGAGTTTATAGCGGATTATATCTTGAATCAGCAGGAGCGTCTGGAGAACGGTATGTTCTACAGAATCGCAGAAGGCAAATATCAGCAGCAGACCATTTGGGCGGACGATATCTATATGTCTACACCTTTCATGATGCGTTATGCACAGATGACCGGAAAGAGCGAAGTGATAGAAGATGTGGTAAATCAGTTCCTCTGCTATAAAGAGAAATTATACATGCCTGAGCACAAACTGTTGGGCCATGTATACAGCCTGAGACATCAAAAGTGCACCAGAGTGCCTTGGGGACGCGGCAATGGTTGGGTATTGTTCTCCCTGACAGAGCTTTTGGCAATTCTGCCTAATGACCATGAGAAGTACGAAGAGATTAAGACCTTCTTCCTTCAGTTGGCAGAAGGATTTATGAACAATATTGATGAGGAGGGCATCATCCATCAGGTAATTTGGGACCATGATTCCTTCGAAGAGGCTTCCGGTACCGCAATGTGTGCAGCTGCTTTTGCAAGAGGTGTGCGTATGGGACTTCTTCCTGCAGCACCTTATAAAGAGGCCAGCGAGCGTTCTGCGGAAGCTTTGAAAAAGTATTGTATCGACGAAGAGGGAAACATTTACGGTGTATGCCGTGGTTCCGGATATTCCTTCCGTTTGGATTACTACAAGCATGACTTGGCATGTGTGACCAATGATACCCATGGTACCGGTATCGTGTTGATTGCACTTCTGGAAGTAGAAAAGAATCGTAATCTGTAATTATTAAAGAACATCAATGGACCCCAACTCCAACAATATGGATGGTTGGGGTCTTTGTTCTTCGGTTGGCAGGATTTGAGAGAAGATCAAAAAGTGTGTTGTGACTATGAGCGAGAAAACAGAAAGAATAATTTCATATGGCATGCTGGTTCTCCTGATTTTGAGTCTCATCCCGATGATGTATTTGGGGCGTTTCAATCACCCTACCGGGGATGACTATTACTATGGCGCAGTTACTAAGAATGTGTTGGAAGAAACAGGTAGTGTTTTGCACACTTTGGCAGAGGCTGCAAGAGGTGTGGGAGTACAGTATCAGAGATGGCAGGGAACATATTCGGCCATGTTTCTCATGCACCTGCCCCCTCAATTATGGGGAGATTGGGCCTATCGGCTGTTTCCTGCGGTCTTATTGTTGACATTGATTGGTGGAATATTTTACCTTGGCAAACCATTTCTGTGCACGGCAATGCAGGGAAGTAAGTGGTTCTGGGTGACGGTATCTGCCGGTGTTTCCCTGCTTGCGATACAGACCGTACCCACCTGGGGAGAGACCTTTTACTGGTACAATGGTGCCATGTATTACACAGGATTCTTTGCCTTGGGATTGTATTTGCTGGGACTGTTTGCAAGATGGCTCTATCATGGTGGCAAGGGAAAAGTTGTGGCCATGATGGTGCTTGGTCTTTTCTTTGCCGGTGGAAATTATGTTTCTTTCTTGCCGGTGATGTTGATCGTGGCAGCAGTCTTGGTCTATCTCATCTGTCGTAAAGATAAGCGATGGGGCGGGACGGCCCTTGTATTGATTTCTTTGGTGGTGGGGCTACTCATCAGTGCCATGGCACCGGGCAATCAGCTGAGACAGGATGGTATGTGGCAAATTCCGATTTGGAAGGCAGTAGCAAAATCTCTGGTTCAGGGCATTCGATATGTAGACGCATGGACCACCATTTGGTGGTGGTTGATGGCGGTGGTATTGACCCCGTTTTTGTGGAAGTATGCACCGAAGGTAAAAAGCAATCTGTTATGGTTGGCAGTGTTTGGATATGGCTATGGTGTATTTTGCAGCATGTCCTGTCCTACTTTCTACACCATGAATTCCACAGGACCGGCAAGGGCGGTGGCCATTGTGTATTATGGTTATGTATTGACATCCATATGTGGATATGCGTGGGTGTTGGCCTGGGTGAAGAACCAATGGATGTTATTGGGAGAGAGACATGGAGAGAAGCAGCAATATGTATTTGCCAAATTCTCGGATAGAAAACTTATAAACAAGGGAAACTATGTGTGGATATCATTGATGATTGTTTTACTGGTAGTACAGTTGGTGCAGGGTGCTTTTGCAGACCTTTCCGTCACTGTAGCAACCCGATCTCTTGCCAGCGACGAAGCAGCAGGCTACGAAGCGGAATATCAGGAACGCATAGAAGTCTGGGAAGATAAAAAGATACAGGAAGTGATATTGCAACCTTATACAAATCGTCCTGTGATGTTATATGTGGGAGACTTTTCCGGTGATCCGGAGGAACCTACAAATCAAAAATTGGCAGAGTATTACCATAAAAAATCAGTGCATGTAGAGTATTGATAGTATAAAACGATTAGGTAAGATTGAAAGGAGAAATGAAAATGGCAGAAGTAAAATTAACCGGTGAAAACTTTATGGCAGAGGTGATGGAATCAGAAGTACCTGTATTGGTAGACTTTTACGCAGACTGGTGCGGCCCCTGTAAGATGCTTGCACCTGTGGTAGCACAGCTTGCAGAGGAATATGCAGGAAAGGCAAAGATTGCCAAGGCCAATGTGGATGAACAGATGGAATTAGCGTCCAAGTTTAGAGTAGTGAGCATCCCCACCATCCTTCTTTTTGATAAGGGACAGGTGGTAAAACAGTTTGTGGGATTCACCGCTAAGAATCAGTTGGCGGCAGAGTTGGACAAGTTGGTGTAAGTAGATTTAGCATAAGGGCATCGAAAAAGGACGCGGTTGCGTCCTTTTAGATTTCATAAATTCGGTTCGCTGTGGCATATTCCGTGGGAGACAAGCCGGTTTTATTGCGAAAGATTCTGCAAAAGTGATAGAGGCTGGAAAATCCACATTGTTCGGAAATCGCGGTTACGGTATATTCCGTATTTGTGAGTAGGTGTTTGGCCTTCTGGATGCGCATATTCAGGATATATTGCTTGGGTGATGTGTCGTAAAAAGTGTCAAACAGTTTTCGTAAGTACACCTCGCTGATATACGCCTGAGCAGCAATTTCAGAGTTGGAAAGGCCCGGAGAAGATATATGATCTTCTATGTATTGAATGATGGAGGACATTCGTTTGGACTGTGGTATGGATTCGTATGACACTTTGTCCAGCAAATCATAGAAGGCACTGTAGATTTTAAGAGGGCTTCTGCCGTTGACAAACAGATTGTTCAGGGCTTCAAAATCCTTTATACATGACTGGGGGTGTTGCAGATGAAAAACAATAATCTCATCGCATTTTAAATTCGTGCACTCGAAGTTGATAAGGGGAAACCAACCGGTGGCATCACCAAAAAGTCTGTATGCTCCACCTTGGGGTAAAAGAATGGCGGTACCGGGACGGGATACATATTTCTTGCCATTCATGGTATAGGTAATCTGCCCGCTTTGACAAAATGTTAAGCCATAGGTGGCACGACAGGATGTTTTGTAAATGCGGCTTTTCTTAGAGTATACAACTTGCGGGGGAAGGATTTTTGTGACAATTACATTTCTTAAATCGTACATATTTCAACACCTCTTTTTTATTTTATTATGTTCGGGAGGAAAAAACAAGAAAATACACAAAAATATAGAGGAAAAAAAGACAAATAGTATCAGAAAAGTTAAATTAATATCAGTTTTCATATTGTGAGTACAGATTATAAAACTTACAATCAAGGAAAGAAAAGGAGGATACAACAATGGATTTTACAGGTAAAGTAGCCATTTCCACAGGTGCGGCATCAGGTATGGGACTTTTGTTTGCCCAGAACTTTGCAGCGCTTGGCGGAAATGTATTAATGTGTGATGTCAATGAAGCGGTTCTTAATGAAAAAGTAGAAGAGATTAATGTCAAGGATGGTGGTCGAGCTATAGGTGTTATTTGTGACGTGCGCGACTATGTGCAGGTGTGTGCTGCCAGGGATAGAGCGGTGTCTGAGTGGGGGCGCATTGATGTGATGGCCAATTTTGCGGGTGGTACCGCAGTGAGAATGCAAAAAGTGGACACGAACAAATATAGAGAGTTTCCTGATGTCCCCATTGAAGTATACGATTGGGGATTGGATGTGAATTTGAAAGGACCTTTCTATTTTGCCCATGCTGTTTTAAAACAGATGCGAGAGCAGAATAGTGGGCTTATTATCAATATTGGTTCCATCACCGGAGCAGAGGGCGATGGTTATGGTATGGATTATCCTACTGCAAAAGCCGGTCTGATGCATGGATTGACAAAGAGCATTGCACAGTTTGGATCAAAATATGGAATTCGTTGTGTCTGTGTATCTCCCGGACCGGTCCTTACCAGAGCTAATATGGCTGAAATGCCCACACTTTTGGGCAGAGCTGCAGAGCCTCAGGAAATTATCGATTTGGTGTTGTTCCTTGCGTCAGAGAAAGGACAGTTCATCAACGGTGAAAACATTATGATTGATGGTGGTAGAAATGCCATGGGAAGGAAATGGTAGTTGCAGATATGACATTTTTGAATCATGAAAGACCGTTATTGACGGTGATGTTGGAGAACGAGACTCCTGAAGATGTTATTCGCAAGATACGAAATGCTAATTGCACAGGAGCCGATGCATATGGGTTGCAGGTGGAGTCATTAAAGCCGGAATACCATAATTCAGATATTTATAGCAGAATTATTGGAGAAATGCAGGGAAGGCCGGCATATGTAACCAACTATAGATTTAAGCATAACACCGGACAGTCGGATGAAGAATTGGCACAGGGCATGTTGGAAATTGCGAAAAGCGGAGCTACTCTGTGTGATGTAATGGGAGATATGTTCTGCAAACACCCGGAGGAACTTACGGATGATTCGGCAGCAATCAAAAAACAGATGGAATACATAGAAGAACTTCATGGAATGGGAGTAGAAGTCATTATGTCTTCGCATCTTTATAAATTTGCTCCCGCAGAGCGTGTGCTGGAGATTGCTAAGGAGCAGAAGCGTAGAGGAGCAGATATCATTAAGATTGTAACCGGCGCTGATACCATGGAGCAACAACTGGAAAATCTTAGGATTACAAACCTATTGAAGCAGGAATTGAATGCTCCTTTCTTGTTTTTATCCGGTGGGGAAAGCAAACTGCACAGAAGACTTGGTATCACACTGGGCTGCTGTATGGGCCTTTGCGTGTATGAGCACGACGCGTTATCCCATCCGCCTCAGCCGCTACTTTCTACCATGAAAACCATAAGAGATGGTATTGATTTTTAGCAGAGCAGATGTAACCCTATTTTTTCTTAAAGTCAGGTACTGCAATTAATACGCTGGCAGTGATGACCAGTAAGGAACCTAATATGGTAAAGAAATTGAAATCCTCCTGAAAGGCCAGGATGCCGATTACCACTCCGGTGATGGGCTCCAGTGTGCTTAAGATGGAGGATTTTTCGCCCCCAATGAGATAAGTTCCTTTTTGAAAAAGGACTACGGCGCCACTGGTTACGGACAGCGCAAATAGGGTACACATGACCCAACCTTTCATGCTACCGGGCAGGGTCAGTTGATTGGAACCAAGACACATGATAAGCATCTGCACGGCGCTCCAAAGAGCTACATAGAAACTAAAGTAGAATCCGTGGTTTTCTTCTGTCTGGAAATAGGGAAGGACAATCACATAAACAGCGAAGGCCAGACCGGAAGCAAGGGAAAGAATTACGCCGGTGGGGTGAAGTTTGCCCTGGGGATTATAGAATAACAGAATACCCGCGAAACACATTACCATACTGATGAGCGTGATCGGCATCAGTTTCTTTTTCAAAAACAATATGCCAATCAACACCACCAAAGAAGGATATACAAAATGAAAAATGGTGGCTGTGCCGGTGGCAAGGTAATGATAGGAACTAAAAAGCAAAACCGGAGTCAGGACGCATCCAAAAAGTGCAGGGATGGCGGCTTGAAGAAAAGGTTTTGCTTTTATTTTTAGAGTTTTTTCCTGTAATAGCGCAAGAATGGCAAGGCTGGGGAGTGCAATTAAATTGCGCAGGAATACCAAAGAGATGGAATTCACTCCGTCGGCGTAGATGTACTTTGCCATCAGGGGCATGCAACCAAAAATGATGGCACTCAATATAGTATATATGTAGCCCTTAATTAAATTGGTTTTATTCATTAACAAGAATCCTCCTTATTTCATATTATCATAACATGAGTAAGGAGGATTTCAAAGAAGAAACATTATTTATATCCTAAATATGTTTTGTTTTCATTTTACGTGCAATCAAGGTCAATACCAGTAGAATGATGTACAGGCATCCGATGATAACGAAAATGGCAGGCCATCCGAAGGTATCTTTTACGAAGCCGAACATCATGGCCTGTACTGCGGCACCCATATAGACCGCCCAGTCAAAGATGCCTACCACGGTAGAGGACAATGCCTTGCCGCCGATATCGCCTGCGATGGTCCAAATCACGCCGGTAACCATGGCAAATACGCCAAGAACAAAAAGCATACCGGAAGCTGCCAGCTGATTGGTGATGAAGGGGAACACCATCATGCCCCCAAAGGTAACCAGGGAAGCGATAATCAACATGGGTTCACGCTTGCCCTTGAGTAATTTGTCGGTGATGACAGGGAAAATAAACATGGCGCATGCCTGACCGAAGGGCAACAGGATGGAACTGAAAATACCATCCTTGATGGTAAGACCCAACTGTTCTGTAAAATAGGTGGGCACCCAGGTCAAAAGCCCGTAACGGCCGACACCGGCGATAGCAGAGATCAAACAGAAAATCAATACCTTGGGTTCAGAGAAGAGCAACTTATAAGGATACAGATAGCCTTTTGATTTGATTTCCTCTGCTAGAGCCTCCGTTTCGCCGTCTGATTCCTCCTTCCACTCTTCCAACCCTACATCCTTCGGGGAGTCTTTGAAGAACAAAAGGAACACTATTAAAATCAGTACCATGGGAACAATGGGGTAACGGAAGGCGGCACGCCAGCCCCACTCGGGGTTCATATGAAGACAAAGTAAAATGCACAGATAAGTGGTGACTTGCGCCATGCCGGAAAAGAAGGTGGCGAAGCCGGTAGCAAATCCTCGTTTCTGGGGAGGCCACCAAGCGTTGACAACGCCTAACCCATTGGCCCAAACCATGGATTGAAAGAACCCGTTCAATCCCCACAATACGGTAATCATACCAATGCTGTGTTGGAAAGAAATCACGATGTTTAACGCCGCACTACATATGACGCCAATGGTCATCAAGCGTTTGTAACCAAGGAATGCGCCTAATCGTCCGTTGATCAGTTGACCGAAGGCGTAGCACCAAAACAAGGCAGAGGAAACTCTTCCCATAATTGCGGTGCTGGAATCTAAGTCCTGCGCCATCTGTGTCATCACCAGATTGATATTCTGGCGGCCATTATAAAAGAACAAATAGGTAAAACCAAAACTTAATAAAACCAGCCAAGCGTATTTTTTTGCCTTTTCCATTGTATACTCCTCTCAACATTCTGAGCATATCTATTTATTTCAAGGCGATTATATCAATGTGAGTAGGATTTGTAAATATATTCCATGAAAATAATATGTATTTTCGTAAGTAAATGGCGGGGCTATTTTGCCCCGCCATTAAAATCGTAGTTTATCCAAAGAACAGAATATCGATCCTTTAATTCCTTTGCATATAAAACGGCATCGTTTATTTTATCTGTGCCATACAGGTCGTAGAATTCTTGTATGTCCAAATCCACCAAAAAAAGCAGGCGTTTGATTTCTTCTGCAGAAGGCATTTCTGCCAAAATCTCACGCATTTGTGCTTCCTTTCTGCGGTACTTCTGCATATCGGTATCTGCATATCTGCCGATTCTTTCCTGCAGGGCAATGCATCCTGGGGCGGAGGTTTTATAAATCTCTTCCATTTTGGAAAGATAGGCTTCCCTGTCCGGGCGATATACCTGCTTTGGCAAATTTTGTGTTGCCAGTTTCTCGCGGATTTGGGCAGTGATGACAGTGCCATATGCCACATCAATGCCATGGGGGAAGTATTCCTGTCCATGCAGGATGCCGGTAATTTCAAAGAAGTGGGACAAATGGTGTTCGCTGCCGGAAGCAGGGCGAGAGGAACCGGCAAAACTCATCATCACGCCGATGACCACCAGGGCTTCCATCAGGGTCTTCACACTTTCTTCATCCCGTTTCAAAATACCTTCTGCCAAATGAATGGTTTTCTGTACCTGTGTCATGGTAATGTCGTAAATATATTGGCAAAAATATTCGTCCGTCATTAGATGGCTTAATTTCCAATCATTCAAAGCAGAGAATTTACCGATGATATCACCGAAACCTGCTTTTAACATCTCCATAGGAGCGTTTGCCAATACGGTGGTATCTGCTACGATGGCAACAGGCAGTCCGGCAGGGTAGGTCACCTTCATGCCGCCGGTAATCATAGCGGCACCATCGGATGCATAGCCGTCCATAGAAGGGGCGGTGGCTACGATGGCATAGGGGATTTTATTGAAATGTGAGATGTATTTACACAAATCCTGAATCACGCCGGAGCCCACGCCCACAATGAAATCAATGCCATCCAGATGTGCCGTCACGGTATTGATAGCTTTTTCGTCAGGCACAAGCACAGTGTTGCCGGGGAATATCACCTTTCGGAGTGTCTTTCCCGACCCTCCTTCATTGGAAAGTTGGCTGGTGGGGGTGTTCTTGGCAATCTGACCAATCAAGGTATCTTCTGTAACTTTGCCTGCCGCGGCATAAGTATTTTCATCCGCAACCAGCAGGATGTTTTGATAGTTGGCGCAGATTTCTATGAGATGCCTGGTGGCATCTTTTTCTATATAAACAGATTGAATGGAACAGGTATGGTGTCTGCCACAGGTGCATTCCACGCCTTCTAATAATTCGTTGATGTTCATCAAATCACTCCTCAATTCTTAATGCGTCATAGTAGTTTTCGAAAGGTACATTCGAAATTACTTTTTATTGCATATCCTTGTACACATCACGGATATGGTCATAGACAAAAGTGGGCTTGGCCTCGCTTTTTTCTAAATCTTCCATGGTACCTTCACCGGAAAGAACAAAGATGGTGTTGATGCCGGCGTTTACACCACAGGCGATGTCTGTGTAAAGTCTATCGCCGATGAGTACGGTTTCCTCCGGGGTAAATCCCGTTTTTTCCATGGCTAGCAATGCCATAGTGGGCTGGGGTTTGCCGATGAAGGTGGGGCGTCTCTTGGTGGCGTTGTACAGCATTTCGCTGACGGAACCACAGTCCGGCACATAGCCGTACCAGGTAGGGCATACCCAATCCGGATTGGTAGCGATATAGTCCACACCCCGATCTAATAGGATGCAGGCATCTTCCAATTTCTGAAAGGTTAACTCCGTGTCAAAGCCCATGCAGAGGCAGTCAATGCCGTCTTCCAATGTGTCTGTAATGGGAAGACCGGCTGCACGCAACTGTTCTTTGAAGGAAGTGGTACCCAGAGCATAGATTTTCTTGTAGGTCTTTTTGTTTAGATAGAGGATGGTGGCATCGGTGGAGGTGAGAAAATCCTCCGCTGTAGAGGAAATTCCTAAGGATGCCAGTTTTTCTATGTATTTATCCACACTTTTGGAAGAGTTGTTAGTGAGAAAAATGTATTTTCCTCCAATGGTTTTCACATGTTCCAAAAAGTCAGTGACACCATCAAACAAATCGTTGTCCAGATAGATGGTGCCGTCCATATCCAGAAGAAATAATTTCAAAGCCTTTAGATTATTCATTTCAGCTCCTGTTCTGTGTTGCCACAATGTTACTGCCAAATACATCTTCGATTATAACATCTCCAATAGAAACGGGCAACTTCACAGTATTTTGATTGATGATTTCCATACACTCTGTCATTTTGTCCTTGGGAATGGTTCTGTCGGTTTTGACACTGATGATGGAGCCGTCGGCGCATTTCATGGTGGAGGTAATGGTTCTGACCGGGTTGGTGCATTCGTTTTCAGCATATACCTTTCCTCTGGGACAGGTATTGCCCTGTACATCGGTGACCACACCATTTTCTATCTGCACAGTGAGACTACAGCCCAAAGGACATACAATACAGGTTAGTTTTTTTTCCATATTAGAGCACCTCCAAAGAGAAGAATAATTCTGACACATCTGTCAGTTTATCTGCTTTCAATACGATACTTTCCATTTCGCCGGGAGCTACTTTAGGACGTCTTTTGGTGAGAACCAGCTCATCACCACAAGTTACGTTAATTTTTACGTTCTTATATACATCGCTGACGCGGAAGTAAACGGTTACATCCTTTTGTTTGGTAATTACCTGAGGCACGGTGTATCTGATTTTGCCGTCGGTGCGGATGGGGATGTGGATGGTTTGCGCTTTTTCATCGTGAATAAATTCCGCTGCTGCTTTGCCTGCGATTTCTGCTTCCTCGGATACGAAATCTACCAGGTCGTGAACATGCAGTACATTACCGCAGGCATAGACGCCGGGGATGGAAGTCTGTCTGTCCTGATCTACGGTGGCACCATTTGTGATGGGGCTTAAAGATACGCCTGCCTCTTTGGATAATTCATTTTCGGGAATAAGACCTACGGATAAAAGTAAAGTATCGCAGGGAATGTACTCTCTGGTAGTGGCGATGGGTTTCTTATTTTCATCTACCTGAGCAATGGTCACCCCTTCCACCCGGTCTTTGCCGTGGATTTCCACTACGGTATGGCTCAATTTCAGGGGAATGTTAAAGTCGTTCAGGCACTGCTCGATATTTCTGGCAAGACCACCGGAGTAGGGCATCAGTTCGCAAACCGCATGCACTTTTGCACCTTCCAAGGTCATTCTTCTTGCCATAATCAAGCCGATATCACCGCTGCCCAGAATTACCACATTTTTACCGGGCATATATCCCTTCATGTTCACATATTTTTGTGCAGTTCCGGCACTGTAGATACCGGCGGGACGGCTGCCTGCAATATTCAAAGCACCTTTGGCGCGCTCTCTACAGCCCATCGCCAGAATCACAGTCTTGGCCTGTATCTGGAAAATGCCTTCCTGGGCATTGGTAGCAGTGATGACTTTGTCCTCGGACAAATCCAGTACCATGGTGGAACATTTGTATTCGATGCCCAACTCTTTCACTTTTTTCTCATATTTCCAAGCGTATTCGGGGCCGGTCAGTTCCTCTCCGAATTTATGCAGGCCAAAACCATTGTGGATGCATTGTTGCAGGATACCACCCAGTTTTTCGTCTCTTTCTATAATAAGTATATCGCGAATGCCACTTTCATAAGCGGCAATGGCTGCACTCATACCTGCGGGGCCACCACCAATGATGACTAAATCTTTCATTCTTTTGCACCCTCCTTTGTTTTTCCGATATTGATGAAGGAAGTGCCACCGCATTTGGTGACAGCTTCATAGGGAATGTTCCATTCATTTGCCAGAAGTTCTGTGATGTAAGGACCGCAGAACCCACCCTGACAGCGTCCCATTTGGGCTCTGGTACGACGCTTGACACCGTCTAAGTCGGGAGCCTTGGGATTGTTACGGATGGCATCTAAGATTTCCCCTTCTGTGACCGTCTCGCAGCGACAGATGATTTTACCGTAAGCAGGGTTCTCGCGAATGATACGGTTCTTTTCTTCGATAGAGGCCTCGCGGAAGCCGTGCATGGGCGCACGCAAGGGATTGTAGTCCGGATTTTCTTCTAGCGTAAGTCCCTGTGCCTGTAGCATCTCTACAATGTAAAGCGCAATGGCAGGGGATGCGGACAGTCCCGGCGACTCTACGCCGGCTGCGTTTATAAAGCCTTTTTGGGGAGAAGTGAGAATGAAGTCTCCGGTACTTCCCACTGCACGCAAGCCACAGAAAGAGGTAATGGTTTTGCCAAGGGGTACATTTCCTATGTTTTCCCTTGCTTTGGAAATAATATCCGCAAAACCTTCCTCAGTGGTGTTTTTATTTTCTTTGTCCACCATATCCACGGATGTGGGACCTAACAAGAGGTTTCCGTCCACTGTGGGGGAAACCAGGATGCCTTTGCCCATTTTAGAGGGGGTTCTAAATAAGGTGTGACTCACCAGGTTGCCGCATTCCTTATCTAACAAGATGTACTCGCCTCTTCTGGGGTGTACCTGAAAAGAGGTGTCCCCAACCAGTGCAGCGATTTGGTCGGTATAGAGGCCTGCACAGTTGATGATAAAGCGGGCAGTAATGCAACCCTCTTCGGTGTTGCCTTCTGAATAGATTTTATATCCGCCTTCTGTCTCTTGAATTTGAGTCACCTTAAAATTGCATTTCAACTCTGCTCCATTGTCCATGGCGTTGCCGATGGCGGCGATGGTCAGCTCGTAAGGGCAGCAGATTGCACCGGTGGGCGCAAGTAATGCGCAGGTGGCATGTTCGGAGACATTGGGCTCCAAGGTATGTAATTCTTCTTGCTCAATGAGACGGACGCCTTCTACACCGTTTTTGATACCCCGTTCCACAAGCTCCAGCAAGGTATTGCGGTCTTCTTCGTCGAAGCCCAGTACCAGGGAACCGTTGTTGCGATATTTTACACCAAGTTCTTTACAGACTTCCGGCATCATTTTAGAGCCTGCCACATTTAGTTTTGCTTTCAGGCTACCTTCTTTTGCGTCAAAGCCGGCATGAACGATGGCAGAGTTGGCCTTGGTGGCGCCCATGGCAACATCGTTTTCTTTTTCCAAAATGCAGATCTTTAAATTGTATTTTGCAAGCGTCCGCGCGGTCATACCGCCGATCACACCTGCGCCGATAATGGCAATATCGTACATAACTGTTTCTCTCCTTATTGACAGTATTCCAAATTCCAGTCTATAATAAAACAATCAAAAATGATTAGCAATATTTGGCTAAAAGAATGATAAACGCTCAAAAACAATCACAAGGAGAGTGCAAATATGTTGATTGATGAACGATATGATGAGATTTTGAGGATATTGGAT
Source organism: uncultured Acetatifactor sp. (assembly GCA_904501885.1). Lineage (GTDB taxonomy): Bacteria > Bacillota > Clostridia > Lachnospirales > Lachnospiraceae > Acetatifactor. The sequence goes on along the minus strand of CAJGCP010000009.1, from coordinate 33,624 downwards.
GAGGAACAGTATATTTCGGCTCAGGAATTGGCAAAAAGATTATATGTGAGCCTACCCACCATAAGAAGGGATTTGGCAGAATTGGATCAGAGAAATTTGATTGTAAGAAGTCATGGTGGAGCCAAGAAGGTACACCATGAACATACGGTGGCACCGCTAAATTATAGAAAAACAGTGAACGCACAGGAGAAACGTGCACTCTGTCGCGCAGCCGCAGAATTGATTCAAGACAATGAAATTATATTTATTGATTCTTCTACTACTACTTTGCAGATGGGAGAGTTTATCGATCCTAAGAAACAGGTGACAGTAATTACCAATGGCATTACCCTGGCGACCCGATTGGTGCAAAGAGGGATTAAGACCTATCTCACCGGCGGAGAGATTTTTCCCAACTCGTTGGCACATTTTGGAAGTTTTGCAGAGGACTTCATTCAGAGATTTAATATTGATACCTTTTTCTTTTCCTGTCACGGAGTAAACGAAAAGGGGATGTTGACTGACCCCAGCCTTCCTGAGACGCAAATCCGCAAGGTGGCGATTCATCAGTCCCGAAAAACAGTATTTTTATGTGACGAGACAAAGTTTTCCCTATCCACCCCTTATAATTTGGTGCCAATCCAGACGATTGATTGTGTAATCACAAATGCACGGGCGGTGGAGAAGTATTTTCAAGAAAAAGATATGGACAGAGTTATCATAGTGGAAAACTAATTTCTATTTGACGCGCGTCAAATAGAAGTATATAATATTTACACATACAGATACACATACACATACAGGAGGTGGCGGACATGGATAAAAAAGTAATATTGAAAAAACAAGATTTAACTTATCTTAAATGGGCGCATGGTAGAAGTTCCAGTGGTACGGCCGGTACTTTCCTGAAGGCACAGTCTGTCGTATCCGGTGAGAAGGTCTATTATAAATTATCTAATTTTGATAGCGAAAAGGGTATCGTAGGCCACGAATGTGTAAATGAGATTATAGTGGATCGTCTATTGACGATTCTGGGAATTGAACACCTTTCTTATCAATTAATTCACGCGGATGTAGAAATTGAGGGGAGAATTTATGAAACCTGGCTGTGTGCATCTAAGGACTTTAAGCAACAGGGCGAAAGTAAATCTGCGTTGGATAGTTACTACCAAATCAACAGACAGTCGGACGAAACCAGATATGATTTTTGCATAAACAAAGGTTGGAAAAAGTATATTGATGCAATGTTAGCAGTAGACTATTTAATACTGAATAGAGATCGTCATGGGGCAAATATAGAAGTGCTGCGGAATGGAAAAACGCGAACTGTAAGAATGGCTCCGATGTTTGATCATGGCTTGTCCTTTTTGTGTTCCTGTTATTCGGAGGACGAGATAGAAAAGTTTGACATCACAGGAGAGCGTCCCTGTCAGAACTTTATCGGTAGCCGCTCTGTGTATGAAAATTTGAAGCTGATTACGGACAAAGCAAATGTTTTTGTCAGACCGCTGACATTACAAGATAAGGATATCTTGTTTGCCGATTTGACAGGCATTTTGTCAAAGACCCATTTGAACAAAATTTGGGATATGCTTTGGTTGAGGTGGTGTGAATATGAAAAATTATGCAATTTATGACAAATCGCTGGACCGGAAGACACCGATTGGGTACCTGTTTTATTTTGAAGATTCCCGTAGTTATGTCGTGGAGTTATGCGAAGATTTGGACCAATGGGAGGCGCCCTTGTTGTTTCAAAGGTCTGTGTGCGAGCGGGAATACACGATTGAAGAAGATGTTGTGTCGATGTGGATTCGGGAGAGAGTGATTCCACCAAGCCGACAGAACATTGGTGCCATACTCAGGAATCATAAGATGAAGGAGTATAACGAAATGGCATTGCTGGCGCTATCCGGTGGCAGATGTTCCCAAGACGATTGTTATATTAGAGAAGTCTCATTTGAGGACATTCCTGCAACCATCCAAGGCAGACAGAGAGAAACCCTGGCGGAATGCCTACCCACAGAAGATGGTGCTTTGTTGTGCCTTTTTCGGGACGGTGTTGTATGCAAAGTGGAACCGGACAAATTAGTGAATGTACACCCGGATGCGTCTCGTGTCGCCAGGTACAAGCTATTGCTTGATAGCGTAAAGGTCGGTGCCGGTGGATATGCCGCGGTGTTCGATGAGACAATCAGAATTTCTTATAAAATACTGCGACGGGAGGGAGTGTGGATTCCCTTGTCTGCCAAGGACTTTTATGCATTTGTAAGCAGAAACATATTAGATACGACGGGAGTTTGTGACATCCTACAGTGCTCTAGACAGAATCTGGCATACTTGGTAAAAGAAAACAAAATCCGTCCTATCATCCAGGGCACCAAGGAAAACATGTACCTCAAGGGAGAGGTGGAGCGCCTGAAAGCGGATTAAAAAACATACCTGGTTTGAGATGGAGAAAATTATGAGAAAATACGAAAATCCGGAATTAATTAGTGAAAATAAAGAGCCTCAAAGGGCGTACTACATCCCTGTTGGAGAAGGAGCGTATCAGTCCTTAAACGGCACATGGCGATTTCAGTACTACGAACGCGATTTTGAAGAAGATTATATGGAAAAACCATGGGGAGAGATAGAAGTTCCCTCCTGTTGGCAGGCGGTTGGTTACGGAGATATCAATTATACCAATACTTGTTATCCTTATCCGGTGGATCCGCCCTATGTTCCTACGGAAAATCCAATGGGTGTCTATGAGAGAGAGTTTGAAGTGACAGACGTGACTCGCAAAACATATGTTGTGTTTGAGGGTGTTTCTTCTTGTATGGAATTATGGGTCAATGACCAATACATTGGCTATACCACAGGTAGCCACCTGCAGTCTGAATTTGATATTTCAGATGCAGTAGTTGCAGGATGTAATACCATGACCGCAAAGGTGCGAAAATGGTGTTTCGGAAGTTATTTAGAGGATCAGGATTTTTTCCGTTTTAATGGTATTTTTCGAGATGTTTATGTGCTGTCCAGACCCAAGGGACATATCAAAGATATCAAAATTACCACCTGCGCAAACAAGGTCTTGATAGAGACAGACGGACGAGGCACAGTGTCTCTCTATGATCAGGGACAGCCTATAGAACAAAAAGAATTCTGTGGAAATGTAGAGTTTGAAGTTAAGAACCCCACCCTTTGGAATGCGGAGAAACCCTATCTATATGAATTGGTATTTTCATACGCAGGAGAGACCATTTCTCAGAAATTTGGATTTGTGACCTATGGAATAGGGGACAAGGGGCAGTTTCTGGTAAATGGTGTGGAGGTAAAATTAAAAGGCGTGAACCATCATGACACCCATCCGTCCAAGGGATGGACTATGAATGATGACGAAGTGATGGAAGATCTGCTTCTGATGAAGAAACTAAACATCAATACCATCCGTACCTCCCATTACCCGCCCACACCTAAATTTCTTCAGATGTGCGATGCACTGGGATTTTATGTGATGCTGGAGACGGATTTGGAGTGCCATGGATTTATCAGCCGTTATCCCAATGCCTGGCAGTATGACTGTGTGGGCAATCCGATTTGGCTGACCAATCAAAGTCAGTGGGCAGCTGCATTTATGGATAGAATGGAGCGGGCCTACCACAGGGATAAAAACCATGCTTCCATTTTTGCCTGGTCTACGGGAAATGAAAGCGGACATGGAGACAATCATTATGCAATGCTTCAATGGGTGAAGCAGCAGGATCCCGGTAGATTAACCCATTGCGAGGATGCTTCCCGTGCCTCCTTCAACAAGGATTGTGTTCCTATTGATCCTTCTTTTGTAAGTAGAGCGGACCTCTTTTCTACTATGTACCCTGAGTTTGACTTTTTGCAGAGGGTGTTTGCACATCCGGAATTCAAATATCCCTATTTTATTTGCGAGTATTCCCATGCTATGGGCAATGGCCCGGGGGATGTGTGCGATTATTGGGAGACATTTTATGATCAACCTAATTTTGTGGGCGGATGTGTATGGGAATGGGTGGACCACACCCTGCTTGTGGACGGCGTGCCCAAATACGGTGGAGACTTTGAAGGGGAAATGACCCACGATGGGAACTTCTGCTGTGATGGCATGGTGCTGCACGACAGAAGCCTGAAAGCCGGTTCCTACGAAGTGAAGGCGGCATATCAGTATATGGATTGTACATTGGATGGCAATCAGGTGACAGTACATAACAAGTATTTCTTTACCAATTTGAACGAATATAAGTTTGTATACCAGATTAAAGTAGATGGAGAATGTATTTGCGAGAAAGAAATGCTGTTAGAAGTTGCGCCTGGAGAAAAATGTTCCTTTGAAATTGATTTGCCTAAAAGGGCAAGTTTGGGCGCATATATCATCTGCAGACTCTTTAGAGAGGATGGCTGGTGTGTTGCACAAAAGCAATTGGAACTGCCGACGGTATGGGAAAAGAAGGAACGATGCGAAATTCCTTGTATGGCTACTGAAGATGCCCACTTCGTGGTGTTTGAAGGAGAAGGTTTCAAGTATACCTTTTCCAAGGATTTGGGTACTTTGGTGGATATGGAGAAAAACGGCAAGAAGCAGCTTTTGTCTCCTGTGCAACTGACGTCTTTGCGTGCACCCATAGACAATGAGAGAAGAATGCGCAAGGAGTGGATGTGGGATGGTCCTTGGACGGGAGAGAATCTCGATCGCCAGTTCAACAAGATTTATGAATGCGTATTAAACGGGAATTGTGTGACAGTCAAAGGTTCTTTGGCAGGTGTGTCAAGAGTACCTTATTTCCATTATGAACTGCAGTTTGCTGTATATGCGGATGGAACGATACAGACCCATTTGAATGGTCAGGTGCGGGAGGATTGTTCGTGGTTGCCTCGTTTGGGATTTGAGTTCCGTCTGCCCTATGAGGCGGAGGAATTTACCTATTTTGGCATGGGACCAGGGGAAAGCTATTGCGATATGTACCGTGCAGCATCCGTGGATATGTATGAAAGCGATGCTGACAGTCAGTATGTTCCTTATATTGTACCTCAGGAGCATGGAAATCATACCAAGTCTAAACTGCTTCAAATGAGGGATTCCCTTCTTTTTGAAGCAGAGACGGAGTTTGACATCAACGTGTCCCACTACACAGCTAAGATGTTGATGGATGCAATGCACTGGGACGAACTGCACAAAGACACGGCAACCAATGTGCGTATTGATTATAAGGACTCCGGAATCGGCTCTAATTCCTGTGGACCGGAGTTGTTGGAGAAGTACCGTCTGAAGGAGAAGGAAATCCAGTTCACCTTCTATATTTCCTAATGTATACGGTATAAAATAAAATCCCCCGGACGGTGACCTGTGTGATAGGAAACCGTTTCGGGGGTTTTGTTTACGATTGCAACATTTTTTGTACGTATTTGTGAGGGGAAATCCCCTTCTGCTGGGTAAAGGTGCGAATGAAGTGGGAGTAGGAATTAAATCCTGATTTTTCGGCGGCTTCTGCTACGGAGGCGCCGTACATAAGTAGATTGGAAGCCACCACCAGGCGTTTATTCAGGATATACTCTTTGGGAGATAACCAGGTGTGCTTCTTGATTAGTCGCCAAAGGGTGGTGCTACTCATTGCAAACTGTTTTGCGATGCTGTCTACGGTCAGGTCTTCCTGGATGTGATCATTAATGTAGGTCAATATATCTGCAATTTCATTCTTATAAATGGGGGCGTGCAGGTTCTCCTTTTCTAATCGGGGAAGTATAAAATACAAAATATCCCCTAAGGCAGTGATTTTCTTGTAGTCGCTAAGGGGAGTGTTCGACTGACTTTCATCGCATGCACGCTGGAAAAGATCGGTCAACGCAGAAGTGTCCGCCTCGTTCATTACGACGAACGGAGAATGAGGTTTTTTTAGGATGGAGAGAGCGGGCTCCAGAGCGCTACATATTTTGATTGCCTGAAACTCATTAAAATTTAGTACAAACCGACGAAATTCCGTCTTTTGGGAGCGGAGTTTGTGAAGAGAAAATGGCGGAAAAATAAAAAGTGTTCCTTTCTGGGAAACAAATGTCTGCTCCTCCATCATGACTTCGATTCCTTCAGACAACATAAAGTTCAATTCAAAGGTGTCGTGCAAGTGTGTCACAATGGCATAATTGTCTTCGCTTTCTCTTTCGAATATGTTTTCTCTTTTCCAAATCTCATAGATATCTGCCATAATATGCTACCTCCAAGACAATTGTAATAAAACATGAAAGAAAATGCAATAAGATATTAAAAAAATGCATATTCATTAAAAAAATAATGTGGTAATATAAAAATACAAAATGGCAAAATAGCGATTTAATTACAAAATACAATGCAAGGAGGAGTGAAAGATGAGAAAAGCAAAGAAACTGGCAAGTATGTTAGCGTTAGCACTTTCTTTGTCCATGATTCTGTCTGCTTGTCAGGTACCTGAAGGCGTAGAAATTCCGTCCGGAGTTTCCGTTCCTTCCGACTTATCTGATTTGACCAGCGAGGAACTGGAACAGTTGGAATCCTATCTGGATGAGGTGGAAGGTTCTGTGGGTGCGGACAACAGCGAAGAGGCTGTTTCAGAAGACCAGCAGACGGAAGGCGCTGAGGAAGCCGCAGCGGATGCGGTGGATGCAGAAGGTGCAGAGGACGTCACTGATGGAAGGGCAGAAGTGACTACAGGGGTAGACAAAGACGCCGCTGAAAAAAGCACTGTGAAGTTACCTTCCGGTCGTGATTGGGTACATAAGATCCTGAATGTAGAAGAATATAGAAAGGCCTATCCTGATTTGCAGGCGGCGTATGGCGACAATTGGGACGGATACGTGGATCACTATTTGACCCATGGTTTGTATGAAGGCCGAGACGAGGGTAAATTATTTGACCCTTGGGTGTATGCGGAAAGTTATCCCGATGTAAAGGCAGCTTACGGTGATGATGTAAATGCAATCATTGCACATTATGTGAATCATGGTGTCAATGAGGGTAAGACTGCAGGTACTTCCGCAGGGTATGTGGATATGGCAGATAAGGTGTCCAGAGAGTACATGATGAGCCACGACGTAGTGGTGCGTGAGCCCGGTACACGTCTGGAGGCTCTGATAGGCCATGCAGAGACTGCTTTGAAATATGCCAGAAACATCGAAGGCGCAAACCAGCCCAGATTGTTTGTGGATGGTTACAATAAGTATACCTATGAACCTACCAAGTGGAATAAGGGGCTGCAGTCAGATGAACCTGTGGCATCCAATGTGTATTCTATATTGAATTTCCTGAAGATGTTGGATGGTTTGACCTTGATGACCGGAGATCCCAAGTATTACGAGGCTGCAAAGGAACAGATTACTGTTCGTTTCAACACGCCCGGATTGGTGGATGACAACGGTGTGTTCTATGCCGGAGGCCACGCGTTTATTGATGTTATGACCGGTGAAAAATTTGGTCTCGAGTATCACGAAACTAAGGATTATCAGCTTCCTTGGGAGTTTTTCTGGAAGATAGATCCGGAAGGCACCAAGAGAATGATTACAGGTTTGTGGAACGAGCATATTTTGGATTGGTCCAACCTGGCAATGAACCGTCACGGTGTATTTAACACTCCTATGACTGATGTATGGGACAGTGAATTTACAGATACCGATCCTTGGATGGAGGCAGCCAATGCGGCAGCATTCATGTCCACCGGTAACGACTTGATGGAGATGGCATTCTTCCTGACAGAGGCAACCGGCGACCCCAAGTATGCAGTTTGGGGCGAACGTATGCTGGACAAGTATATCGCGGTTGGTAACCCCGAGACCGGACTGGTGGGCGAGCAATACGGTATTATGACAGAGGATAGTACCTATGGTAAAGACAGATTTTTGGCCTCTGTTATCGGCGCAGATTTTGTCACCAGAACCGGATTTGATTTCAAGACCGCGACCATAGAAGATTACAAGATTTTTGGTGCCAACTCTCTGATTACCAGAACTTCATTGAAGTGTAATACAGCATACGGACCTTTGTTCTGGACCGAACTGTACAAACAGAACGGCAACGAAAAGATTTATAACTTTGTTAAGAGCAATATGCTCTCCTGGGAAGAATATATCTACGACCAGAAGTTGCATCGTTACAATACCCCCATCCTAAATGATGGTACGGACTTGAACGAAGGTAAGGACGGCAAGCAGTTGATTGCTACCAAAACCGGATATTATATGACCGAGGGCAAGCCCTTCCCTGAGTATGAGAGTGTATGGGGCGGTGTGTTCCCGGCATTGATTGCTACCGTAGACATGCTGAAGCCGGACGAAACCGAAGCTTATGAAAGATTGTGGACGGCAGCCCGTTCCTATGCGAGAAATGTAGGTTTGGGTGACATTGGTACCCGTATGGGCGAAAATATTGAGATGACTCCCGAAACCGGTCAGTGCGCGGCACAGTATGTTCAGGCAGTGCTGATGATGTACAAATACACCGGCGTTCAGGATTACCTGGATGCAGCATGTACTATGGCTGACCGCTTGGTGAAGTCTTCTTATAACCCTGAGGTTGGCGCTTTTGATACGGTGAAGAACTCCCCTTATATCGCACTGGATACAGAGACCATGTACGCGGTATTTATGACAGAGATGGCAGCACAGGGATATATCGATGAAATCGACTTTGGTATCTGCCATAGCGGTAGTGATATTCCTTATATTGGTAGAGGACAGGTGTCCACTTCCGAGGTGTGGTGGAACAAGTCCAATGTCCGTGTAAAGGAAGTGAAGTTTGACAGAGAGTCCTACAGCATCGTAGTAGACAGACCGATAGACTATAACTTCAGTGACCTTGCAGGTGCCAAGGAACCTTCTGCAATTAAGCAGATGGCAGCCATTGGTGTCATCAATGCGGAGGCAGATGGTTTGTATTATCCCCAGAAGGCAGTAACCCGTAGCGATTTGGTGCAGATGGTGAAGGCGTTCTTTGGTTTCGAAGATGCAGCTGTAATTGCAGATGTTTTTGCAGAAATAGATTTGGCAGAGACTTATGCACATTATGAAGTGACCAGAGCGGAAATGGCTTCTGTCATTGCCAGAGCACTGGCAGTTGCAATCCCTACAAAGACCTGGCAGAGCGCAGATGCAACCTATCGTTTGACCGATGCAGCAACGATTCCTGCCTGGGCAAAAGAGTATGCGGATATTGTAACCAACTATCGTTTGATGGTGGACTTGGAAGAGACCACATTTGATCCCACAGCAGTAGTAACGAAGGATATGGCAGCAGGCATCTTCCAGGAGGTAGGACGTTATGTGGCACCTCCTAACACGAAGGCGATTCTTCCTGAAGTGAAGCCCTTCAATGCAGATACCCCTGATTTGTTCTGGGAGTCCGCAGATACATCCATCGTAGAAGTGGACAGCAAGGGTAGATTGTATCCTGTCAGCGAAGGAACCACCAGAGTGCGTGTGACCTCCGATGAGGAATTTACCGACCTGATCGTGACTGTGGCAATGCAGAACGATTGGATGGTAAAAGAGGTATTCATCGACGGCGAACTTTATGAGGAGTTCAACCCTGATGTCTTTGCATATGAGATGAATTTGGATAAGGGTACTCATGCGGTACCCGTCATCACCGGTACCAGCTATAACGGTGCAGAGGTAATTGTAAATCCTCCTGCAGAACTGCCCGGCAGAGTAGAGTTCTATGTGGATGGCTCTGATGTGAAGTACACCATCGATATTGACAATACATTTATTGATTATATTGTAGACGAAAACTTTAACCACAAAATCGGGACACCGATCGAGAGCATTACCACCGACAGATTCCAGTGGTTCATCAATGGTATTACCATTGCATACAAGGACAGATGGAAAGTTATTCCCAAGAACTGGGTTAGACCCGACTATGAGGGTTACGGTTGTATGGTATTCCCTTATGAGCACAAGAAGAATCTGGATGGACAGATTTATCTGACCTTGAGTGAAGAAGATACCCAGTTGATGGGTGAAGCTGCCGACGACATGTTGATGGTATTCGAGATGGATATCGCAGTGAAGGACATGGAAGGCAAAAAGAACGGTTATGACCTGTGGTTTATGGAAACCTTCGGAAGCACTTACCATGCAGCAGCGCATTTCCGTATCGACCACAATGGTTTGCAGCGAGAAGTGAATAATACCAGCGACCACCGACCCACCAAGAGAGAACTGGTAGACGGTGAATTTATAAACTTCCGTATTGTAATTGATAAAAAGAACAGAACCTTTGATTATTTCTTCAATGGTGACCTGTTGCAGAAGGATATTGAATTCTTCCATCCCGGAGACAGAGTGCCTGACATTCATGCGATGTACATCGGTACTCCCATGGAGGAGGAAGCATGTAATGCCGAGTTGTTCATTGACAACCTGAAGATTTATCAGCTTACCCATGCGGGATATGAGGAGATGATGCCTCAGGAGGAACTGCCTCCTCCCACTCCTAAGCCGGAATGGTTGACCAATCCTATTAATATTGATTTTGATAAGTTTAAAGTAGGAACCACCATTCAGCAGACCGGTGAGGAGCCTTATGTGGGACATATCGGAGAGGGCAACTATTACAATTATGCTACGGTCGTAGAGAAGACGATTATCGATGCAGGTGCAACTGCAACCGATAAGTGTATGGAAATTAAGTATAGACCTGATTTGACCTATGACGGAAGCTTCCGTTACATCCTGGATGAGGCAGTATGGCAGCACCTGGGAGATGCGGCAGATGATAACAATCTGGTGGTAGAGATGGATGTGGCAATCGGTGGTGCCGATAAGAAGCCCAACGGTTATAACATTGCTGTTGCAGAGCCTCTCGCCAAGGGCTATCATGCCATTGCGAGATTGCTATTGAAAGAAAACGCAATCGGCCGTGCTGTGGATTCGACGAATAAGATGGTTGATCCCACCTTGCGTACAGCAACCACAGATGGCGTATTTAACAACATCAAGATTGTCATCAATAAAAAGACCAAGAACTTCAGCTACTATGTGGACGGAGTGATGGTAGAGCAGAATGTGAATGAACTTCATTCCAATGCAAATCAGATTGGTACAATCTGGTTCGCTGTAGAACAGGAAGCACCCGGTGCTTTGGACAGCAAGCTTTACGTGGATAACTTGAAGGTATATGTGGAAGCACCCGGAGCAGAGCCTACAGCCAGACCTACCCATGTGCCTGTACCCACACCTACTCCTGCACCCACCGCAACCCCTCATCCCTACCCTGTAAATGAGAATTACGATGGCTATGCAGAAGGCACTATCTTCAATAGTACTTCTACGGAATACTACAAGGCAGCAGTTGCGGAAGGCGCATATACTGCTTACGGTAAGGTAGTACCCAAGACTGTGGTGGATAGTACCGCTACAGAAGGCGATATGGTGATGGAATTCCGTCATGGCGACAGATTTGACCTGAATTTCCGTATTGACCTGTATCCCGAGAGAAAGTTCCACCTGGGAGACAAGGCAATGGGAAGCAAGTACCTTGTTGCAGAGGCAGATGTTGCCATCAAGGGCGATTATGTCAAAGAAAAGGGCTACCAGATATGGATGAACCAGAGAACCGCAAGCACCTATTATTCTGTGGCAAGATATAAAATAACAGACAATAAGGTACAGAGGTTTGTAGATTCCAGAACCTTGACTGCCGGTGTGGATTATACCAAGGGCGGATTTGCACACCTGATGATGGTGGTAGATAAACAGACCAGAAAGGTAACTTACTTCTGGAACGGTATGTTGGTGGAAAGCGAAGCAAATCCTATGTTCACCGAAACACCTGACTTTGGTGCAATCGTATTCATGATTCCCAAGGAGACAGACGAATCCTTTGACAGTAGATTCTATGTGGATAATTTAAAGCTGTACGAAGCAGATGAGATGCCTGTGGCACCCACCATGGCACCTGCAACCCCGGCACCTACATTGAATCCGGATATGCCTACTCCTACCCCTGCACCTACAGAAAATCCTTACTTTGTAGAACTGGATTTCGACGATGCAGAACTTGGCAAACTGATGCATACCTTTATCGGTGATCACTGGAAGGCAAGTCTGGGACTCAGCTTCCACCATGACAGGGGTAAAGTAGTTGCTAAGAATGTTGTGGATGCGGATGCAGCAGCCACTGACTACTGTATGGAATTTACACCGGTAACTTCATTGGACAGCAATGTGTATGATATGCCTTTTGCTATCGGTTTCCTGGGAGAAAAGCAATATCCATTGGGCAATCCTGTAACCATGGACAAATATGTGGTTGTGGAACTGGATATGGCCATTACCGGTAGTGACACCAAGAATGTTGGTTATGGTATCCGAATGGTGGGCGAAGGCTACTTCACTTTGACTAACTTCCGTCTGTACGACAACTACCTGGGACGCCACCTCAGCTCCGCAGTAATCAGTACTGCAAATGATAAGAATGCGTATAGCAAGGGCGAATTTGTTCATTTCAAGTGGGTACTCGACAGAGAGACCAAGAGATATACCTATTATCTCGATGGACAGATGGTGGAATCCAACGTGCTGGCACAGTTTAGCGGTGCGACAGAAACCCCCATCTTCAGACAGTTGGAGTTCATGATTTACAAAGAGTCTTTGGAGGCCGGAAAGACTTCCTATGATTCTAAGTTCTATGTAGATAATATTCAGGTTTATGTAACGGATGAGGCGCTCAATGAGGCGCCCACTCCGGCACCTACCGCGGCACCCACTGTGGCACCGGAAGCAACGGCTGCACCTACCCAGGCTCCCACAGAGGCGCCTACCGCGGCGCCCACCCAGGCTCCTGCAGGGGAAACGGTGGTGGCTCAGGTTTCCTTTGATGGTTTTGCGGAAAATACCGGCATGAGGAATATTTCCGGTGATGGCTGGAAGGGCGCATTGGATTGTGGCAACTACTGGAGATATGGCAATGTTGTCAGCAAGGCCGGCGCAGGGTTTGGCGGTGCAGACGGCGATATGTGCTTTGAATTTAAGCCCATGACCAATGTAAATAATGTGGAAAATACAGCAGACACCACCATCCGTGATTTGAACTTCCACATTGACCTGCTGGCAGACAGACAAATTGTCATTGGCCCCAATGCAACCGGCGATAAGTACGCAATCATCGAGATGGATGTTGCAATCAAAGGTGACGGTGAAAAGACCAGAGGTTACGATATTAGTGTAGGTACTGTTAACTACTACTGTCTGGCGAAATTCAACATTAAGGACAATGTAATTGGTCGTGTGAATACGGCAAGTACCGGAGCGTATGGTGGTAGCGCAAACTACACGAAGGGCGAAATGGTACATCTGAAATGTGTCATTGACAGACAGGCAAGAACCTTTGATTGGTATGTAAATGACCAATTGATTGAAGCAGGAGCACCTGCACTCTATAATGAAGAAAACATGATGGGTATCATTTCTCATGTGCGTATCCTAGATAAAAGCGAAACTCTTGCTGACGGTGTAACAGAGGATATCAGCAATAAACTGTATATTGATAATCTGGTATTTAAAACTACAAACTAAAAAGTTTAAATAAAATGATTATAACTAAGAGAGGCATCTTCCTTTGGAAGGTGCCTTTTTAGCAGAAATATGCTAAAAAACAGCAGAATAGTGCGTTGAAAAGAACAATAATTTAATGGTAAAATGAATTAGATGATTTATGATAGGCATATTATCTGAATAAATAATGTATTGAGGAGGAGAGAAGTATGAGACTGACGAAGAGACTGACAAGTATTTTGGCACTTATGTTAACCTTGTCCATGGTTCTTACCGGATGTCAGGTACCTGAAGGGGTAGAGATTCCGTCCGGAGTTTCCATACCTTCTGACATCACAGAGGAAGAATTGGCAGAGTTATTGCCTTCTTTGGAGCAGGAACTTGCTTCAGAGGAAGCAAGTGGTGAGGAGACGATAGAAGATGTACTTGTGGAGCCGGTGCCGGAGCAGGATATGCACGAGCCGGAAGCGGTTACCCCCGAGGCGGTAATCACTGAAGAAGAAATTACCACAGTATCTAAAGTGACCTTGCCTTCCGGTAGAGACTGGGTACACAAGATTTTGAATGTGGAAGAATACAGAAAGGCCTACAAAGATTTACAGGCAGTGTATGGCGATGATTGGGATGGCTATGTAGACCACTATCTGACCCATGGTCTGTACGAGGGCAGAGATGAAGGTAAGCTTTTTGATCCCTGGGCGTATGCGGAAGCCTATCCGGATGTAAAGGAAGCTTTTGGTGATGATGTAAATGCCATTATCGCTCATTATGTAAATCATGGTATCAACGAGGGCAAAACTGCCGGTACTGCAGCAGGTTATGTGGATATGGCAGATAAGACCTCCAGAGAATATATGATGAGTCATGATGTAATTGTGCGCGGACCCAGCACCAGAATGGAGGCGCTGATTTCTCATGCAGATATGGCATTGAAATATGGCCGAAACCTGGAAGGCGCACGCTATCCTAAACTGTTTGTGGATGGTTTGAATGTAGATACCTTAGAACCTGCTATTTGGAGTAGGGGATCCTCCAATGAATTTGTGGTTACGAACTTTTTGGGACAGGCAAACCTGCTGAAAATGTTAGATGGCTTGACCATGATGACCGGGGAGGAAAAATATCGTGATGCTGCCTATGAGCAGATCAGAGAACGTTTCATGGACCCCACATTGCATGACAAGCATGGTCTGGTTTATGGTACGGTACATAACCTGATAGATTTGATGAGTGAGAAGAAATCTTTGGCTTACCATGAGACCAAGGATGGACAGATTCCCTTGGAATTGTTCTGGGAAGCGGATCCCGAAGGTTGTAAGAGATTCATTGAGGGATATTGGATTGCTCATATTTATGATTGGAGCGCATTGACCATGAACCGTCATGGATATTGGGACAAGGATGTGGATGGAGCGACTATTTGGGATACACCTTATACCAATCCGGATCCCTATGTGGCATCCAATGAAGTTCCGTTCCTTTGTACCGGTAACGATATGATGGAAATGATGTACTTCCTGACGGAAAAAACCGGTGACCCTAAGTACCAGGTCTGGGGCGAAAGAATGTTGGATAAATATATCGGCATTATGAACCTGGAGACAGGATTGATTGGCCCCCAGTACGGTAATAACATTGACGGTGGCGGATACATTGGCGACAGATTCCTGCACAGCTTCCTTGGTGCAGATTTCGTGATGGACAACGGATTTGATTTCAAGACCGCTACTATGGAAGACTTCAGAATTGCCGGTCAGAATGCATTTGTCCGCCGAGATACCACCAAGAGTTCCATGGGATATGGTCCCCAGGACTATGTAGAGATGTACCGTTGGAGCGGCGATGAGAAGGTATATGACTTCATTAAATTGAATATGAAGGGCTTCGTGGATTATGTATATAATCAGGAGAAGCACATTTATAATACTCCTATGATGAATGACGGTACAGACGTCAATGAAGGCGACGGCGGTAAAAAACTGGTTGCCACCAAGGGTGGATATTATATCGCCGAAGGTAAGAGCTTTGCAGAGCAAGAAGGTGTTTGGGTTGGTGTAATGCTCGGCGCCATTGAAAGTTACAACATTTTGAAGCCTGAAGATGCAGATTTGAAGCAGAGATTGTGGGAAGCAATCCGTACCTTCTGCAGATTCGAAGGGTTAGGAGACCTGGGAACTTCCTTGGGTGAAAATGTAGATGTAAACCTAAATACAACTGCTTCAAGTGCTGAGATGGCTTTGACGGCAGTTATGCTGTATAAGTACTCCGGAAATGAGCAGTATTATAATTTGGCACTGCGTATAGGAGATAATATCGTGAAGTCCGGTTACAATCCGGAGATCGGTATGTTTATCTCCAGTTCCAAGGCGCCCTATCTGAAGTTTGATACCACACATATGTATGCGGTGTTCTGTGTAGAGGCAATGGCAAGAGGTTTCGTAGATGAAATCAATTTTGACCTGAGCCATAACGGCATTGACTGGATTGTGGAAGGTCAAGGACAGACACCGGAAACCACCCATTTGTATGGCCGTTCTAAGGTGAAGGTAAAGAAGGCGGGATTTGAAGCTGAGACCGAGACCGTCGTAGTAGATATGGACCCTAAGGTAAACTTTAACGACCTTGAAGGCGTGGAAGAGGCTCATGCGATCCGTCAGATGGCGTCCCTTGGTGTAGTGACAGGTGAGCCTGATGGTGCATATCAGCCCGCAGCCCATGTGACTCGTGGGGAGTTTGCAGGAATGGTGGCAAGACTCTTTGGGTATGAGCATGACGCAAATGTTACTCTGCCCTACGCAGATGTTACCACCGGAAACGCGAACTATGAAGACATCTGTGCAGTATATGCCGCAGGTGTCATTGATGAAAACTTTGCAAGCACCAATTTTGAACCTGAAAAAATTATCACCAGAGAAGAAGCCGCATCCATGGTAGTACTTGCTTTGGAAGCAGTGGATCCCAGTCAGGATAATTACTATATTGTAGATGCATTGTATCGTATCACTGACAAAGATCAGATTGCAGGTTGGGCGCTTCCTTATGCAGATGTATGTACCAACTATCGTCTGATGGTAGATATCGATGATGAAACCTTTGATCCTAAGACGGATGTAACCAAAGCTATGGCAGCTGACATCCTTGCAGAAGTGGCACGCTATGTGGAATTGAAGGTACAGAAATTGAACCTGGAGTTTACTCCTTACGATGCGGACAACCAGAAAATCACTTGGGAATCTGCAGACTGTTCCGTAGTGGAAGTGGATGCAATGGGTAGGTTGTACCCGGTAGGTACTGGCACAGCGAAGATTGTAGCTGAGATTGATGGAATCTATTCTTATATTGATGTAATTGTCTCTGAGAAGAGTGACTGGATGATTAAGGATATCACCATCAACGGAGCACTTTTGGATGGCTTTAATGCAAGCATTTTGGAATATGAAATCAACTTGGATAAGGGTGTGACACAGGTTCCCACCATTACAGCGAACAGCTACAGCGGTGCGCCCGTACAGGTAACATTACCTGCAGCATTGCCCGGAGCGGCGACATTGAAGGTAGAAGGCTGTGAAGTGGAATACACCATTCAGATTGACAATGACTATATTGAGTACATTGTGAATGATAACTTTAACCACAAATTAAATACATTGCTTGACAATTTGGGCGATGAGAAGTTTTCCTGGTTTATCAACGGTACTTCCCGCGAGGGTTACTTAAACGAGTGGAAGGTAGTGCCTAAGAACTGGGTAAGACCGGATTATGAGGGTTATGGATGTATCAGATTCCCTTATAGACATGAAAAGTATTTGAAGGCAAATGCGTATCTCTATCTCGCAAAGGAGACCAAGATTCCTGCGGGAGAGGAAGCAGATGATAAGATTGCCATTGTGGAAATGGAATTGGCAGTGAAGAACATGAAGGAGAAGGACAACGGATTTGAGGTTGTTTTGACCAGATTGCCTGCCAGCGATTTGTATCACAACATTGCAAGTTTCCTGATTACACCTGATAATACGATTATCCGTAGAATCAATTCTTCCAGTCTGAATGTGGGTACCAGACGCAAAATGCCGGATGGAGAGTTTGTCCATTTGGTAGTTGCAATGGATATGAAGAATAAGACATTCAACTACTACATCAACGGCGAATTGTTGGAGAAGGATGTTCCTTTCTTCCATGAAAATGCGCCTGACTTTGGTTGTATCCGATATACTACCATGCGAGAAGAGCACGAATCCAATGCGGAAATGTTCATGGACAATTTGAAGGTGTATAAATTGACCCGTGCAGCGTATACCGAAATGATGAGTCAGGAAGTGGTGCCTGATGCTACACCGGAACCGGAGTGGATTAGCAATCCTATTGATGAGAACTTTGATAAGTATCCTGATGGCACTACACATTCATCTATGGTTACAGATTATTATGGTTCTGTAGTAAACAGTTATATGTGGGATTATCAGAAGGTGGTACCCAAGACCGAGATTGACCCTACGGCTGCTGCTACGGATAAGGTATTCATGGTACAGACCAATCCTGAGTGCCCTATGGACGGTAACTTGAGATTTACATTGGATACTTCTGTGGCTCATGTGCTTGGTGATGGCGCGGTGGATGAAAATGTTGTCATGGAATTTGACTTTGCAGTATCCGGTACAAGTTCCAATTATAAAGGATTTGTGCTTGCAATGGCACAGCATTATCCTACCGGTACCAGGTCTATCAATAAGTTTGTCATCAATGACAAAGAAGTATACAGATTTATAGATTCTACCAATACAACAGATGGTACCCTTCGTACCGCTGTTACAAAGGGTGAATTCAACCACATGAAGATTGTGGTAAACAAGAAGACCAAGACAACAAGTTACTACATCAACGGTGTCATGATAGAAAAGGCATGTGCGCCTGTGCTTGCAAATGTACCGGATTTTGGTACGGTTCTGATTGGACCTATGCAGGATAATACACGAGACCTTGATGCGAAATTGTACCTGGATAATTTGAAGGTCTACACAGCACCTGTTTCCGAGGAGCCTACTCCCAGACCTACCAATGTACCTGTGCCTACAGCAACTCCGGCACCTACGGCAACACCTCATCCTTATCCCATCGACCAGACCTTTGATGAGTGGCCTGAGAATGGCTTGTTCCGTAACAGATTTGATGACCATTACTCTACCTCCGGGTCCGGATACAGTAAGGTAGTCAAGAGAAATCTGGTTGATGCAAGTGCAACGGCGACAGATATGATGGTTGAGTTCACACCGCAGTCTGATAAAGATACGGCATATCGCTTCAATTTGGACATTGCAAAGTCCTTTGTACTTGGCGATAAGGCATTTGGCAGCAGATATGTGGCTGTGGAAATGGA
Organism: uncultured Acetatifactor sp.; assembly: GCA_904501885.1. Lineage (GTDB taxonomy): Bacteria > Bacillota > Clostridia > Lachnospirales > Lachnospiraceae > Acetatifactor. The sequence continues at coordinate 14,741 of CAJGCP010000009.1, read as the reverse complement.
ATTGGCAATTGCCGGAGCAGACGAGAGAACACAGGGTTATGTGATTCAGTTGGCAAGACATTTGTCCGGCGGTTATCATTCTGTGGCAACCCTTCATATCACGGACACACAGATTGCTGCAAGAAGCGATTCCAGTAACAATGATAGCAGAACTATCCGTCCTTATACCAAAGGCCAGTTCGGTAAGGTGATGGTTATCGTGGATAAGCAGACCAAGAAGTTCAACTTCTATTGGAATAACGAGTTGGTTATTGCAGACAAAGCACCTTTATTTGCAACCACGCCGGAATTGGGTACCATCTGTTTCAGTGTACTGAAAGGTGACGAGGGTATTGATTCCAAGTTGTATGTAGATAATGTAAAGATGTACGAATTGGATGCAATCCCCGGTATGCCTACTGCAGATCCCAATGCACCCACAGCAACGCCTGCACCTACTGCGGCGCCCACTAGTGCTCCTGAAGCCACTGTGGCACCTGCAGCGACAGCAGCACCCACCGCAGAGCCTACTGCAGCACCTACGTACACTCCTGTGATTGTAGATATGGATTTTGATGCGTATGAAGCAGGTACTCAGATTGGCTCCATTTCCGGAGATTTCTGGATCGGAAAGTGGGGTATCTCCTTCAATCATAACAAAGGTCAGGTGGTAGCAAAGAAGGATGCATTAGATGCTACTGCGGCGAGTACAGATATGGTATATGAGGTAAGACCTGCAACTTCTGCAGATACTTACAAATATAACTCTACCGCCTACATTAACATCAATGAGGAGAAGTGGTATCCCCTTGGTGAAACTGTGACCGATGAGAAATATCTTGTGGTAGAGATGGATATGGCATTGAATGGTGGCGGTACACAGACCCATCCCACAGGATATGCAATCCGTATCGGCGGTGACGGCAACTATGGATTGACCAATTTCAAGTTGTACGCAGACCACTTAGGAAGACACTTGGATTCCTCCACAGTAACATCGTTACGTGCTGATAGTAAGAATGCATACACTAAGGGAACAGTTGGACATCTGAAATGGGTGCTTGACAGAGAGACCAAGAAGTATTCCTATTTCTGGAATGGTCAGTTGGTAGAGAGCAATATCACAGCCCAGTTCAGTGGTGCACACCAGACACCTGCTGTGAAGTACCTGTTCATTCAGGCACTGACGGTGACCTTGGAGGAAGGTGTAGAAAGTTTTGATGAAGCATTCTACCTAGATAATATAGAAGTATATGTAACCAATGAAAGTCCTTTGGCAACACCGGCGCCCACCGTGGCACCGGAAGCCACTGCGGCACCTACTACGGCACCTGTGGCAACGGAGGCACCTACAGAAGCACCGGCCACGCCTGCGCCTACTGTAGCACCTACAGAAGCACCGGTAGCTGAGCCTTATGCAATCAATACCTCGTTTGATGAGTTTGAGATTGGCAAGTTGGCGCACAAGCTTAGTGGTGATGGATGGGCCAGCGATTGGAATCTGAGTTTTCACCATGATAGAGGAGTTGTTGTAGCGAAGAATGCTGTTTTCGCAGGTGCAGCGGCAAATGACCATTGTGTGGAACTGGGTGTATGTACCTCTGTTGATGAGAAGTTTTACAATCTGCCCTATTTCATTAGAATTAATGATGACAAGCAGCTTCCTCTCGGAAGTCCTGTAGATTCCCAGAAATATGTGGTGGCAGAATTTGACATGGCAATTGTGGGAGCAGATGCAAAGACGGAAGGATACGAGATTCGTTTCGGCGGCATAGATAATTTCAGCATCGCACAATTTAGACTTTATGATGACGGATTGTATCGAAATATTGACTCTTCGCTGAGACAGAAGAAAGCAGACTATACCAAGGGCCAGTTCGTGCATATGAAATTGGTAATCGATAGAGCTACCAAGAAGTATACCTATTATTTGAATGGTCAATTGGTGGAAAGCAATGTAGCTGCATTATTTGGAGGAGAGAATCATACTCCTGCACTGAAGAATCTTCGTTTTACATCTCTGAAGGAAACATTAGGAGAAGGTGTGGAAAGTTTGGATACCAGATTTTATTTGGATAACGTGAAGATTTACAGTACCGATGCAGAGCCCACATCATAATCAATTGAACAAAAGAAAATAAAAAATCTGCAGGTGTTATACCTGCAGATTTTTATTGTGTATTTAATAAGTAATCTGATTTTAAAATATTATTTCAGTGCGTTAATCACAGCGTTTTTAATGTCTATCATACCCTGTACGTTTGGATGCCCTCCCGTAGCAGTAATGTTTGAGATATACACCTCCACCAAATCATACTTTTTGCATGCATCTTGGAATCCTTTGGTGATTTCAGGTGACAGGTAATCTGCGTTAATCATGCAATAGATGGTGGCATGAGGTAAAGTCGCTCGCAGTCCTTTGAAGAAATAGGAGATGGCAGGTAGCACATTGTAAAGCTCTTTTTTCTCAAAACCATCATATTTCATTTCGCCACAAGCGGCACCGCACCATGCATCGTTGGTTGCTCCCATCACAAAGACAGTGTCAACATGGTTTTGTGCAAAGAAGCCCTCTTCGATTTTTTGCTCTAACCGATAGATAAACGAAGAAGAACGGGAACAATCACCGTCATATCCTGTGTAGCAAATGGTGGAGCCGGACCAACTGTTGTTATGTAATAAGTTGAAGTTGCCTTCCTCCATGACTTGATGCCACCAGGTTTCTTCCACCTTGGTTACACCGGTTTCGTTGGGATCTTGGGTGGAGTAGTAAGTGGCATAGCCTTTAGGATTGTATCCCTCAAAGGTAGAGTAGCTATCTCCGAAAATCATTGCATTGTTTGACATATGATATCCTCCTTTATGTTATCTGAAATTCCTATGACAGTTTTGTTTTAAAAATTCTTTGATTTCGCCGTTGTCTTTATCCTCGTAATATCCGATTAAAAGTTTCTTGAATTCAGACACGTGATTTTCGGGGATGACAAGCAAACCGCCTGCTTTGGAAATTAAATAGTGATTGGCAAATATTACGGAAGCGCGCTTATTACCATCATTGAAAATTTGTGTTTTCATACAGTAAAGACAAAGCTCAATAGCAATATTTATGGGTTCATCATTGCGGTTTATAATTTCTAAAATATTTTCTATAACAATCGTTTCTATCGGCAAAGGCGGTATATAAGAAGTGCCGCCGATAGTAACGGGAACACCACGAATTCTACCTCCACTTGCAAAAAATCCTTCGTTTACAAGTTTTGCAATATGACAAAGGATAGAATAATCACTCTTCACCTGCAAAACATCTTTGTCTAAAATAAATTCCCAAGCATGTTTAAGATTTAATATTTTCTGTACGTCGCTTGCCGTAACACCGTTAACTATACCATTTTCAATAATATCTTCGGTTTGCGGAAAAGAGGTTGCAACACCTTCTAAAACCGCCTGCTCATAAATGGATAATTTCATATTCATTCGGGCAAAATCAAGATTCAAAAGCACATCGGGAGATAATTCGTTTTCTGTGAACCCTTTTTCGGCAAGCAATTTTTCAACCTTACGAATTTGCTTACGCAGTTCCTTTGCTTCTACATTATTGCGAAGCAAAAGCTGATAAAGCGTATCGGAATATACATCAACATAGGTTGATGTTACTCGGCTGCCAACACGTTTACGAACGTATAAATATTTCCCACTCTGATTTTCCTTTATTTCGGGTGTGCCGTCATAAGCCAATAATTTAAGTCTGGCATATAAATCGGCGCGTTGTTCCAATAATTCATATATTTCGGGGTAATTGTTCATACCAAACTCCTTTTAGGGAACTTTCTATAAGTTTATTATAGATAATGTTCCCTAAATGGTCAAGTGTTATTCATTTCGACAAGTTTTGCTAATATAACATTATTTAATGTGTTCCAACGTAAGTTTTACTCTATCGCTTATTTTAACGGTATCAATGCCGAAAATGGAGGTATGTAATGTGTCATTTATCGGTTTTATCCAATATTCCGGAATGGTTGTTCAATTTTTAAATAAGTTTTATACAGAGTAAGAAATGACAAAAGGAGAAATTTATATATTCAAGCTGTCACAAATAAAGCCGGATGAGCGCTGTAGATTCATCCGGCTTTGTATTTGTAAAATCGAATTTACGGAGCGTGGTTTTGTGAAATCATCAAAACACGTAGAGATTTGAAAGAATTTATGATACAATGTAACTTATGAATTTATACTCACGCATAAATGGGTTGGAAAGAAGGTGGTCAGATGATTAGAATTGCCATATGTGACGACGAGAAAAAGTATCGGGACGCAGTGAAGGATATGCTGGAACTGTATATGAGAGACAGAAGCGTACAGTATGAAGTGGACGCATTTGGTATCTCGTCGGAGCTTGTTGATATCACCGAGAAAGGTGTGGTATATGATATCTATCTCTTGGACATCTATATGCCCGGCATTACCGGGATGAGTATTGCCACGGAACTTCGCAACCGTGGTGTCAAAAGTCCTATTATTTTTCTTACCTCCTCCACTGACCACGCGCTGGAGGCCTTCGGTGTGGATGCGACGCATTACCTGTTGAAACCCTACACAAAAGAAGATTTCCATATGGGTATGGACAAGGCGGTGCAAAGCATGGCATCCCGCAGGGACGACAGTATTGTCCTAAAGGTGGATAATGAGTATAGAAATATTCCTGTTTCTAAGATTAGTTATTGTCAGGCGGAGGATAAGTACCAGAGTATTTATCTCGAGAAAGAAGAGAAACTGCTTATCCGCATCACGGGAACGGAACTGTATAAGCAACTATCAGAATTTCCCTGCTTTTACCACTGTGGCAGGGCGCATATCATCAACTTGGACCATATAAGCAGGGTGACATTGAATGGTGTGGTGTTTAAGAATGGTATTCAGCTTACCCTTCCCCATGCTACGGTTGCGGGTTTACGGTCAGCTTTCTTTGACTATTTCAACTAGGAGGTGTTTTTGAATGCAATTGATTTTCTTTCTAATCCTCAGTGTGCTTTCCCATATTGGCGCCTCCTTGTTTTTTGCAAAACCGCGTTTTAATAAAATGATAACAGCTGCCATTTGGTTGATTTATGGGGTTGTTTTTCTGGTATTGCCACCGAACACACCGCATGTGAACTTCTTTATTTCTTTCGGTATTCATATAGTGTTGTTTTTTATTACCACCGCAGGCCGTGCCGTTGAAAAGGGCTTTCTGTTTTTTAGCTATGCTACTACTTATACCTGTTTCAGCACCATATTTAACATGCTGGACTATAGAGCAGAACACATGGTTACGAAGATGATTCTTGCTGTTGTACTTATGACAATTATGCAATTTATTTTGTATGTGGTACTGCTGCCTTCCTTCCGAAAAGTGGCGATGTATATCCGTGCTGGGTGGGGCAAATTTTACGGAGTGGTAATTAGTTTCTGGGCGCTTATCGTGGGCCAGTCCCTGTTTACCATGCTGACACCCATGAGCCGTCAGGAAAGTATCATCTTCCTGCTCACCATGCTGGCTTTTTGTGTCACCTATATATCTTTGTTCATCAGTATGAAAAATTTGGTAGAATTGTCTCGCGAAAAGCAAAATTCCCTGCACACGGAGCTTTTGCAGGCACAGGTAAATGCCAGTGCAAAGGAAGCGGAACTTGTGCGCCAAAACCGTCACGATATGCGTTTCCATTATCAGACACTTTTGTCTATGGCGAGTGGTGGAGAGACTGATAAGATTATTGAATATGTAAAACAGCAAAGCGAAAGTATCGAGACCATGTCCACAGAACGGTATTGTGAAAATGAAACCATCAACAATATTTTGAGAGTCTTCTATCAAAAGGCATCCGAGAAAAATATTGCAATGGACATTCGCGCCGCGGCAAAACCGGATATTTCCGTACCGTCACCGGCTCTTGTTACGATTGTTGCAAATATCGTGGAGAATGCGCTTCATGGTGCCGTGGATAGCGGTCATGATGCCCCGTCCATCACAGTTTCCATCAAGCACAAATCGGGACGCCTGGTGGTGTGCTGTGAGAATTCATGTGATCCTGCCATGAACTTCAGTGAAATGCCGGAGCACATGCAAGGAATCGGCGTACATAGTATCATTTCCACGGCGGAAAAATATAACGGAACCTGTCGTTTTTTTGCCCATGAAGGAGTGTTCCGGTGCATGGTAATTATGGATGAATAATCGCATTGAAACTTTAGAAATCCCTGCCTTTGCGGCAGGGATTTTTTTGTGTTGCGAACCCCTAAATTTCACGACAAAAAAAGAACATTTCACGACATTCTTATGCCGTCTGTTGTTTCCTGATATATGATAACAGAGTGAAAATATTGTTTTACGGAGGTATTTGTGATGAATAAAGAAGGTTCTCAAATTGTTATCAGTAAAAAAACATTAGTGATTGGTTTGGTTATTATATTTGTGTTTATTGCGGGAGTTGTTACTCTGGCACTTGGTTGGAATACATGGTTTGGTGGTGCAGCGGCTTCGTCGCAGACGGAAGAACTGGCGATTGACCCGGGTGCGCAGAAATGGGATGGACTTAAATTGCCGGACAAAACAGAGGATGCACCTGCTGTGGGGATCAAAATACCCGGTTATCCGTCCATTACACTTGCGGCAGATCAACAGACTGTGAATGCGGCATTAGTAAATCCGGAAGGTAACCCGTGCTACTTTACCTTTGAAATCGTCCTAAAGGATAGCGGAGAATCCATTTTTCAATCCAAATTAGTGCCTCCCGGTCAGGCTCTAACCGAGATTACCATGTCCCGGGCATTGAGCGCGGGAGAATATGAAGCCACCATTAAAATTACCACTACATCTTTGGCAGATGGATCGGCAATGAATGGTGCAAATGTAGAAACTGTGTTGGTGGTAAGATAATATGGAGCACATAGAAAAAGAGAACTTAAGCAAGAGTGGACAAGAGATTACCCGTGATACTACTTGCCCTTGTTTTGAGGGAAGAAAAAGTATGTTTGCAATAGAACCTATTTGCTGGTTCTGTAGGTATGCGGGATTTGATCTTAATGACGATAAACTTCCTGAACGGGGTACTTGCTGTTACCCCAAAGAACAAAAAGGAAAGGAGGGAATGCCGTGAAAAAGAAAATATGGAGTATGCTGTTTGGCTTTGCAATGGCTATAACTATGCTTTCACTCATAAGTACGACAGTGCGTGCGGAGGAAGATCCAACGAGAATCTATCGTACTGCAGAGTACAGCTACCAAAGTGATTCCGACCCATCCAGCATTTCACTTTCGAGATTTGTGCACAGTTTAGGCACTTGGGACAGCAATTTACTCTCTGTTGCAACAACGGACTTTATTGCGCTCTTTGTGGTGCTTGAACTGGAATGCGAGATTCCTGCCTATTCTAAAATAGCCTATGACTTTTATCCTGAAGTGTCAGCAGTATCAATGACTCCAACTTGCTCCTCCTACTTTGGTGTGGAGATGTTCCAATTTGATAACTATGGAGATTGGAATGGCATTACCTTCAATACCGATGAGAATCTGACCCTTAGTTCTTCCTATTCTCTTGGAAGAAATATTCAAAAAGGCGGCGTGTTCAATATGGACAGCCAAGTGGTAGCGAAGGATCGTTTTACAAAGGAATTCGATAATTCCCAGGGTAAAGCAACAACGGAAAGCTTTTATTATGGATTGCTGTATTTTTACCGCACCACAAGTATAGCGAATCATCAGATGGGCGCCGAGTGGAATTTTTTAACCCAATCCTGGTCATATGATAAATACATCCACTATGATGCCAACGGCGGCAGCGGTTTAGCTGAGACCGTGGTTGCCGATGAATATGCAGAAGTAACCCTGCATAGCGGCGAAGGCTTTACCAAGGAAAACTCCGCATTTGTAGGCTGGTCGGATGGCAGCACCACCTATGCCCCCGGCGGCGAATATTCCAAGACGGAAGGCGCCCGACTCTCTGCACAGTATCTGACCTATGATCTGAACGGAGGCAGCGGTACAGTCGTACCGGGCAGCCGCGATGAAAATGGTATTGTCATTGCCAGTGCCGATGGCATCAGCAAGGAAAATTCCGTATTCGTGAGCTGGTTTGACAATAATACGAGTTATGACCCAGGCGAATTATATACCGGAACGAAGGGTATCAGGTTATATGCCCAGTATCTGACCTACGATCTGAATGGTGGCAGCGGTACAGTCGTACCGGGAACCCGTGACGAAAACGGCATAGCATTTGCCGGCGGTGAAGGCATCACAAAGCCCAATTCCGCTTTCCTCGGCTGGGGAAAATCTGCTACTGGTGGCAGCGTCTATGCCCCTGGATATATATATAGTGGAAAGGTAGGTAATAGGTATTTTGCCCAGTATCTGACCTACGATCTCAGTGGCTGTAGCGGTACTGTCGAACCGGGTAGCCGAGGTGAAGACGGCATTGTCATTGCCGATGGCAGCGGTGTTCATAAAACCGGTCACACCTTCAAAGGTTGGAATACCCAAAGGGATGGCAGCGGCGAGTCTTATGCGCAGGGTGATATTTATCCCAGCCGTGAGGGCCTCACCATATATCCCATTTTTGAACCGAATAAATACGACCTGACCCTGACTCAGGACAACTGCACCATAACCGTTAACCAGAACCCCGCTACTTACGGTACTCAGGTAGAAATACTGGCAGAACCTGCCTCTGGCTATCGGGTAGATGGATACCATGTATATAAGACTAATAACCTGACGGTTGCGGTTTCCCTCAGCAGCGCAAACACCTTCATCCAGCCGGAGTATCCGGTTACGGTCAAGCCCGTTATGAGCAAGATCCCCTATGCCATTGAGAACTTGCCCGCCGAAAACGGCACTTTTACCGTCAGCCATGAAACCGCATGTATCGGTGATACGGTTACCGTCACCGCAACCCCGGATGAAGGTTTTGAATTGGATACCATCACCGTCAGCCGGGCTGATAACGGCGCATTTCTCACTGTAAACGACGGTAAATTCACCATGGTTCCTGCCGGCGTGCGGGTATCGGTCACTTTCAAAAATCAACTTTATAATATTACCAAGGCGACTACCACCAACGGTAGCTTTACCCTGAATCCCGACAAGGCCATCATGGGCGATACGGTGGTGGTAAATGCCGTGCCCAACGAGGGCTATAGAGTCAAGTCCATTACCGCATACAAGACCGGCGATGAAAAAGTAACCGTGGAGGTGTCAGCCGGCAGCTTCGTGATGCCTGCATATCCCGTAACCGTGGCGGTAGAATTTGAAACTGCTTTCTCGGAAATCTTCAAATCTACCAGTATCGAAAACGGCGATATTGCAATCAGCCATACCGAAGCACAACCGGGTGAAACCGTAAGTGTCAGTGCAGTAGGTGCCGAGGGCTATACATTGGATACCATCGCAGTTTATAAAACCAATGATCCTTCTGTGACGGTGCCTGTGTTGGGCAACAACTTTGTGATGCCTACATATCCCGTAACCGTCCACGCCACCTTTAAAAAGATCAACTATACCGTATCGGTGGTAGATGATGCCAATGAGAAAGGTAGCTTCACCGTGAACAAGGCCATCGCTCAGATAGGTGACACCATCACAGTGGACGTTTCCTGCGCCGAGGGATGGGCAGTCCGTTCTATTACTCTGACGAATAGTAACGGAGAATCCAGACTTGTGGGTAAGGTATTCACCATGCCGGCGGATAATGTCACGGTGAGCGTGTCCTATATGGTTATTCCCACCTATGTCATCACCATTCCGGCTACGACAGAGTTGGGCGGCGCACCTATGACTGTTGCCATTACCAGTGCAGTTACGGAAGAGGGTGTAAACCTGAAGGTTAATCTGGAAACCGATTTTACGGCCCGTACCAATGAAGGTGCAGAAAAGACCTTTACCATCAATGGAGGTACCGTGCAAAGTGGCGATGTTATTTTAACAGTTGCGGGCGGCGGCACCCCCTCAAATCCCAAATCCGGAAGCGTACAGCTTTCCCTTGACTGGGACGAAACTTATCAGTATTCCGGTAATTACCGTGCCCCCCTTGCCTTTACCATCAAGGTAGAGGATGCGGGCTATGACCAAACCGAATGAGGAGGAGCGATATGAAAAAAAGAATACTTAGTCTGCTTCTCAGCATCGTGATGGTGGCAGCTATGCTACCCACTACGGTCTTTGCAACAATCTATGAGTTTCAAACTGTGGATATGCATAGTTTGACGAGGGGCGATGTTGTTACAAAAGGAACGGTGATTTATGTGAGTACAAAAGGGTCGTATATAGACTATCCCAAACAGATAAGTAGCGATTATCCCGCTGATAGGGGGCCCACATATTCGAGGCAGGGCTATTATACTTGTGATAAGAATTATTATGTTGTTCATTCTTATGGCGCTGATAGAACACTCTATCTTTATCCACTTCCCACTGTTACGTTTAATGCAAACGGCGGCAGCGTGGACATGGAGAGCAAGTGGGTCATCCCTAGCCCGGGTACTAACTGTACATATGGTGATCTGCCTACCCCGACGCGAACTAACTGTACATTCGTCGGCTGGTTTACGGCGGCGGAGGGCGGTACACAGGTAACGAGCAGCACAACAGTTACCCAAACTTCCAACCACACCCTTTACGCGCGATGGATACCGCACAGCATTACATTCAACTATCAGCCAAACGGCGGTAGTCCCGCAGACAATAACGTCACATGGGTAGCAACCGCTGACGGCATATTTCCGGACAACCATTGGAATTATACAAACAGCAGTGATAAAAACTATATGACTCGCACGGGCTATACCGCCACCGGCTATTATGCCAAGACAGATGGCACTTGCCTTTATGGGCAGGATTTTGTTTTCGAAAGCTATGAAGACCTGTGCGCCAAATACGGTGTCAGCACGAGCACCCAAAGTACCACTATTGATATTTACGCTCAGTGGTCGCCCAATACTTACACCGTAAGCTTTAACGGAAACGGCGCTACCGGCGGTAGTACCGCCGCCCAGAGTTTTACTTACGATACAGCCCAGAACCTGCGGGCAAACGGATTCCAGCAAAAGTATACGGTCACTTATGACCTGGGGGATGGTCCCACAGCCACCTCTGCCACCGCAACATCAACCTTCAAGGGTTGGAACACCGCAACAAACGGCAGCGGCACCGCCTATTCCAATCAGCAGTCGGTAAAAAATTTGACCGCCACCAATGGCGATGCGGTGACACTGTATGCCCAATGGACGAAAGGTTCTGTGACCCTTCCCAGCCCCCAAAAGACGGGTATGGTGTGTACCGGATGGTATACATCCTCCGGCACAAAGGTGGGCGACTGTGGCGGCAACTACACCCCTTCGGACAACATTACCCTCTACGCCCACTGGGAAACATTGGGCCACACCGTCACCTGGAAGAATTACGACGGAACCATCCTGGAAACCGATGCGGCTGTTGCCCAGGGTGCGACACCAACCTACAACGGCGCAATTCCTGCAAAACCGGACACTACCGAAAAGTCTTATATTTTCTCCGGATGGAGTCCTGCCATTTCTCCCGTAACAGGCAATGTGACCTATACCGCGCAATTTACCGAAACGCCTCGACAATATGCTCTTGGTTTGGCCTATGATGAAACCAAAGGTGAACTTACCGGCAATGAAAATGCGCCTGTCGGCAGTGTAGTAACGGTGAATGTTCTGCCAAACAACGGCTACGGAGTGAAAGAGATTACCGCCTACAAGACTGGTGATAAATCCACTTCTGTTAGCATTGACAGCACGAGTTATACCTTTATCATGCCGGCGTTTGATGTTACCGTTGAGGTGAGTTGGGTAGAATCAGATGTAATCTACACAAGCGCTTATAAGGATATAGAGCCGACTTTCACGGTTACCATTCCTGCCACGGTAGGGCTTGGAAATGAGATTGCCGTGAAGGCAGAAGATGTTCGATTGAACAAGGGAAGCCAAGTGGAGATTAGTATAGCTGATGCCATAGGTTTGAATGCACCATTCACTATGACAAGTGGCGAAGGGTACACTTTCAACTATCAGATAACTGCCGGTGGTGCTGTAGTTTCTCCCGGCGCAAAGGTGTTGGTGATTAACCCGGATACATCCAGCGAAGGAAACACAATTCTTAAATTTGAAAAGCCCAACAGGGCAGTATATGCCGGCAATTATTCCGGTTCTGTAATTTTTACAATTGCGGTAAAGTCCGCTGAAAATAATTCTATAGAATAGGAGAAAACGACATGAAAAGAATACTTACAATGATTCTGGTCATCACAATGATGGTAGCTATGTCTGCCACAGCATTTGCTACTGGTAACACAGTGGTTTATGATAAAGATGCGACCAGCCAGACCAGCGGACTTAGCGTTACCTACAATGTGCAACCCACCTTTAGTGTAACCATTCCGGCAAGCGTTGCACTGGATAACAGTGTTATTGTTTCCACATCGGATGTTGTTGTGGAATACGGAAAAGCCGTGAAGGTAAAACTTACCGGCACCAGTGAAACCGATAATAGCTTTGTGGTCAAGACAGATGAAGGTGCAACACTGAATTATGCAGTGAAGCGGGGAGAAGTTCCTGTTAGCGTGGGCGATACAATTCTCTCTGTGACACCCACTGACACAACCGCTTCTGTGGAACTTACTTTTGTAAAACCGGAAAGTTATGTGTATGCCGGACTTTACAAAGGGACAGTAACATTTACTATTGTTGTAGAATAAGAAAAGGAGAAATTGGACCATGAAAAAAATACTGGCACTTATTGTGGCTATGACTCTTGCGGGTGCAATGTCTATTACCGCTTTTGCTACAGTCGAAACAAATGGTGATACAAAACAAACCAAAGTTACCTTTAATGTAGAGCCTACTTATATGGTGACAATTCCAGCATCGGTTACTCTGCAGAAAGTGGAAGCAGTGAATCAGATTACTTATGAGAATAATTATGTTATCACTGCAAGTGCAGGTGTAAGGCTGAAAAAGAACGAATACATCGAAGTGACTGTTACCAGCGATTATGAGATGGAAACACAGGAAGGTGCCACTCTGGCATACACCATTACGAAAGACGATGCGCCGCTTGTAGATAGCATAGTTGCAATCTTTAACACGGATAAGGCGGAACAAACATCTCAAATTCATATCGCCGCAAATGATCCTGACTATGCCGGCGAATATGAGGATAAGGTTACATTTACCGTAGCTGTAAAGACAGCAAGTTCATCCAATTAATTAGGAAATAAAGGAGAAAAGGAATGAAAAAATTAGTTGCAATTATGTTGGCTGCTACTATGCTTGTAGCAATGTCCGTTACTGCTTTTGCAGGAAACTCCACCGGCGGTGATGCTATCCTCACTACCAGTATTACACCTACTTACACTGTTACTATTCCTGCGAATACAACGGTTGCATTTAACGCTACCAAAACTGATTTTGGAAAGATTGAAGTGACTGCGTCTCAGATTCATCCCGACAAATGCATCAAGGTAGAACTTACTACGGATGGTGAGCTGAACAATGCTATCGATAATAGGAAGGTAATCCCTTATATTATTAAGGACAGCAATGACATGCCTTTCACTTATGCTACATATTTGACTGAGGGTGATAAGACAGATTTATTCATTCATATCACCACCGATGATTGGAATGCTGCTTACGCAGGGGATTATTCTGATACCGTGACATTCACGGTTTCTTACGAGAACAAAAACTAAGGAGACAAAGAGATGAAGAGATTAACAGTTTTGCTGTTATGCTTCCTTATGTTGTGTACCTGCTCTCTGCCTGTTTATGCCGCCACACCATCGGACGAGGCGACGGATACCGTGATTAGTCTGACTGTTCCTGACACCCACAAGGTGACTGTGGAGGCAGATGGTGCCAATGTGTTTTATGAAGGGGAACGAGGCGAGGAATTTACGGTAGGAAGACTGAGTATGCCCAAGTTTTTAATCAATTCCTGGAGAGGTACGGTGATAGAGAAGGTTTATGTGAACGGTGAGGATGTGACCGAGCAGATGCAGGGAGATTACCTGGAACTGACGCCTGTTTATGAGGATAAGGTGATTACTGTTACTACGAAACTCAGACCTCCTGACCTGGCTAAGACGTATACGGATGGAGAAAGAGTTGCTATAGACGACGTCCCTATGCCGGATGTGGTTTTGCAACAAGATGGTTCTTGTGTTGAAACTATGAATTCCAATAGTACGGACATAGAATCGCATCTTGAACTGAATGAGGGAGCAAATGAATCAACCGATGCACAAACGGGCATTATTGAACCGAATGGTGTGATTTCTCCTCAGACAGGAGATACACCGAATTGGATGCTTTGGTTAATATTGCTTATTCTTTGTGCTATCGGAATGGTAATAGTTTATAAAATGAAAAAAACGAGGTGAGCTGATATGCCCATAGATCACCACTTTCCCGGTAGGAATCCGATTTATAAAAGTAAATCGTGCAGTATAATCTTGCCTTGATTACAGATACTAACAGTACAAATTTGTAAAGCAAGGAGATTTTTAAAGGGTTTTTGACGAAAAGAGTGGATTTAATCCATACATAGCAAAAGCGAGGTGAATTTCACCTCGCTTTTGCTACTATAAACTTATTTGATGTGATCCAATGTAAGTTTTGCTCTATCGCTGATTTTTACTTTGTTGATGCCGAAAATTGAGGTGTGCAATGTGTCATTTATTGGTTTTACCCAATATTCCGGAATG
>CAJGCP010000008.1 GCA_904501885.1 uncultured Acetatifactor sp. | reverse complement strand
CTCCATGGAAAGACCCTGGGACTGTACTCTCTGAGCAAAATCCTGAACCATCTGTCTCTGCTGGGTAACAACCATAGCCTCAGGAATATCCATCTTGGAATCAGCGATAATTGCCTCGATAACAGCCTGCTCCTTAGCGCTCTTAGCTGCTGCAGCCTTTCTGTCAGCGATGGTCTTCTTAACCTCTTCCTTGTACTGCTCTACGGTATCAGCTTCCTCGGAAACTTCACTTACGAAATCATCGTCAAGTGCAGGAAGTTCCTTCGCCTGAAGTTTCTTTACAGTACATTTAAATACTGCTGCCTTACCTGCCAATTCTTCTGCCTGATAATCCTCAGGGAAAGTTACATTTACATCGGTCTCTTTGCCGATTTCAGCGCCAATGAGCGCCTCTTCGAATCCGGGGATAAAAGTATGGGAACCGATGGTCAGAGGATAATCCTCGCCCTTGCCGCCTTCAAAAGCAACACCGTCCACAAAACCTTCAAAGTCAATCACTGCGATATCGCCGTCAGCTACTGCTCTGTCAGTCACATCTACGGTTCTGGAATTCTTCTCGATTTCCTTCTGGATCTCTGCATCTACTTCAGCGTCGGTTACTTCTACGTCTACCTTGTCAATCTTTACACCCTTATATTTACCAAGGGTTACTTCAGGCTTCAAAGCCACGGTTGCGGTGAAGATGAAGGGCTTGCCTGCCTCCAACTGAACCACATCTATTTCAGGGCTGGACACGATATCCTCGGTGCACTCATCATAAGCCTTCTCATATGCCTCAGGGATGATAGCATTTGCAGCATCCTCATAGAACACTTCCTTGCCATACATCTGCTCGATCATCTTGCGGGGCGCTTTGCCCTTACGGAAACCGGGAATGTTGATTTTGCCCTTATTCTTGTGATATGCACCCTCTACAGCCTTCTCAAATTCCTCTGCGGGTACTTCGATGGTCAATTTAGCCATATTCTTCTCTAATTTTTCCACCTGTAAACTCATTGTAATACTTCCTCCTTGCATCCTCTGTGCTTTACTTTATCTCGATTTGTCCGGCAAATGCACAGACAAAGCCACAGTCATTTCCGAATTATAACATATTGAAATTGGAAATACAAGATTTTGATTTGTCAAATCTTGATTTTATTTTCGCTATTTTAAATATGCGTGGCAATCACAACTGCCTTTCCCGCACTTTTCTTCTCAATATATATTTTTGCTTTGTCTATCGTTTCTGCATCCATTCCGGTGAAGGGCTCGTCCAGCAAAACAAAATCCGCTGTCGCCTCCATAGCACGCACCAAAGCCACTCTGCGTTTCTGTCCACCGCTTAACTGCGCACAGGGTTTATAAATGTCCTCTTCCGTAAGCAATTCAAACAACGCTTCCTTCGCCTTATGGCTGTCGCCCAGCACCATCTCCACATTTTTTATGGCACTATAGTTCTCGCACAGGCGATCCTCCTGGAACATCATGGCACAGGTGGCGTATTTTTCCACGACGCCTTCATCCTGTGTCACAAGTCCTGCTAAAATTTTAAGTAGTGTGGTCTTACCACTTCCAGAGGGACTATTTAGGTAGTATACATTATCTTTCTGATACTCCATACTCAAATCGAAAATTACTTTCTGCCCCTGATATTCTTTGCAGATATTCTCCAAGCGAATATGTCCGCCATCCACCCTGCATTGCACCGTGGGCTTTGCGCAGGCAGGTTGGTACGCCAACCATTTTTTCATCAAAAACAGCACTGTCTTTTCCATACAACTGCTAAGCAGGACAACAACGATTGTCCATGCAAACAGGCCCGGCACATCGATATACACCTTGGTCAGATACATATTCTCGCCTATAGAACCCGCTGGCACACCAATGAGTTCTGCGGCTATCCCAGCCTTCCAACACATGCCCAGAGACACCTTCATGCTGCTACTCCAAAAGGGAGCCAATGCTTCCCGATAGATATAGTAAAAGGAGGTCCGCTTAGGCAATGCATATACAGCAGCCATTTCCAGCAGTTGCTTGTCTGCGTTCTTAAGCCCCTCTAAGGTACTGATATACATTTGAGGAAGCACCACCAGAAAACCAATGATGGCGGACAAAGGCTGGCTCCCCCACCAGATCAACAACAAAACCACAAAGGATGCCACAGGCACTGTCTTGACCAGTGTTATCAGCGGCGCACACAAATCCTCCACCCAGTTCCATCGAAAGCTACAATAGGCCAAGAGGCAAGCCACAGCATATCCGGCCACAAAACCAATGGCAATGCGCAAAAAAGACCCTGCCACCGCCAGATAAAACTCTTTGATGATGAAAAAGTTCAAAAATGACTTTACCGTTTCCACCGGACCCGCAAAAAATATTTGATTGTTCACGCATAGTGCAACGATAGCCCATACGCATATCCAAGCCACACCAAAAAGCACTTTTCTCCTGTTTCTATCCATCCCTTGATCTCCGTGTTTCCACTTCAAAAATTACATACCACAATCTCTTTAGTTTCCAACAAAATAAAATGCATCATCGGGCAACGCACCACCCACCAACTGCAGATCAAACGCTGCCAGCACTTCCAAATATCCGCTCAACGCTTCCCGCATTTCTTGCCCTGTAATGCAGACAATATTGCAAAGAGGAATCGCTTCTTTCGCCAATTCCTGACTGGGCAGTATGCCTGCCTCCACTGCATAAGCGGCATTTTGCTCTAAATTCTCCGTCAGGGCTTCGACACTTTTTTCGTGTTCTGCAAGAAACTGGGCCACCGCCTTGGGATGATTTTTCAGAACTTCTGAGCGAACCACCGTCACTCCTGTTACCATGGATGCGCCGTCGGGGGATACCTCCTGCCACAGCTCATTCATATCCATGCAAATTTCTAAATTTTCGTTTTTACTCAAAGCCACCGTCACAAAGGGCTGGGGCAAAAGTGCCACTGCATTAGGGTCCTGTGCCAAAATGGCAGCCACTTCCGTGGGCTCAGATTTGAATTCCAATGTATACTCTTCTTCCTCAAATCCTGCCACATGAAGTACGTATCGAACTGTTGCCTCCGGCGTAGTGCCTTTGCCAGTCATATAGATGGTTGTATGGCGCAAATCTTCGATGCTTCGTATCTCTTTATCACCGCTGACAAAATACAGCACGCCCAAAGTATTGATGTCCATTACCCGGACTCCACCCTGCATTTTTTGATATAAAATGGCTGCCACATTTGCAGGCACCAACGCAATGTCCAACTCTCCTTTTGCCATCAACGGCACCAATTCATCTGCCGCCGTTGCCATATGGAATTCATAATTATCTCCCGCGTCCTCTTGAATCATCGGCAAAACACCTATGGAGGTCGGTCCCTTCATGGCACCCACGTGCAAGCTGTCCGTTTTCGCTTCGGTACATCCTGCAAGAAAGAAGGTGCAGGCAACCACACTGATTCCAATTTTTATTATTTTTTGTTTGATATGTTCTATCTTCATACTGTTTTCCACATCCTCATTCTGTTATATATACATCGCGTCCGATTTGCATTCCTGCATATCGTTCCGCTTCTATTTCCACATTCTATCTTACGTCATCTATGGTATCATAAATTTTTTTCCTTTACCATCATTTCCCAACATATTTTTTTGTGCACAGGTAACAATAAGACCAAGATAAGTCGAAACAACGTACCATTTTGAGTTTTCAAGATAAGTGCGGGTTTCACTTATCTTGAAGATAGAGGTAACATGAAACAAACGGAGGTAAATGTAATGTCTAACAAGAACAGTAAGGTAGAAGTACCTGAAGCAAAGGCAGCTCTTGACCGTTTCAAAACTGAAGTAGCTTCTGAGTTGGGTGTAAACCTGAAGGAAGGCTACAATGGTGACTTGACTTCTCGTGAAGCAGGTTCCATCGGTGGTGAAATGGTTCGTCGTATGATTAAGAAGCAGGAAGAGCAGATGAAATAAATTGCTCCAAAAGAGGGTGCCCCCAAAGGCTCAAATGCGAGACTTGGGGGCATCCCCTATTTATCAAAAGGTGGAATTACCATTTTTACCTCCTTATATTCTTCTTCCACATGGGGTAATTCTTCGTACTTTGCCCCCTCAACAAATCCAGCACCGCATCCATGTCCGGCGGACGTTCTTCTATTTCCTGCCTGGTACATAGCGCCAATATTCTTCGCAGTCTTTTTGACTCCCTCGAATGATCTCTTCCCTTTAATACCTTCTTCAAAGTCTGCCCTAATCCATAAACATCTGCCGAGAAATCCACTGCTCCTCCCGCCAATTGCTCCGGAGCTGCAAAACCGGGAGTGCCCACTTGTCTGTAGTCTGGCTGTTCATACTGTATTGCACAACCGAAATCCAGCAACTTAATACTTCCATCCTCCTGCACCATAATATTCTCCGGCTTTAAATCCCGGTACAGAACCGGTGAAGGCAATCTCTGCAGGTAGGACAGACCTTCTGCCAGTTGAATCCCAAGCGGAAGTACCGCCTGCCCGGACAAACCGCGCCTTTCATTCATCCCGTTTTGTCCACACTTTTTTTCAATTCCGTACATTAATCGGTCCAAGGGAATGCCGGGCACATATTCCATCTTCATAATTACTGTATCAATGCCCTCCCAAAAATCGTATGCGCGCGGAAATAGGGGATGGGATATTTTTTGCAAGATTTCATACTCCTTTCGAAGCATCTCCTTTTGATTTGAAACTTTTCCTGCAAATTCGCGCCCCGTTTGTCCCTCTCGTATCAAGTACACTTTAGAGAATCCTCCCACACCGATACAACGTTCTACTACATAGCCCTTCCATCGCAACATTTCACGCCAATCTTCCGTCACAACTTGCACCCCCTATCTTCACAATGATGGCGGCACCACCTGTCACTTGCAACAATTCTTCCAACTGCTTCTGCAGTTGTTCCTCGCTCATAATAGTTCTCATCTTCAGGCACTCACCCAGTTTGATATTTGTGATGTGCTTCGCGAATTCATGTGGCACAATCATCACCCCCACATTTGGTTGCGTTTCCACCACTTCGATTGCAACACCGGATTGGAATTGTCTGTCATCTAACGGCAACGCCCGCAAATACATCCTGCCAATGTCTTCCTGAATTGTGAAAATCTCCATTTCTCCCATACGAAACAGAATTGCTTTACACCCAAAACAAAATATCCCTGAAATACTTAGCGCCACTTGCGAGTTTTCCCCCTCAACTCCACAGAATTTTCCTCCAAAAAGTGTTTCCAACTCCCCCTTCCACCTCACCACAGCCCGGTCTTGATCTTTCCAATCCCTCCTTCTGATGTGCAAGCCACGAAACCACCGAAACAGTGCTTCCATCACCGGTCCATGTTCCGCATTTTCTTCCTGCAGTGAAAGACCCATACAAGCCAAAAGCACTTGCCCCTGTGGATATTCGCAGTGTTGCACCAACAAAGACGCGCCGGCCTCATCAGACGCTGAA
Organism: uncultured Acetatifactor sp.; assembly: GCA_904501885.1. GTDB lineage: Bacteria > Bacillota > Clostridia > Lachnospirales > Lachnospiraceae > Acetatifactor. The sequence continues at coordinate 71,583 of CAJGCP010000008.1, read as the reverse complement.
ACTTGCCCCTGTGCAGAATTCTCCCGCTGCTCTGATTTCCTCATTTGTTTGGGATAGTACCCACAAAAATAATCCATTGTGCACCTCCTTTGCACGAAAAATAAACTGCCTGTGACTTTTCACACGCATTTTGTACCTTCTCCCAACCTTATACGATTTTACATTCTGTTATTTCCCCGAATCAGGGACAAAGAATGATTAGAACCCACGGCCCGCCGAAACGAGCCGTGGTTTAGAAAACTTTAGAATAAAAGTACTCTTTAGAATGGAAGTACATTCCGAATATCATTAAATAATACCAGCACCATCAGAGCCATAAAGAAAATCAGACCAATGAAATGGACCATACCCTCTTTTTCAGGCGGTACCGGCTTTCCTCGGAATACTTCTACAATCATAAAAATCAATCTGCCACCATCCAATGCCGGCAGTGGAAGCAAATTGATGATACCTAAATTCACAGTCAGCATCAACGTAATGTTCAACATACTCACCAGCACGCTTTTCCAGCCGTAGTCTTTTGCTGCTTCGTAGGTTTTACCCACCACATTCACTGCGATACCCACAGGGCCTGCCACATCCTTTCGGGATACATCGCCCCGCAATAACTTCCCCAAACTCTTATATGTGGCCTTCACGGAATATCTGATCTGATACCAGGTATGAGGGAGCACCGACAGTCCCTTGGGCTCCACAAACTCCGAATTCATAATACCCATCATATAGGTACCGGTCTGCTCATCCAACCTGGGTTGCACCTTCATGGTATACCTATTTCCATCCCTCTCACATTCCACGGAAATAGGTGCTCCCGGCTCATAAGAGGTCTGCAGATACAGGGGGATTTCCTGATACAATCGCACTGTTTCTCCGTCCAATTTCAAAATCCGATCGCCTGCCTGAAGCCCCGCTTCTGCTGCCGCGCCATCCTCTGTCACCTGAGACACGATGGGCTCTCTGATGGCAAACTCATCAGCCATATTGACCATGGCAAAAGCAATCACAAAGGCCAGCAAAAAGTTAAACAACGGACCTGCCACCACGGTGGCAATGCGGCTCCACACACCGGCAGCACTAAAGGAACCTTCCGCCATCAGGGACTCCTTCACATTTTGGCCGTCCTCTCCTTCGAACATACAGGCTCCGCCTATGGGAAACAATTTCAAAGAATACTTGGTCTCTCCAATGGTGGTGGAAACCAAGGTAGGCCCCATGCCCACTGCAAATTCAATCACATGAATTCCATTTAATTTGGCCAATAAAAAATGGCCGAATTCATGAGCGATAACCACCACTCCGAATATCACTACAAACAATATAAAAGTCATCATTGATTACATAACCTTTCCTGATATATAAGCATACACTTCCTGCTCTGTGGCAAGAATCTCATCTACCGTAGGGTTTTCAATTACCTTGATGTGCTCCATGGACTGTGCAATCAGCTCCGGAATCTGCAGATAAGCGATTTTTCTGTCTAAAAATAACGCCACCGCTTTTTCATTTGCCGCATTGTAAGCCGTAGGCATATTACCGCCGATTTCAGATGCCTGATAGGCATACTTAAGCCCGGGGAAATTCTCCATATCCGGTGCCTCAAAAGTCAGCTGCCCCAAGGCAAATAAATCCATCCGTGCGCCTCCCATGGGTCTGCGGTCAGGATAAAACAATGCATACTGAATGGGCAACTTCATATCCGGGGTACCCATCTGTGCAATCACCGCGCCATCCACAAACTGTACTGCAGAATGAATGATGCTCTGGGGGTGTACTACCACCTGAATCTGATCCAGCGTCACATCAAACAGCCACTTGGCCTCCATCACTTCCAATCCCTTATTTACCAGGGTGGAGGAATCAATGGTAATCTTACGCCCCATGGCCCAATTGGGGTGCTTTAACGCATCTTCCACCTGAATATTACGCAACTGTTCCTTCGTCTTGCCACGGAAGGGGCCACCTGAAGCGGTCAGCAAAATCTTTTCAATTCTACCCTTGGGTTCTCCATTCAAGGATTGGAAAATGGCACTGTGCTCACTGTCCACAGGCAAAATAGACACGCCCTTTTCCTTTGCCAAAGGCATAATCAAATGCCCTGCAGTGACTAAGGTTTCCTTGTTTGCCAATGCGATATCCTTGCCTGCCTCAATGGCAGCGATGGTAGGGCGGATGCCAATCATCCCAACAATGGCAGTCACCAGCACCTGGCTCTCCTCCATGGTGGCAATTTCCAACAAACCATCCATACCAACCAATATTTTCACATCCAAATCCGTCACTCTGGCACGCAAATCTGCAGCCGCGCTTTCCGTCCACATAGCCGCCAGGCGGGGACGAAATTCTCTGATTTGTGCTTCCATAGCCTCCACAGAAGTACCGGCAGCCAATGCCACCACCTGTAAATCAGGGTTGTTGCGCACCACCTCTAAGGTCTGGGTGCCAATGGAACCTGTGGAGCCTAAAATTGCTATCTTTTTCATCACTTCACCTCTGATATCAGACTAAAGTCAAAAGAGTCAAAAGGTATACCATGGGTGCGGTAACCACCATACTGTCGATGCGGTCCATCACGCCTCCATGTCCGGGAATCAATGTCCCGTAATCTTTGATTTCCTGATTTCTCTTAATGGCAGATGCGGCCAAATCACCGATCATGCTCATCACTGCACCGCCCACGCAAATCAACACCACAGCCCAGGCAGCCTTCTCATATCCTGCGTAGGTTTCCAAAAAGAAACGTCCGTACAACCATCCCAAACCGGCACACCCCAGGAGACCACCGATACAGCCCTCTAAAGACTTCTTCGGACTAAGATTTGGGAAAATCTTTTTCTTGCCAAACAGCATCCCCACCACATAGGCACAGGTATCACTGCCCCAAGAACTAATCAATATCATCCATGCTAGATAAAATCCATTCTCGCTGGCACGGGTCAAATATACGAAGGACAACAGCACCGGCCCATAAAAGAACGCCATAAACGACGCCATCACCTGCTCACAACGATACTTGGGGAAGGTAACCACATACACAAACAGCAGGGACATCAGCATCCCCACAATGGCCAAAAGAAGCGTGGTTGCTTCCGGTTTCCAGCCCAAGAGGATATAATAAATTGTGACTCCTAAGATGCCCAGGTATTCTATTCCGTTACATTTTTTCTCATTGGTGGCACACTTCAGCGCCTTGGTCAACTCCCGGAATGCAATAGCCGATGCCACGCCCAATAAAACCAACAAGGGAATCCCACCTACAAATATGGTGCCAATCGCAAGGACCAGCAATACTGCGCCACTGGCCAATCTCTTCCAAAACATACTGCTACTCCTCCTTCAGCCCGCCATATCTTCTGTCTCTATGATTATATGCCTCAATTGCTTTTTCCAACTCTTCTTTTGAAAAATCCGGCCATGCCACGGGGGTAAAATAAAACTCTGTATATGCCAACTGCCATAGAAGGAAATTGGAAATTCTCTGCTCATTGCAGGTGCGGATCAATAAATCAGGATCCGGGATGCCTGCTGTATCCATAGCCGCTTCAATAACACCTTCCGTCACATCCTCAGCCGCCAGTTCTCCCTGTGCCACCTGCTCGCTTACTTTTTGCACTGCCCGGCGCAATTCGTCCCTGCCACCGTAATTGATGGCAATCTGAAAATGCAGTCCGTCGTTGTCCTTGGTGGCCGCTTCCAGCTCCGCGATTCTTTTCTGAATATCCTCGTCCAGTCTGGTTTTGTCACCAATCACACGGACACACATACGGTTCTTCTGGGCCGTCTTAATACAGTTTTGCATATAATTGCGCAACAGTTTCATCAGAGCATCCACTTCATCCTTGGGACGATTCCAATTTTCTGTGGAAAAGGCATATACCGTCAGGTATTGCACGCCCATTTTGTAAGCTTCTTCGCAAATCACCTCCACAGTCTTTGCGCCCTGCACGTGGCCATAGTTGCGGGGCATCCCCTTGGCCTTGGCCCATCTGCCGTTTCCATCCAATATGATAGCGATATGTTCCGGTATTTTTAATTCAGCGTTCATAGGCAACCCTTTCCATCCCCATGTAATACTTTGGGGAGCGGTTGTTCCCACTCCCCTATGTTTTATACTGTCATAATCTCTTTTGATTTTGCTTCCATACAAACATCTACTTCTTTGATGAACTTGTCTGTCATCTTCTGAATCTGGTCTTCCAAATCTTTAACTTCGTCTTCGGAAACACCCTCTTTGCCCAATTTCTTCATGGCATCGTTTGCATCTCTACGGATGTTACGGATGGCTACCTTGCCGTCCTCTGCTTTCTTCTTCACATCCTTTACCAGGTCTTTTCTGCGCTCTTCGGTAACCTCCGGGAAAATCAGACGGATTACGGTACCATCGTTGGAAGGATTGATGCCCAAATCAGAAGTCATAATTGCCTTCTCGATAGCCTTCAACATGGATTTATCCCAGGGTGCAATCTGCAGGATTCTCGCCTCAGGAACGGTCACATTGCCCACCTGCTGTACAGGGGTGGGGGTGCCATAATAATCCACACGGATTTTATCCAAAACATGGGGATTTGCACGTCCCGCACGAATGGTGGCGAAATCTGCCTGTAAAAATTCGATTGCTTTCTTCATCTTATCTTCGTACTGCTGTAATCTTGCGTCCATAGTCTCTGTCTCCTCTTTCCAATTTATACTGTCACCTTGGTGCCATGGAACTCTCCACGCATGGCATCCACGATGCTGTTTTCACCATTTAAACCAACCACCCACATGGGCATCTTGTTGTCCCTTGCCAGGATGGAAGCGGTCATATCCACCACCTGCAGATTCTTCTCGATTACCTCATTGATGCTGACTTCATCATACTTCTTTGCATCCGGGCATTTCGCAGGATCTGCGTCGTAGACACCGTCGATGGATTTCGCCAGCAAAATCAACTCTGCGTCCACCTCAATGGCGCGCAACACCACGCCGGTATCTGTGGAAAAGTAAGGGTGACCTGTGCCTCCTGCAAAGAAAACCACCTGTCCCTTTTCAAAATATTTGTTGGCTCTATCCTTTGAGAAAAGTTTGGTAAAAGAGCCACACTCAAAAGGAGTCAAAATATTGGTCTTCATTCCTACAGACCGGAAAATCTCCGATACATAGATGCAGTTCATAATAGTCGCCAGCATACCAATCTGATCCGCCTTGGTCCGGTCAATATTCTCACTGGAACGTCCTCTCCAGAAATTACCGCCACCGATAACGATACCGATTTGCATCCCGTCATCTACCAGCTGCTTAATCTGTAATGCGACGCCTCGCACGGTTGCTTCGTCGAAACCGAATCTTTTATCCCCGGCAAGTGCCTCGCCACTTAACTTTAGAAGAATCCTACGCATAAGGGCCTCCCGATACTTTTTGTTTTATATAGTATAGCACATTCCTTTTTTCTGGAAAAGACCAAACTTATAAAAACTTCCTAAAATGAAATTGCTCTAAAACGAGAAATTGCTGTAGCCAAACGACTACAGCAATCCCCACGTTCATATTCCCCTTTTTCTATATATCAAGCCGCTGACGTTCCCTTCAAGCGGAGTGATATAACAAAGTAATTTGTCCATGTATCTTATGGACTTCAATATTCAGTTTTTATATGTCATGTACTACTGTAAGACTTCCGTCTTTATGTAGTACTGTCTCTCTATATTTCCCGCAGATATGTCTGCGGAAGTACTGCTCGGGAGTGTGTTTGGACCTTAATATGTACCACACTTCTTCCGGAACGCCCTCATACTGGCGAGTTCCCTCGCAGGTGCTCAGCACCACGTGCAAAAGCGCCTTCTGCGGGTCATAACCTGCCTTTTTAATGAGGTCATTGTAGAAATAGACGTAATAAATGGCCCATTCCTCCCTTCTGATGGCCGGTAAGACCATTTATTTATTAGTAAACAAATGCACCTGTATTATTTGCTAACTCATGATATCCATCGTAGTCACCGTAGTGTACGCATGTGATACGATAGGTTTCCCCTGCGGTAACGTTAGCATAATCAAACTGGAGTCCCATAATGGAGCAATTGCTCTGCTGTGCACCTGCCGCAGTTGCAATGGTTTGCCAACCATACCAAACCTTTTTTTCAATCTTGATATCCTTTACACCAAGGTAGGATGCCATACCATTTGCACATCCGGTGGTAATTTCTATATGCAAACCAGAAGAGTTTTTACTAAACAGGATCTCACAACCTGTTAATGCTGTTCTCGTATTATTTACCGACGGTTTTACCCCCGATAAATCCATCAGTTCAACATCCAATACATCCACATTTTTTGTTGCGCCTACTTCCTCTGCTGCATATACCTGTACAGTATAAGTATTCACTCCTCCAAGTAAAAGGCCCATTGCTAATATCGTACATAACACAGCTTTAATTGTTTTTTTCATTTGCTACACCCTCCTATTTTTGTTGAGGAATTTGTCCTCTATTTATATATGACATTTCCAGACCTTTTATTACAAAATATTTTAATTAATTTTTTTCTTATATTTTACTACTAGTTCTTCCAATTTATCCAATACACTCTCTGCTCCAATAACATAGCATCTATAATTATCCTCAAAAAAATCGATTCTATATAAAACAACATTATCCTCATGAATTTCACTTACATAGAATTCTTCATCTTCAATCTTTTTAACACTGCTACAATCAAACTTATCATATCTCTCAGTCGACTGCATGACTGCGTTTGTATAATCTAAAATCCCAACAACCACATGATGATTGTTATAATTATAATGGCTACGGGCCTCTGTTCTATTGACATATTTCTGCACTTCTATATACTTCCATTCACCCCCTATTTCAGAGGTGATCCCGGATTCAATCTCACTCCATTCCTGCCACTCGTCAGGAATTTCGTTACGATCCGTGATTATTATACTAGGTTCTGATTTTACACTTGCTCCAATATCCTCCGGCACTGTAATCATCTTTCTACCACCAGTCATTTCCTTAATCCAATGGAAGAAGCCGTTGTCGCGCACTGCTTCTGAGGAAGTGCTGATGCTTACAGCAAGTAACAGCACCAATATTGCTGCTGCCACCAAGCCCTTGTGGCGGAAAAGAAAGGCGGGGCCTTTTTGTTGTGTGGTTGTTGTAGGGGGATTCTCTCCTTTCTTTTCGTTATGTATTTGTCTCTCTGAGACATATTTTTTAAATTCGACCCACGCCTTTTCTTCGTCCACTTTGAAATCATCGGTGGGTTCTAAGGTTTCCAACAAGTATTCCAATGAAGCCACTGCTTTTTCGTCATACTCATCGGCTGGGGCGTCGTTTATGTACCAATCCAGTTTTTGCTTTACTTCTTCAATAAAAGCCTGGTCCTTTTCGTTATCCTTACGCATCTCTATCTCTCCATGTTCTTTCTCAGTTTGCCGGTTACTCTGGATATGCGAACTCTCATGTTGTTGGCAGTGATACCTGCTTCTTCTGCCAATTCTTCAACCGTGTATCCTATGATGTGATACTTCTTCAGTAGTTCCCACTCCTCCTTCGTCAGACTCTCGCTTGCCACAATCTCTAATTCAGACATTTGTTGGCTTACATCCTCTGACACAGGCATTTCTCCCACTTCGTCCAAAGGAACCGTGGGATGAGTGATTGCCTTGCGTTGCAATTCTTGGAGTTTATAGTTTGCCGTTTGATATAACCATCGCAGAGGCGCATCCGAATTCTTTACCTGGTCCCATTTTACTAAGGCCAGATAAAAAGTTTCCTGTGTTACATCCTCCACGATTTGTTCATTACTTACCTTACGATGCACATGCTTCGCAACGGTTCTAAAGTGTTCCTTGTAGAACGCCTCGAACTCATCGTTGATTTCGTTCAGTATTCTTTTGTCTTTCATAGTGGGAGTCTCCAATTTTGATCTGTTACCCTGATTTTACCAATTATCTTCGATAATGAAAATACCATTTTATATTTTCTAAATTATCTGGACAATTTACACAATTTAAAATAACCGCATGGAACTCCATACGGTTACTCGTCAAAATATCTTCAAAACCCCCATAATCAGCGGTGTGTTGATATATACTTCCAATACACATCCCGCAAAAATGGTAACCAAAATCCCCGTCAAACGTGCCCCCTGCTGCAATACACTTTTTTTATTTTTCCAATCCAGCGCTTCTTTTTTATGATAGATACGGAAAAATATTTCTTCGCAAAAAAACAGTAGAGACACAAACGCCGGGACATAAAGCAGGAAATGCGGGAAGGTACTCAGCAGTCCAAACAGGCACCCTTTCACGCCATATCGGACGGACAATACAGAGAGGAACGCCCCGAATGCCGTGCCATAACAAAGTACCGCACCTCTTCCCACAATATGACCCAAATATGTGGTGGCCAAAATCAATAATATTCCCACCACCTTCCAGCGTTCCCACAGCACAAAGCCAAAATATGCCCCTTTGTCCATGGTCATATATTTCAAATAATAGAGGGAATCTACATCGAACAATTCCCCTTCTATCCATAATCCTTTTGTCAGATTCGTCAAAAGAATTCCAACAAAAAAACCGATACACCATAGGGCTATCGGTTTTTCTATTTTTCGTAGTAACATACTTTTTGCCATAAACACGGATGACCCCCTTGATTTACTTAGGACAATCCATTGTATGCGCGCCACATTCCTGATATGCCATAAAAGCATCGCCGCCTGCGGCTTTTTCAGGCAGCATCTTTGCTTATGCCATTTTCTCCAGCAGTTTCTCCACACTCACCAATTTCACGCAAAGAATAAAAAGCTCCGTTGCCATTGCCATTTCTTCAGAAGAAGGAAAGGTAGGGGCGATTCGGATATTGCTATCTAAGGGATCCTTGCCGTAGGGGTAAGTTGCTCCCGCACCGGTCATGGTCACGCCGGCCTCCTTGCACTTGGCTACAATGGCCTTCGCACAGCCTTCCATGGCATTGAAGGAAATAAAGTATCCTCCCAAGGGTTTGGTCCAGGTACCAATGCCCGTGCCGGACAATTCCTTATCCAGCGCAGAAAGCACCGCCTCAAACTTGGGGCGCAACAAATCCGCATGCTTAGACATATGCTCCTTCAGGCCTTGAATGTCTTTGAAAAAACGGGCATGGCGGAGCTGATTGATTTTATCATGACCGATGGTCTGGATGGTCATCTGGCCTTCAATATACTCTAAGTTCTTCAAGGAAGAAGCAATGGCAGCCACACCTGCTCCGGGGAAGGAAATCTTGGAGGTGGAGGCAAAAATATAAACCATATCCGGATTGCCTGCCTGCTCACATGCTTCTAAAATATTCTTCACTCGGTCTTTTTTATCTTTATATAAATGATGCAAGGAATAAGCATCATCCCAATAAATTCGAAAATCTTCCGCCGCGGGTTTCAGATGAGCAAAACGAAGTACCGTCTCATCGGAATATGAAATTCCAGTGGGATTCGCATACTTCGGCACGCACCAAATGCCCTTCACGGTAGGGTCATTGTTCACGTACTCTTCCACCATATCCATATCCGGGCCATCCTCGTGCAGAGGAATATTAATCATCTCAATACCGAAATATTCCGTGATTTTGAAATGTCTGTCGTATCCGGGCACAGGACAAAGGAAACGCACCTTCTCCTGTTTACACCAGGGAGTACATCCGTTCACGCCATGAGTCATGGAACGGGCAATACTATCGTACATAATATTCAAACTAGAATTTCCACAAACTACTACATTGTCCTTTTCCACGCCCATCATACCGGCGAGCAATCTTCTACATTCCCCGATACCATCCAGATCACCGTAGTTACGGGTATCATTTCCCAACTTGGTGTGCATATCAGAGTGACTGTTAATCACATCCAACATAGGCATGGTAAGCGCCAACTGAGATGCACCGGGCTTACCTCTGGACATATCCAGTTTCAGGCCCCTGCCCTTCACATCTGCATATTCCTTCTCTAATTTTGCTTTCATTTCTAACAGAGTTTCTCTGTCTAAATCCTGATATAATGCCATGTTCCCTCCATCCATTGCAATATCATTTTTAGCAATTTCTTTATAGATTGAATAATTGTATACAATTATACATTTCCCCTATCTTACTATAGAGTGTTGTAGAAATCAAGCATTATTCTGTCAATTTTGACTATATTTTAAACAATTTCTTCGGTAAAAATGCTCAAAATAAGGGAGACCATATACGGTCTCCCCTCATTGTTATCATCGATATCTTGTTGATGCCAAAACTACTTATCCTTATTTATCGTGCCAAATCATATTTGCTCAGCATTTCTTCCAAAAAGTCCGGAGACGTTAAATTAGGAATCTGCTCCACCATTCCATCTTCCGTCATTTTTTGGATTAATGTTAGCATACGGGTTTGGCCTTCACGGCTTCCATCTGCAAAAGCATCTTCACGCTCCATCTTCATATGTTTCTCTTCATCATATTCGTAAATACTCATCGCCATCGCCTCCGCTCTGTTCTGTTCCAGAAACTCCTTCAATATTCCCTCTCGTATGCACTCTGTGATAGTACGCTCTGCTGCAATTTCTATCGGCTCCTTTTTAGCATACTCGCGCATACGATATATGTACTCCGAATAATCCCTTAGAGTGCGGCAGGTATCCATCAACTGCTGATTGTTGCCACGGTTGATATTAATCATCACTACCTTGAGTTCCAAATCCACATCCGCTTCCTGAATCTCGTATAAATCCGACAGTTTCATTACTTCTGTCTCATCCCGTTTCTCCGATCCATTGTAGAACACAATGAAATGAGGTGGCGGTATCATGATTTTCTTTGTTCCGTAGATATTCTTATCCTTTATCATGCCAGAATACAAATCTGCCAGATAGAGAAAAAGCCTAAGCGGAATGTTCGGACAGTATGTGGACTGATGCTCGTACAGGGACAATCTGCTGTCTATGATAAATGAAACATCATTGCTCATGGACATATAGATTGCATTTTCTAGGGTGTTGATTGTCAGTGCTTCTGGGTTGGTGTACTGTTTCCCGCTGACAGCATTATACAACTCCAATAGTTCTTCCTTTTTACTGAATATCATCGTAAACATCCTGGACTTATAGTCCCGTTTCATCGGTAATAACAGTTCTTCTTTTTGTGTAATCATATCGTTCCCTCCTTTTGATAGTTCGCAGGAGGTTCTATATTTTTAAAATTCACCTCGCTGCTTTGAATGATTGGATACAAGCATTGAGATTTCTTTTGAAAAATAGAATGATAGATAGACAAATGTCTATTAGAATTTAGAAATATAATGCTCTGAAATTATTATAAAGGATTGTGTTCCATATTTCTAGTCACATTTATAAATTTTACTACAAAAAAACGTCGCACACTTTCGTATGCGACGTCTCTTTCTGCTTATTAAATTAAACTGGACTGTGTTATTTTGCGTAATCAATTACGCGGCTTTCACGGATTACGTTGATCTTGATCTGTCCGGGATATTCCATATCAGCTTCAATCTGCTTAGAAATATCACGCGCCAACAGTACCATATCAGCATCTGTAATCTGCTCAGGCACTACCATAACACGAACTTCACGTCCTGCCTGAATAGCAAAAGATTTATCTACACCTTTGAAATTGTTTGTGATTTCTTCTAATTGTTTTAATCTGGTAGTATAGCTTTCCAGCGTCTCTCTTCTGGCACCGGGTCTTGCAGCGGAAATGGTATCTGCTGCCTGTACGATGCAAGCAATCAGGGAAGTGGGCTCTACATCACCATGGTGGGATTCTACTGCGTTGATCACAACAGCATTCTCTTTGTATTTCTTACAAAGTTCCACACCCAACTGGATATGGGAGCCTTCCATTTCATGATTTACTGCCTTACCGATATCGTGGAGCAAACCTGCACGCTTTGCAAGTCTCACATCCAAGCCCATCTCGGCTGCCAACAGACCGGACAGATGAGCCACCTCGATGGAGTGCTTCAATGCATTCTGTCCATAGCTGGTTCTAAACTTCATCTTACCGAGAAGTCTAACGAGTTCAGGATGAATTCCGTGAACGCCTACTTCCAAAGTAGCGGCCTCACCTTCTTCCTTAATCATCACTTCTACTTCGCGCTGTGCTTTCTCCACCATTTCTTCGATTCTGGCGGGATGAATGCGTCCGTCAATAATTAACTTCTCCAACGCAATTCTCGCAACTTCACGACGGATAGGATCAAAGCCTGACAAGATAACTGCTTCAGGTGTATCGTCGATAATCAAATCAACACCTGTCATGGTCTCAAGGGTACGGATATTACGTCCCTCTCTACCGATGATACGTCCCTTCATTTCGTCATTGGGAAGGGAAACTACAGAGATTGTAGTCTCGGATACATGGTCTGCGGAACATCTCTGGATGGCCGTTACCACATACTCCTTTGCCTTCTTGTCTGCTTCTTCTTTGGCGCGACTCTCAATTTCCTTGATCATCACTGCCGTTTCATGTTTTACTTCTTCTTCAACAATTTTCAATAAGTAATCTTTTGCTTGTTCAGAGGTTAATCCGGAAATTCGCTCCAGTTCCTGTATGCGCTGCTGATTGAGTTTAGACACTTCTTCCTTGACCTTATTCAAAGCTTCTTCTTTGTCGGTCAGGCTCTGTGCTCTTCTCTCCAGCGCTTCTGCTTTTTTGTCGACGTTCTCTTCCTTCTGCTGCAGTCTGCGTTCTACACGCTGTACATCTGCTCTACGCTCTTTGATTTCGTCGTCCAATTCCTTCTTCGCACGAATGGACTCCTCCTTCACCTCGAGCAGGGACTCACGCTTTTTCGCCTCAGCAGTTTTGAGAGCCTCATCAATAATCTCTCGCGCCTTGTTCTGTGCATTACCAATGGTTGATTTAGAAGACTTCTTCTGAACAGCAGTCACTACCAACCCTGTAACCAATGCAGATACTACGGCGACTACCACTGGGATAATCACATCAAGCATTACAGGAGCACCTCCTTATTTTATTTTCATTGTACAAACAAGCATATTACAACACTTCAATTTTAATCGTTTCTTGTTGCAATGTCAAGCACTAGACGAAATATGAATCAGAAAATATCATTTTATTAACCATTTCATGAGAAAATCCTTTGCGAAGTAAAAGGCGGTACATACGACCCACCTCGGATGCTCCGCCTTCGCCTTTTTTATAGCCTTTTTTTCTCAATATGTCTGCAATCATTTTCTGCTCGTCTTGGGCATTTCCTTCTTCAGTCCACGCTGTGAAAGCCTTCTGGATATCATCCTTAGATACGCCCTTTTGCAGCAAATCCTGCTCTATCCGTCTTCTGCTGCGGGAATCTGCATAGCTGCGAATATAGGCACCGGATAACCGCAGGTCATCGATATAACGATACTCCTGCATGGTAGTCACCACTTCCTCTGCAATCTCCTCGGAATAGCCTGCATGTTTCAGTTTATTCCTCATCTGCCTGGCAGTGTAATCCCTGGCCTGTAACAGATACAATGCCCGCTGGTTGGCACGCTTCAAGATATCTTCTATCTTTGCTTCTGCCATAGCATCCTCACGCTTCTTCAAATCCGTAATGTACACGCAATTTATGGGTCAATTCGTCACACACTGCAGGGTTGTCCTTGAGATACTGCTTCGCATTCTCACGTCCCTGGCCGATTCTGTTGCCTTCATAGGAATACCATGCGCCGGATTTCACAACAAGATTTAAGTCAGACGCCAAATCCAGGATATCGCCCGTCTTGGAAATACCTTCTCCGAACATGATATCGAATTCTGCTTCTTTAAAAGGAGGCGCAATTTTATTCTTCACCACTTTCACACGGGTACGGTTACCGATCACCTCGCCCCCCTGCTTCAGGGATTCAATACGTCTTACATCCAAACGTACAGAGGAATAGAACTTCAGTGCACGTCCGCCGGTGGTGGTCTCGGGATTACCGAACATCACACCCACCTTTTCTCTCAGCTGGTTGATAAAGATAACGGTACAGTTGGATTTACTAATCACTGCGGTCAGTTTACGCAATGCCTGAGACATCAGTCGCGCCTGCAAGCCCACATGGGAGTCTCCCATCTCACCGTCAATTTCTGCTTTGGGCACCAATGCCGCAACAGAGTCAACAACCACGATGTCAATGGCACCGGAGCGCACCATGGTCTCGGTGATTTCCAAAGCCTGTTCACCGTTATCCGGCTGGGATATGTACAGGTTGTCAATATCTACACCGATGTTCTTCGCATATACGGGATCCAACGCGTGCTCCGCATCAATAAAGCCTGCGATACCGCCACGCTTCTGCACTTCTGCAATCATGTGTAAGGTAACGGTGGTCTTACCACTGGATTCAGGCCCGTAGATTTCTACGATTCTTCCCTTAGGAATACCGCCAAGTCCCAAAGCCACATCCAAGCTCATAGAGCCGGTGGGAATGGTCTCCACACTCATCTGTGCTGCGGGATCGCCTAATTTCATCACGGCGCCCTTTCCGTACTGTCTCTCAATATGGCTCAATGCCGCGTCCAATGCTTTTAATTTTTCTTCTCTTTCCATGCATAATCTCCTTTTTCCGAAAGGAACAAATGTTCGTTATTGTTAGAATAAAACATTTGTTCGATTTTGTCAATGCCTTTTTTGAAAATTTAACGGCACCTGTCATATTTCATTATATCTATTTTGTGTCCCATAAAACTCACTCATAGCAGTCACCTCCTTTTTTCTCATCTTTTTTCTCTTTTCGAAATCTTTGGCGAACTGCCGGAATGTCAGAATGTTCGAAATTCAGATATGTTTATTATAGCATAAGGCATTTTTGACCGCAACATCAGAGGCCCATTTTACTTTATTTTTATGTAAAAGGAATGCGCAGTCCTGAGACTACGCATTTTGTTTTTCTTCGATTTTAATATTTACTTCCTGCACCTGCTCATTGTGCGGTATCCGTACCAACATAGAAAGCAGTACCGGCGCCAGCACCATAAAGGGATAGACATATCTGGCCTGCACGGTGGGGCCCAGCAAAAGAGTTGCCAGGTAACAAAGGGGCAGACACAACAGCAACAACTTCTCTTTTTGTTTCGTATATACAAACACCATACAAAGCAAGGTCAAAATCCAACAATAAAAGGCCGGGCGGAACAACAGAGAAACCACCGGATATTCAAAGTATTTATTTTCCTGGATCCACCGTTCCATCCCCTCATATAAAGAGGAAAATACCGACTGGTTTTCAATCCCCTCAGGCAATGCAAAGGATTGGGAACCGTTAAAGGTAGGAATCACACCCTTCCTGTCCTCTTCAAAATCATAGACATAGGTAAAGGAAACATCGTCCACAAACCAGTATCCTCTGGTCAATTGCCCAAAGGCATCCAAGTATTCATTGGGATATTGCAATCCCACTTTCATCCAGTCCGAAAACACAGTGCCCAAATTTCCCGACCATGTTTTGGCAAACTGTCCTTGTCCTGCCACCTGTAACTTCACCGTGTCTGCCAGGGGGGCATTGTATCCCTCCCAATAGTCCTTACTCACATAGCGGTCCACCATCTCATAGACTTCCGGGGACAATTCCTCACCGTGAAAATACCCTACTCTTGCAAACTGCTGCATGGGCACGCTGTACTTTTCGCTTTGCACTTCTCCGGCACCGGTACCCAGGGCACTTCTTATCACCACCTGTCCCAGGACACCCGACACCAAAACCGCAGTGCATAGAAGGAACACTCGCAGACGTTCCCTTCGTCCGCTCATCACCACCGCCAATGCGCCAAACATTGCCAGCGCATAGATGGCATTGTTGCGGAAAGCAATCATAAAAGCGCCCACAATCACCAAAAGCGCATCCAGTTCATAGGGCTTTTTCTGTCCAACGAAGAAATTGCGTTCCATCCATAATAAAAAGAACACCAAAAACAATGCACTGAAAATCACATCCTTGGTGATACTCACCGCAAACACCGAATGATACGGCAATAATCCAAAAAACAGCACCGACAAAACCACCGGCCAAGCCCTGTTCGTTAGTCTCTTTACCATCACGCAGGCATAGGCAAGCGCTGCCGATAGCAACAGCATCTGCGCTACACTGTATATGGCAATGCCGGTCTGATAGCTTCCCAGATACTCACCCAGGCGCAGAACCAGGGAAATCAACCAGGTATGTAACAGCGGATGATGCGCGTTATAATTTGCGTAATCCCCCAGAGCCTGGATAGACTGCACATTGAAATCATATCCCATCACCCCCGGGTAATAGGCGCCAAATACAGGCAAAAACAATAAGAAAATAAAGCCCCAGCACAGCATAAAAAGAGTGCCGTTTCGCAATCCCAAAATCCTTTTACCAATGGCGCATCGGGACATCTCGCCCTCTTGCGCAGAGTCAGTGTCTTTCTTCTGCAATATTTCCGCCAGCGCAAATATCCCGTTGGCAAAGGGCAACACCACGAAGGACAAGCAAAGGGAAATCAATAAAATTTTACCTTTGCCCACAACACCACACTCCGTCAGACCTCTGGTCTGTAACTGCCACCCCATCACACAGGTAATGGCAAACAATAGAGACACTGCAGACACAAAACAAATTCTTCTGCCTCTTTCCCTTGAATCTGTGATGCCTTTGATATTCTCATAACAAACCTTCAGCAATAGAAATACGCCTGCAAACATCAGCACAGAAATTGCGCCTTTGGTAAAATAGTCACCACCGGACAGGGCGCTGATATATTGCACACCCCATAGCCCCAGAAAAGAAGCTGCTACCAATACAATTTTTTCGCCTAATTTTTTTACTACCATTTTTATCCCTCGTAAGAAACTGCGGACAAACCAAAACGCTACCGAATCCAGCCCCAGGTAATGGCCAGGAATTCTCCCATATAAAACATCCCGCTCAGCCACACAAGCAGCACAACACCTGTCACCGGCAGGAGCAACTCCTTGCGTTCCTCCAAAACCCTTTTGCCCAGGGAAAGAATCACGCAAAGTAAAAGCACCATAGTTCCGAAGGTGGCTCTGTCCGGATAATGAGGGGACAACACCATGGCACCCCAAGACAAAAGCGCTCCCAACAAGAGCAAATAATTTGCACGGCCCACGGCAATCTTGAAGGCTTTTGCAAGCACAATCACAAACAATAACACAAGCAGTGTGGGGAATAAAAATTCCAGCATGGCTTTACTCTCTGCATATCCCCGCAGAAACATACGCCAAAGAACGCCCTTTTCCTGTTCACCGCTTTGGAGACCACGGACAAAATTTCCGGGTGCCAATATCACCATCACGCTGCCAAATAACGCAGCAATATTTCCTAAAACCATCCACAGGGGAAGTTTCCTTGCATCCTTTTTCATAAGCACCATAACCATCAGGGATAGCACCCAGGCTGTAGGCCCCATGTTCTCGTTGCTCCAGCCCACGAATATGCCCAGCGCCACCATTCCTATGCCGGAAAGACTTCCTGCCCATACGCAGGTACAAGAGCAGTTTTCTGCTCCGGTCTGTAACTGCTTCAAATATAAATATAAGAACAAAAGCAAGAAGGGGGTGCTGTACAGATAATTGACTGCCCCGGCCTGCCAAAACATACTCATCTTCCAATTGGCATTTAGTCCAAGCAGTAAAGCCGATGCTACAAAAACGCCATACAGAAGCGTTCCTGTTCCGCCCTTACCCAGTGCCTGACGCTGTGTATCCGTGAGGGCACTCTGCACTTTACCAACGCCGGCCATCTTACAAACCAGATATCCCAGGCCGAAGAAAAACACCAGATTCAATAGGTCTGCCACAACCTCTCCGGCCATCAGCACCAGTTGCAACATACCATGGGTCATTACTCTGCCACCCCAGTTATGGTAGTGCCAAATCTGACTTTCCACCACATCCTTCCAGCCCACAAGGGGGGCCCCCGTAGAAAGATTGGTGGAATACCACAAATCATCCATCATAAAGGGAACAGCCCTATTGGTCACATACAGAACCACCGCCGTCGCCACCAACAGCATCCCTACAATAACCACCCACACGGAAGGTTTCTTTTCGGTGCAAGATTTGTCTTCTTCTCGCTGCTTGTTTTTTTCGCTCATCTTTACTTCCTCGTTATTTGTGACATCCGTTTTACCGATGCCTTTCACTTACTGTGCACCTAGGTGACAGCACCATCTAGAGCAGACACCTCAAAGCAAGTGCCAAAGCCGCTTCCACAGACGCCTCTCTCACTTCCTGACGATTGCCCTGAAAATGATGCTCTTCTGTCACCACATTGCCATTCACACAACATGCCATACACACCATGCCCACAGGCTTCTTAGGTGTTCCTCCCGTGGGACCTGCCACGCCGGTGACTGCACAGGACACTTGCGCCTTGGCAAAAGCACAGGCCCCCAGTGCCATTTCTGTGGCAGTCTCTTGACTCACCACGCCGTAGGACGCTATGGTTTCCTCTTTTACCTGTAACAAGTCTACCTTTGCTTCGTTGGCATAGGTCACCAATCCCACACGATAGACATCAGAGGCACCGGACACATTCACAAACCTGCCGGAAAGAAGTCCCCCGGTACAGGATTCTGCAAAGGTGATGGTCATATTCTTTTCTTTTAACAGAGCTACCAGCTGCTCTTCTCTTGTCATTCGTTTTCCTCTTTCTCAGGGGACGCACCCATCACAGACCAGTTCTTCACCAAATAGTCCACCAAACTAATCACGGTCAGTGCCAAAGCCACCCACATACAGAGATCTGTCACCAATTGTAATTGGGGTATATTTGCAATCATCAGGCACACCATAACCATCTGGAATACGGTCTTAAATTTGCCCCAATAGCTGGCAGCAATCACCACCCGATTGTCCGCTGCAATGAGACGAAATCCGCTGATGATGAATTCCCGGCTGATGATAATCAGCACCACCCAGGCAGGGATTCGTTCCAATTCCACCAAAAGAATCAGCGCTGCGCAAACCAAAAGTTTGTCCGCCAAGGGATCCATAAACTTACCGAAATTCGTCACCAGATTGTACTTCCTGGCGATTTTACCGTCCGCTAAATCCGTCAGGCTGGCAACCACAAATAAAAGAAGTGCCCATACATTCCTTTCCTGCAACATCAATATCACAAAGGGTACAATCATAAGTACGCGAAGTATGGTCAATTTATTAGGTAAATTCATCTCTATCATTCAAAATCCTCCGTGTCCAGGATACCAATCAAATCATATTCGTTGGAATCCGTTACCATGACTTTTACAAAATCTCCTGTCATCAAATTGGCTGTGGTGTGCAGGAACAAATAGCCATCCACATTGGGAGCGTCCCGGTAGGTTCTGGTGACATACACATCCTCGTCTGCCACTTTGCCTTCCACCATCACCAACATTTTTCTGCCTATCATATCCTCCGCTTTGTCGAAGGCAATGGCCTGCTGCAGTTCCATCAGTTCTTCCCTGCGGGCCTCCTTGACTTCCTCAGGCACCTGGTCATCCATCAAAGCCGCCGGGGTATCCTCCTCTTGGGAATAGGCAAATACACCCAACCGGTCAAATTCCATCTCATTGACAAAGCGATATAACTCTTCAAAATCCTCCTGGGTTTCTCCCGGGAAGCCACTGATCAAAGTGGTTCTCAAACAAATATCGGGAATTCTCTCCCGAAGCTGTGCAATTCTTTCCCGCAGTTCCTGCTGATTGGTGCGTCTGCCCATGCGCCTAAGCACCGGGTCCGCCGCATGCTGGATGGGAATGTCCAGATAATGGCACACCTTCTCCTCTGTGGCAATCACCTCAATCAATTCCTCTGTCAGTTCTTCCGGATAACAATACAACACACGGATCCAGTACAATTCCGGAATCTGTGCCAACTGCTTCAGCAATTCGGGCAAACATTTCCTGCCGTACAAGTCAACACCGTACAGAGTGGTCTCCTGGGCCACCAAAATCAGTTCCTTCACACCGCCCTCTGCCAGTGCTTTGGCCTGCTCCACCAAATCCTCCATGGGGATACTGCGAAAATTCCCACGGACCTTGGGAATAATGCAATAGGTACATCTCTTATTACAGCCTTCGGCTATTTTCAGGTACGCAAAGTGACCTCCCGTGGTGAGCACCCGCTCGCCACAATAGGAAGGTGTATCGTTGATGCTTCGATAATGATTTTTCTTCTGTCCCTGCAGCACCTCTGCCAAAGCGTCCACCACTTCCGTAATGGCATTGGTGCCGATGATGGCATCCACTTCCGGGATTTCCGCCTGGATTTCCCCGCGATAGCGCTCTGCCAGACAGCCGGCCACCAAAAGTGCCTGCAGCTTACCTTCCCCACGCATCTGCGCAAAGTGAAGTAAGTGCTCGATGCTTTCCTCCTTGGCATCTCCGATAAAGCAGCAGGTATTAACAATCACCACATCTGCCATTTCCTCATCGTCCGTGAAGGAATATCCGGCCTTCTGCAACAGTCCAAGCATCATTTCCGTATCCGATAAATTCTTGTCGCATCCCAATGACACAAACAAAATTTGCATACTTTATGTCCCCTAACTGAAAGTAGCTGGCGACAAACCAGCTACCTGTTTTTCTTATTCTTCGTCGCTCAGAATTTTGATCTTACCCTGATTGAGTTCTTCTACTGCCAAGGATACGGGCTTCAACTCGTTGCCCTCCACCAAAGCTTCATCACCATTGATAATCTGGCGCGCTCTCTTTGCGGTAGCCATAACGATGGAATAACGGCTGTTTACTACGGGAGTTTCGCCGGGTTCTACCTCACTGTTTACTACTTTCATTAAATCTGAATAAGACGGATGTAACATTACTTTGCTCCTTTCTTGAACTTCTTTAAGTCCTCTCTTATTTCTTGAATCAATTCTTTTCTTCTGATGGGTACCTTGCGGGACGCGTCCACCAAACGGTGAACCTCTTCCACACATTCTTCTAAATCATCATTAATCACTATATAATCATAGGCCTCGATGCCTTCTGATTCTTCCTCTGCTCTGGCCAGTCTCTGGGCAATGACCTCAGCACTTTCTGTGCCTCTGCCTTCCAGTCTGCGTTTCAACTCATCGCCGTTTGGCGGTGTGATGAAAATCAGCAGACTCTCCGGGAACCGCTCTTTGATTTTCAACGCTCCCTGAATCTCAATTTCCAATATCACATTGTTGCCCTTGGCCAGTTCGCTTTCCACATAGGCTCTGGGCGTGCCATAGTAATTACCGCAGTAACATGCATACTCAACCAGGCCGTTATCCGCAATAGCTCTTTCGAATTCCTCTTTGGTCACAAAGAAATAGTGTACACCATTTTCTTCTTTCACTCTGGGTTGTCTGGTGGTCATGGATATTGACAGGCTATAGTTCTGATACTTCTTCAGGAGTGCCTTCACAAGAGAACCTTTTCCTGCACCGGAAAATCCTGATATGACGATGAGAATTCCTTTTTGTTCCATATGTCATTCCACCTTTACTCGATGTTTTGAATCTGCTCTCTCACTTTTTCGATTTCCACCTTCAGCTCGATGGCAATGTTGGAAATCTCCAAATCGTTCGCCTTGGACAGTGTGGTATTGGCCTCTCTGTTCATCTCCTGTGCCAGGAAATCCAGATTCTTACCAATGGAGCCATCCTTGGACAAGTCAGTCTTCATCTTCTCTATGTGGCTACGCAGACGTACCAGCTCTTCGTCCACGCAGGATTTGTCAGCAAAAATGGTAACTTCTGTGAGAAGTCTGCCCTCATCTACAATTCGGTCTTCCAACAGTTCGCGCACCTTATCCTCTAATTTCTTGCGATACTCTGCAATAATCTGAGGAGAACGCTCTTCCACCTTGGAAACCAGTTCCAGCATGTTGTCCAACTTGCCAATCAGGTCAGCCTTTAATTTCTCACCTTCTACCACACGGGACTCTACAAACTGCTCTGCCGCGCCGGCCAATGCCTTCTTTAATTCTTTCCAGAGTTCTTCTTCATCCATGCTTACTTCTTCCATGGTGAACACTTCCGGATATTTGGACAAATTAGAAACGCGCACATCAAAACCCAAATCAAAATCTTCTGCCATCTGGCGCAGATGGGTTAAATATTCTTCTGCCACTTCCTTGTTGTAACGGACATTGGAAGTCTTCTCAGACATATCCTCATAGGAAATAAATACATCCACCTTACCTCGGGACATATAGTTCTTTAACTCGTTGCGGATGGGAAGCTCAAAGAAATTCAATGCCTTGGGCAATTTCACATTCACATCCAAATAGCGGTGGTTTACCGCCTTCATTTCCACTGTAAATTTTCGATTATTTTCGGCCACCTCACATCTGCCGAAACCGGTCATACTCTTTATCATGGGATACTCCTAAATCTCTTCTGTCCGTTCCCCAAACTATCCCTGGGCAGACTTTCGCATATTTCATTATATTATAAAGTATGAACGCCAAATCGTCAAGGATAAGGACTTCCTTTTTGCCAAGTTTTCTGCTATACTTTTCTCACTAAGCAAAGGAGGCGTAGACCAATGGCTTTTGACGGTGTGGCAATCGCAGGTATTGTACACGAACTGAAAAATGAAATTCTGGGAGGCAGGCTCTATAAAATCGCCCAGCCGGAGACAGACGAGCTTTTGCTTACCATCAAACACGCATCCGGTCAGAAGCGCCTGCTACTCTCCGCAGAGGCATCCCTGCCTTTGATTTATCTGACAGAACAAAATAAGCCCAGTCCTATGACTGCGCCTAATTTTTGTATGCTTCTACGCAAACATCTGCAGAACGGCCGGATCATAGATATCACACAACCCGGTCTTGAGCGTATCGTCAACATCCACATTGAGCATTTGGACGAAATGGGTGATTTATGTAAAAAAACATTAATCATCGAAATTATGGGTAAGCACAGCAATATTATCTTCTGCCAGGCAGACGGCACCATCATCGACAGCATCAAACATGTTTCCGCTGCCGTCAGTTCCGTTCGTGAAGTGTTGCCCGGCAAGTCCTATTTTATACCCATGGTACAGGAGAAAAAAGACCCCTACCAGGTGGATTTTATGTCCCTGCGCACCTTACTTGCAGACAAACCCCAGCCCACCTACAAGGCACTTTATGGCAGCCTGACCGGCATTTCCCCCATTATGGCCCAGGAGTTATGTTATCGCGCCGGCATCGACGGGGAACTGCCCACTGCCTCTTTGCAGGAAAATGAGTATCGCAGGCTCTACCACACCCTGATGGAAGCATTACAGGATATCACCGCCGGGAGTTTCTCCCCCTGCATTGCCTACGAAAATGATTCCCCTGTGGAATTTTCTGCATTACCTATGACCATCTATCAGGGACACACGGTGGACTACCCTTCCATTTCCCGGTTGGTAGAACAGTATTACGCAGAGAAAAATACGCTGACCCGTATCCGCCAAAAATCCGCAGACCTGCGTCGTATCGTACAGACTGCCTTGGAACGGAATGTGAAAAAATATGACCTACAGTTAAAGCAAATGCAGGATACTGAAAAACGGGAAACCTACCGCATCTACGGGGAACTTTTGACCGCTTACGGCTACGGTGTGGAAACAGGCGCCAAACACCTGGAAACGGTAAATTATTACACCGGAGAAACAGTCAAAATCCCTTTGGATACCGACCTGTCTCCCATTGAAAATGCAAAAAAATATTTTGATAAATACAATAAAATGAAGCGCACCTATGAGGCGCTTTCCGAATTGACGCTACAGGTAAAAGAAGAAATCCAACACTTGGAGTCTGTTTCCAATGCCTTGGACATCGCGCTCCACGAGGAGGATTTGGCAGAAATCAAAGAGGAGCTGACCCAAAGTGGCTACATCAAACGAAAAGGACATGGCAAAAAAGAAAAAATTACCAGCAAGCCCTTCCACTATCTAAGCAGCGACGGGTTCCATATGTATGTGGGAAAGAATAATTACCAGAACGATGCCCTGACCTTTGATTTTGCCACAGGAAATGATTGGTGGTTCCACGCCAAGCAGATGCCCGGTTCCCATGTCATTGTAAAGGTAGAACATGGGCAGGAACTGCCTGACCGCACCTTTGAAGAGGCAGCCCGGCTGGCAGCATACTACTCCAAGGGCCGCGCCCAGGACAAGGTGGAAATCGACTATACCCAAAAGAAAAACATTAAAAAACCCGGTGGTGCAAAACCCGGGTTTGTCGTGTACTATACCAATTATTCCATGACTATTTCTTCCGATATTTCCGGAATAACGCTTCTGCCTTGAGGCCACCTGTCAGTAGCATGATGGCAAAATAAACCAACGCCCCAAGCAAAACACTGAGGATCAGGGCCAGCACCAGGCTGCCACTCCACAGAAGCAATGCCTGATATGCCACTCGGGCAATCAGTCCCATGCAGATTGCTGCGATACCCGGAATGACAAAAGTCTGCTTTATCTCCTGTCGGTATCCCACCGCCTTGCGTACGGACCTTTGGTTCAACCAGCACATGATCCCTGCGTAGACTGTATTGGCAATGGCAATACTGTATAAATCCAAATTGGTAAACAATAATAATCCCAGTGCCAGCAGCGTCTGGCCAATCAAAGCAAAGCCCGCATTAAATATGGGGGCATTTACTTTGCCCAAACCTTGCAGAATGGAGCTGCTTAAGGTAGACAATGCGTAGAATACCACGGACAGTGCCAGAGCCATCAACAGATAGGTTGCCATAGTTTCTTCCGCCGCCAAATTGCGCGGGAAGAGAAACGCCGTGATGGGTCTTGCCAATGCAAACACACCCACTGCACAGGGAATGGAAATCAACATTGTGGTCTTGATGGCAAGTCCGATTTTTTCCTTTGCCTTTTCCACATTTTTCTCTGCCATATGGGCTGCCACAGAAGGAATCATGGCGGAAGCCATTGCGGATGCAAAGGCAATGGGAATATTGGATATGGTCAACGCCTGTCCCGCAAACACACCCCAGCCGGAATAAATATCCACACCGGCGGTCTCCCGGAACATAGGGAAAATTTTCGTATATATCGTATTGTTCACCGCACCGCTCAAATTGTAAACAGCGGTACTTAAAATAAAAGGTGTCACAATCGAGGTGATGGCTTTGAGGATTTTTCCATAGGAATCCTCTTTTTCATGCTCATCTGCCAAAATTCTACGATCCATGAGCCCCTTATTCAGCAGATAAACCGCCAACATAAACAGTAGTGCAATCAGCACACCGGCCCCGGTTCCCAAAGCACTACCGATGGCACCGTTGGTAGCTCTCATCACCCGAGCGCCCTCTTCTGCGGGCATCTCCATGGTACCCATCACACTGTATATCAAAAGATACGCCGCACTGATGCTGACCACCGCATTGGCAATCTGTTCCAAAATCTGGGAAACAGAGGTCTGCACCATGCTGCCATGGGCCTGGAAATAACCACGAAGCACTCCTAAGATACCATACACAAAAATGGTAGGTGCAAAGGTGCGAAGCACAGGAATGGCTTCCGGTGCCACGAAAATCCCTGCACAGAAGTACAAAAACAGACTGGCAATACCACCCACCATCAGCACATACCAAAGAGCACATTTGAAAATCCGGTGGGCATTGCGGTACTCTTTCACCGCCAGTTTCTGGGCAATCACCTTGGATATGGCCGCAGGGATGCTGTAAGAAGAAATCAGCAGAATGATGGTGTAATAATTGTAAGCAGACTGATAATACCCCAATCCCAAGGAACCAATCACACCATGTAAGGGACTTCTGTAAAGGAGCCCAATAATACGGCTGATAATTCCCGCCGCTGCCAAAATTCCGGCTTGCTTGATGAAATTATTCTTTTGTTCGTTTTTCAATAACATATATCTTCTGTCCTTACCCAATCAGCCAATCATACATCTCCTGATACTTTTTGGCTGAATTCTTCCAAGAGAAGTCTGCCTTCATGGCTCTGTCCACCATCTTGTTCCACTCCCGTTTCTTATCGTAGAACACATGCTGGGCATAACGGATAACGCCTAGCATTTCATGGGCATTATAGTTGGTGAAACTAAATCCTGTTCCCTTGCTTTCGTATTCGTTATAGGGTTCTACCGTATCCTTCAGTCCTCCGGTCTCCCGCACGATGGGCAAAGTGCCGTAACGCAGGGACATCAACTGACTCAATCCACAGGGCTCAAATAAGGAGGGCATCAGGAAAGCGTCGCAGGAAGCGTACACCTTATGTGACAGTGCCTCGCTATAACAAATGTTGGCAGCCACCTTGTCCCCGTATTTCCATGCAAAATGACGGAACATATTCTCGTATCGTTCCTCGCCGGTGCCCAACACCACCAACTGAATCTCATCAGCACACAATTCATCCAACACACAGGCAATCAAATCCATGCCCTTCTGGTCGGTTAGTCGGGATACGATCCCAATCATCATTTTCTTTTCATCCACAGGGAGACCCAACTCTCTCTGCAATGCTCTTTTATTCTTACTCTTATCCTTGCGGAAGGTACTTTGATCATAATTTTTTACAATCAAGGGATCCGATTCAGGATTAAAATCCGTATAATC
Source organism: uncultured Acetatifactor sp. (assembly GCA_904501885.1). GTDB lineage: Bacteria > Bacillota > Clostridia > Lachnospirales > Lachnospiraceae > Acetatifactor. The sequence continues at coordinate 45,063 of CAJGCP010000008.1, read as the reverse complement.
AATGCCATTCACAATACCACGCAAATCGCCACTGCGCATACGCAGGATGCCGTCCATACCTTCCCCGTAATACTGTGTCTTAATTTCTTCCGCATAGGTATCGCTGACGGTGGTGATGGCGTCCCCATACAAAAGTCCCGCACGCAGAAGGTTGGCACCATATTCCTCATCAAACACCCGATCCGGCAACCCGGTCATGTTCTTCACATCCCAAGTGCCCCATCTTCCCTGAAACTTCAGGTTATGAATGGTAAACACAGTCTTCATATGGGAATAAAAAGGATTTGCCACAAATTGCTCCTTCAAAAAGGCAGGCACAAGTCCCGTCTGCCAGTCGTGACAATGCACCAAATCCGGACAGAAATCAATATCCGGCAACACAGAAAGAGCCGCCTTGGAAAAATAAGCAAAACGCTCGATATCCCAACGGATGTCATCCGTGTAAGGCTGGTCCTGATGGAAATAATACTCATTGTCTATGAAATAATAATGTACCCCATCTTCTATCAATTCAAACACACCCACATAGGTGCTGTTCCAATTGTAGTCTATATGAAAATGCGTGATGTACTGCATGCGTTCCTTCCATTCCTGCTTGATGCAGGCATACTTGGGCAAAATCACACGCACATCAAAGTACTCACTGTCTATGGACTTGGGTAGAGATCCCACAACATCTGCCAGGCCTCCGGTTTTGATAAAAGGCACAGCCTCTGATGCCACAAATAAGATTTTCTTCATAGACAACCTCCATGTTCTTCTCTGTGCCAATTATACACCAATCCCCACCACCTGAAAAGAACTTTTCTCGCTTGCCTGAAAGAAGCATTCTGTCATGCATCCAAAAGACAAGCAGACACTACTCCCGATAAGAGAGACGGATGCGGTCTGCGATTAACGCAATGAACTCCGAGTTGGTGGGCTTCCCTTTGCTTACATCAACAGTGTACCCGAACATCGCATCCAGGGTTTCCATCTTTCCTCTGCTCCAAGCCACCTCGATGGCATGACGGATGGCTCTCTCCACCCGGCTGGAAGTGGTTTGAAACCGCTTGGCTATGGTGGGATATAAAATCTTGGTAATGGAGCTAATCATGGAGGCATCCTCCACCGACATCATAATTGCCTCCCGCAAATACTGATATCCTTTAATATGTGCAGGCACTCCGATTTCATGTATCATATCCGTCACATCCTGTTCCAAATCATGGGACGGAATAAAAATTTCTTTTTTCGCAGACTTTTTCTCTTTCGCGCTGTTTCCGCTGTCCTTTGCCCAAAGACTCTTCTCCTGCGCAGTTTCTGACTTTGCCGAGGGTACGTGAATAATGATTTGAAATTCCTTGTCTCCCTTCATCAAATCTCCCAGAATTCTATAAATCTTCTCATTATCTTTTGTAGTAGTAACATTCATCTGTTCCATGTTCTACCTCCGTCTTTTTTTACACCTTTCGCAAGAATTTCCCGTTGCAAAATGTCTAATTTGGTCCTTTCAAATTATAAAAGAGGAAACCTTGAAAGGGCAAGAAAATTCAGTCGCATCTTTCGACGCCAGCCAACAAAAAATCTCACAAATCGTTCGCCTTTGCCTGTTTTCGTCCCAATCCGTCAAAAAATTATTTCCGTTCCTCCGAAGGAACCAGCCTTTCTGCGATTTATACTTGACAGAAAAGCACTCTCAAGGGCAAAATATAGTACATAAGAGGTGTATGATTTCATGAAGCAATTAAACGACGACTTGAAACAAAACAACTTCAAAAAAGCCTATCTTCTATTTGGAGAAGAACGCTACCTGCGTCTGCAATATCGCAAACGCTTAGAGCAGGCTTTGTGCACCGAAGGGGATACCATGAATGTCCACTTTTATCAGGGCAAGGATCTCCCTCTGGGTGAAATTGTGGACCTGTCAGAAACCATGCCGTTTCTGGCGGAACGCAGAGTGATTTTCATCTCCGATAGCGGATTATTCAAGTCCGGCGGAGATGTATTGGCAGAGTACCTCTCCGGCACTCCCTGCGAAACCAGTTGCTTCATCTTCACCGAAAGCGAGGTGGACAAGCGCTCCCGTCTGTACAAGGCAGTATCCGCCTTGGGACACGCTGCGGACTTTTCCGTGCAGGACGAAAGAACATTGAAGCTTTGGATCCTGGGCACACTGAAAAAAGAAAACAAAAAAATTTCCGAACAAACCCTGGAACTTTTCCTCAGCAAAACCGGCACCGATATGAGCAACATCCAGTCCGAGTTAGAAAAGCTCCTCTGCTATTGTATGGACCGGGATGTGATTACAGATGCTGATGTGGAATCCACCTGCTCCACACAAATCAGCACTCAGATTTTCGATATGATCAATGCACTTGCCACAGGCAATCAGAAACGGGCCTTGGAACTATACTACGATTTATTAGCACAAAAGGAGCCTCCCAGCCGCATTTTATACCACATCGGACGCCTATGTAACCAACTGTTACAGGCCAAGGATTTGAGCGCCAGAGGGTATGGTTCTGCGGATATCGCCGCCAAGATGGGCTTGGCACCTTTCATCGCAACCAAGTTAGTGAAACAGGCGGCACCCTTCAAAACCTCTGTGTTAAAAAAAGCGGTATCCAAATCCGTAGAATTGGAAACCGCCTTTAAGTCAGGTACATTAGACCCCTTGCTCAGTGTGGAAATATTAATTATGAATGCTTTTAATGAGAATTAAAAAACACCTCCGGCACCAGAGACTGCTCTGATCCGGAGGTGTTTTTTTATGCTTCTTATTTTTTCAGAAGTTTTCGGATGCCATAAGTAATCAGCATTACCACCCACCCGATAATCAGATAACAAATGGAATATATCACGAACATGATTTCCGTAGTGGTGAATGCCACCCAGACACCGGGCAGGAAACACACTGCCAGAAGCAAAGGAAAATACCATGTGGTTTTCATGTCCATACCCGCGTAGATGCCAACGAACGCTGCCAATATGGGATTAAATACATAAAACAAAAGGAAAACGATGGCCATTCCACCATCTCCTCCAAATTCCACTGTCAGGCAGGGAAGCAAAAACATCGTCACCGCCAATAAGGATAAATACGAAAGTATTCTCTTCATCTTGATTCCTCCATTCCGGGATCAGTCTCTTACACTTCATAGTCCAGACAGAGTCTGGTTTCCATAAAAGGGCGTACCTTGGTATCTGCCACTTCCACATGAGCGGGATGTACAGCGTACGCCTTCAGTGCCGCTTCATCCACCAGTGTAGAATCCAACATCAAATCTGCATTGGAAGAAGCCAACCCTTGGGTATTGATCTGCATAAAGGTCAGTCCGGGCACCACACCCACCAGGGCCTCCAGCGCCTTCTTCGCCTCCGCCTTAATCGTCTCTTTTTCTGCTTCACTATACTGCTCTTTTATTTTCCACAAAATCACATGTTTTACCATTGTTTGTTCCACCTCTCGCATGAATTGTTTTAAATTCATTATAGTAATAAAATGTAAAAGTAGCAATATGCTGTTTTTATAATTTCCGCTTGTTTTTTTGATATAACTATGGTATATTTCATTTGAAGAAACGAGTTTTACGACCGTACAGCTATTGCTCAAGCGGTTTACTTGTTTCTTTTTTTGTTCTTAAAACATCATATAAATATTTGCGCTTGTTCCTGTCATGTCTAACCAGTAATCTTACCGAAAACACATTATATCTTTCAAGAACCCCCTCTTCCGAATACACAGGCATCGCAAAACGACTATCATAACGATACCATCCATTTTGGGCTTTCCCCTTATGTTTAGAAGCGTAATCACGAGCGAAACTTCTATTTGATGCAATTTGAATCAATTCTCCAATTGCCTGAGCAACATTTGCTTTGGCTTTTGCATTGGCTCCTTTCAATCGTTTCGTGTCCGTCGAATGACTAAACTCGTTAGGAAACTCTGTACCAATATAAACTCGATCTGCTGTTTCAAGGACATCATAATGTTTTCCAATATATCCCTTCAGGTACTCCTCCACCTCTTTCCAGTTAATCTTTTGTCTTCCCTTAAATCGAATATCATTTAAAATTACCAGGTTTTTACCGTCGGCATCTTTTATTACCTCAATGTTTTTACGATTTCTATTCCACTTCAAACCACTTACCCCCTTTATTTGTTTTATATGTAAAAATGTCATCTGATAGTTTTATCAGCATTTGGCCTTCCTTAGCTGTAGATAAAACATAACTTTGAAGTGAATCGAGACGCTCCAGCACCTCCTTATGAGGATGCCCATAGCGATTATTTCGTCCTGCGGAAATGACTGCCATATCCGGTCTTACTTCCTCCAAGAGCTCCATCGATGTCCCTCCACGGGAGCCATGATGAGCCACCTTTAGAACCACATAGTCTTGCAGTTGTTCAGACAAGCCTTCTGCAACCATATGCTCCCCTTCCCCTTCCATATCTCCCATTAGTAACAACGACCACCCATCTCGAAAATTGACCAAAAAACATTGTGAATAGGCGTTGGAATCTGCAGTGTCCAATCCCTTCGTTGGATACAGGCACGAAAACACTGCGCCGTCATCCTGCCAGACATCCCCGCGGGAAATATATCTTGTCGTTCCGTAATCCAAACGGTCAAATTCCTTCCGGGCAGCAGGTACATTGGGTAAAATCAATTGGCGGATGACAATACCATTTTCTTCGCTTAATTGCAACAATTCCTCTATGCCATTGGTATGGTCCGCATCCGGGTGAGATACAAACACTCCATCCAGAGTTTTAATGCCGTGATACTTCAAGTATGGAATCAGTACATACTCTCCCACTTTTTTGCGACTACTGCTGCCACAGTCAAACAGATAATGCCCTCCTCCGGCAGTCTCCACCAAAATACAATCCCCCTGCCCCACATCCAGAAAGGTTACCTGATTTCGAGTTCGTCCCTGTCCCTGACCTATGCAAAAAACAGCAAGACAAGTACACATCACAAATATCAAAAACAAAGTGATAGCCCCCCACCTTTTGTCCCATCTCCATTTGAGTAATTTCCCTTTGTATGAATTCCATTTCTCTGCCCCATATTCCATTCGCAAAATCGGCAAACACTTAAGCGCTGCCAGTCCCACCCCCAGAAACAGATAATATAACACCACATAAACCATAGCCGGTGCTCCGGGACACCACCGATTGCCCGGCAGATGTTCGAATAATCTGCACAGCCACTCGTAGCCTTCCAAAATCCAACGGATGGGATATTGAAAAATTCCAATCCCAGGGAATGCCAGAAACAAAAATCCGCATATCATCAACGGCTGCATCAAGGGGATAATAATGAGATTTAGTACCACAGAATACACAGAAACTTCATAGAACAAAGAAAGCTGTAACGGCAATGTAGTGAGGAAAATAGAAATCGACAAAACAAAAGCCTTCCCCCTTTCTCCCGGGAAAATTGCCTCCGTCGCCCCGGATAAAATCGGGTACATAATACCTATCCCCAACACACAGGTATAGGACAAGAGAAAGCCCCCACTTTTCAAATAATAGGGCTGTATGGTCACCATAATTCCACCCAGCAAGCCCAACGCCGTCAGCATATCATAGGTGCGTCCCACCGCTTGTCCCAGCATCTTCACCGAATACATACCAATGGCACGGATGGCCGACACCCCGAATCCCGTCATAGTACCATAACACAACAGCAATAGGCATCCTGCCGTGCCCGCCACAGGAATGGATGCTCCCATCTTGCGAAGTACATGGTACAGAAACATCCCAATCATGGTGATATGTAACGAAGAGATGCTGAGAATATGAAAAATCCCATTCCTCTGATACAACTGCTGCACTTGAGGGTCTAACAGTTCCCTGTCCCCCAACAACAGTGCCTCCAGAATGCCACCATACTTTTCCGGGATATTGTCTCGAACGCGCTGTTGCAAGAAAACCTTCATCTGTAGAAGCCCATTCCGTATGGGCCAATGCGTCCGGCTAACGGCATATAACTGCACCTCCTGCAGTGTGCCATATAAACCCAAAGTCAAATAGTACTCAGCGGCATCAAATTCCCCCTCGTTGGTGGCGTGGCGAAAGGGAACAAAATCCCCGGTAACCGAAAGCTCTTTCCCCAAGGGCAGTGACTGTAATACACTGTCCCCTTCCGGGATTTCACAGCGCACTCTTCCTCTAAGCTTATTCGCCCGGACTTCCCCCGCAGATTCCTTACACCACCCTATATTTTTGTTGTTCTCTTCGGATACATACAAAGATTTGAGATACAGATATTTTTGATCTTTTTGATAGACCTGACCGGTCAATTGAATGTTAGAATATGCAGGAATGCCTGCATATTGTTCTCTTGCGGAACGATGGATACCTATGTCCCACTTCAGTCTCACTGCCGCAACAATGACGAATACCACGGCCACGGCAAACAAGGGCCGCTTCATCACTCCACCACGATTCTTTCACGAATCTTGGCGTACAGATTCTCTTTGATCCCCGGCACCTTCATAATGTCTTCCGGTCGGTGATACTTACCATTGGACTCCCGATAAGAAATGATGTCTGCCGCCTTGCTTTCGCCAATGCCCGGCAGCGTAGAAAGCACCTCCGCAGATGCTGTGTTGATATTCACCATACCGGTTTGTGCATCTACCGTCCGCAACTTTGTCTGTTGTTCCTCCTCACAGGTAGGAAAATAGACCATTTGTCCATCCTTCAGCCAATCTGCCAAATTCACGCTGTCCCTGCCGGCATCCGGCATAAACCCTCCTGCCGCTTCCAGCGCTACTGCCACCCGGCTATCCTGCATCACGGTGTAAAGCCCGGGGCGAACCACCGCACCGCAGACATAGACCTGGATGTACTTTGGTGTTTGTGAACCCAACGCTGTATTTCCCATAGGATTCTCTTCCGGAGCATCCGATTCCACAGAATCTGCCTCTGCGAACTCTCCCACTTCACTTTCACCTATGGGTACCATCTCAGGGGCGCCACAGGCACTTACCATCGCCACTGCACACACCCCCACAAACATCCTATAAAATTTTCTCAACATGATTCCCATCCTTTCCAAACACAAGTTTCGTACACTTGCGTTTTCAAGTTATGGGACTGCCTCTCAGTGTTGCCCTTTTATACTATCACTTCCACTTGAATACCACAATACCAATAATGGCCAAACCCATACCGATGGCTTTGCGCCACTCCCAAGGCTGCTTCTCCACCTCAAAAATACCCAGCAACTCAATCACATACGCCGTGATCAACTGAGCAATCACGATGAGCATCACCGCCCTTGCCGGGCCCAAATTTTCCATACTCTTAATGACTGTGTAGGTAATAAATGCACCGATGGCACCACCTAACAGCATATATTTTGGCTGTACAGAAAAAACCTTCATCAGATTCCCCCGCTCTGTAGTAAGCCATGCTCCAAGGCACACCAGCAATGCCGTAAACTGTACAAAAGCACTGGCCGCCCAAATGCCCGACGCCTTGGTTACCTGAGTATTAAACACCCCCTGTATACTCATCAAAGCGCCTGAAATCAATGCAATAAAAAATCCAATCATAGGATACCTCCTTTATAAAAGTGTATCCCATAATTGGATAATGTATGCATTACATACTGGCATCAATCTGCATTTGAATCTGGTCCGTCAATGCCTGCAATTCCGTAGCCACATCTGCTCCGTTCCAAACCTTCGCAAACACTGCTTCCAGATGCATCCAGAAATTCTCTGCCTCCATTATCTTAGGCAGGGGCAAACTATCTGCGTAGATTTCCTTGAACAATCTTATCTGCATATCATTTTCATTGGTATTGATATTGGCGGAAAGTTTACCGGTTCTCTCGTACAGGGACTCTGCACACTCTGTCACCAGATAGGCCGCGAACTTATTTGCCAGTTCTTTTTGTTCGGAATAACCGTTGATAACAATACCACTGGTCACGGACACGGCACGGCTTTGCAACGAATCACTGACATTGGGCATGGGCGCCATATCATATTCGAACCAAATGCCGCCCTCGGACTTTGCAGTCCGCAATTTCTGAATCACATCAGATGTGGCAAAAGTAAATACGATTTTGCCCTGACAGAAATCGTCTACTACGGATTCATAAGTCACCTTATCAGACTCGATAAAGAAGAATTGGTTCAGCGCCTTGTAAACTTCCAAACACTCAATGGTCTCCGCGCTACCGATATTGACAATGGTAGGATCATCACCATTCTCACCACCCACATTCATATATCTTCCCACAATCCAATAATTGTAGAAAATATCCGACACATCCCAACGCAATACGCTTTCTACACCCTCCGGCACATTAAAGGTATTTGCAACATTCATAATGTCAAAGACTGTCTTGGGAATGGAATTGTTTAGCAGTTCCCTGGTCTTCTGCTCCAGCATACCGGGGTCCACATTAGAGGCATCCAAATCTGCGTTGTTCTCATCCTCACCCGCGCCCACAATCTCACGGATGGCGGCCTGACCGGCCCATTGCTCCAAATAGCTTTTATTATAGACCAGCGCACTGGTTTCAAAAAACAAGGGATATGCAACCACCTTATCCTGGTAAGTTACCGCACGGAATGCACCCTCCGAAAAATTCTCCTCTGTCACCACACCCTGCTGATCGTCAATGGGAGTAGCCAAGCCAGCCAAATATGCCTTTTCCAACATGTCATTGCTGGCAATATACAAATCCGGCACTTGATTCGAATGAATGGACTCCCGATTAATCGCCTCCAAATATTCGCTCTCGGAAGCCAGCACCGGAATCACACGGATCTTTTCCTGCTCTCCGAATGCCACCGCAGCGCTGTTGATATAATTGGTCATACTGTCGTCAGAATACCAAAAATACAGGGTCTCTTCCCTCTCATACCAGTTCAAATCCGTATTGCCGCCCATGGTAGCGCCTCTCTTGGCATCCACCCAGGCCCCATATAGTACAGCGGCTGCTATCACCACAATGGTAGCCACTGCCGCCAATCTTTTTTTCATACTCATATAGTTACCTATCCTTAATGTATATCTTCCCTAAAACATCTACATTGTACACCTATTATTATAAGGTTATCAGACAATAAATCAAGATATTTTTCCCTTCATCGCCCCTCCGAATGCATAAAACACCATCATTTTTTGCTTTTATGCACTATTTTACCTTATTATTCACATATTTATGCATTATTTTTGAATTATATTCATTTTTATGGTTGCATTTTACCTATTTATGTTGTATAGTGAATGCAAGCAGGTGTCTTAGAAACGGGACACCTTTTATATGGAGGCGAAAAAAATGAAAGAAAAAGTTATTTTGGCGTATTCCGGCGGATTGGATACCACCGCCATCATCCCTTGGTTAAAGGAGAATTTTGACTACGAAGTAATCTGTGTTTGCGTAGATTGCGGACAGGCCGAAGAATTAGACGGACTGGACGAAAGAGCGAAATTCTGTGGCGCATCCAAGCTCTACATCGAAAATGTAATTGATGAGTTCTGCGAAGAATACATCGTTCCCTGCGTTCAGGCAAATGCCATTTATGAAAACAAGTATTTGTTGGGTACCTCTATGGCTCGTCCTTTGATCGCTAAGAAATTAGTGGAAATTGCAAGAAAAGAAGGCGCTACCGCTATCTGCCATGGTGCAACCGGTAAGGGAAATGACCAGATTCGTTTCGAGCTGGGCATCAAAGCTTTGGCACCCGACCTTAAGATTATTGCTGCATGGAGACATGATAAATGGGATATGGACTCCCGTGAATCTGAAATCGAGTACTGCAAGGCACATGGTATCGACCTGCCCTTCTCTGCAGACTCTTCCTACAGCCGTGACCGTAACATTTGGCACATCAGCCACGAAGGTTTGGAATTGGAAGACCCTGCAAATGAGCCCAACTTCGACCATTTGCTGGTACTTAGCCAGACTCCTGAAAAGGCACCCGATGAAGGCGAATATATGACCATGACTTTTGAAAAAGGTGTTCCCACCTCTGTAAACGGTCAGAAGATGAAGGTTGCTGACATCATTCACAAGCTCAACGAGCTGGGCGGCAAGCATGGCATCGGTATCATCGACATCGTAGAAAACCGCGTGGTTGGTATGAAGTCCCGTGGCGTATATGAAACTCCCGGCGGTACCATCCTGATGGAAGCCCATCAGCAGTTGGAGGAATTGATTCTGGACCGCGATACCTACGCAATGAAGAAAGAAATGGGCAGCCGTTTCGCAAGCCTTGTTTACGAAGGCAAGTGGTTCACTCCCCTGCGCAAGGCAGAGCAGGCATTCATCGAAGAAACCCAGAAATATGTTACCGGCGAAGTGAAATTCAAACTCTATAAGGGCAACATCATCAAGGCAGGAACCACTTCTCCTTACACTCTGTACAATGAGAAGATTGCTTCCTTCACCACCGGTGATTTGTATGACCATCACGACGCAGAAGGCTTCATCAATCTGTTCGGACTTTCCCTGAAGGTTCGCGCGATGAAGATGCAGGAGCAGGGCGAGGAATTGAACTAATCTCCACCGGTAAGGATTGAATTTATGATCGAGAACATTGGTATTGCATATGCCATTATCATGAACATAATAGGATATACCCTGATGGGTGTGGATAAAAAAAGAGCCATCCGGGGTGCTTATCGCATCTCGGAGGCTTCTCTTTTTATGGTCGCTATTTTCGGTGGTGCACTGGGTTCCACCATCGGCATGCACCACTTTCGGCACAAAACCAAGCATTGGTATTTCCGCTTGGGGTTGCCCTTTATTTTTCTGATACAACTTGCTATACTGATATACATAAACAGCCCCCTGTAAAGGAGGCTGTTTTGATTTATGATAAATATTTCTTTACGCCAATCACTTCTCAATTCTGTGCATCCCTGGCGTCTTTCAATTCAAAGAACTTGTCCAACCCGTTGGCAATTCCTTCTGCGATGGTCTGGAAATTTTTCTTATTCTCTAACCATGTTGCATCGTGATAATTGGTACAGAACCCGCATTCCAGGATAACCGTCGCCATCCTTTTGTCCGCCCAATTCAACTGCCACAAATCGTCTCGGTCCATGGGGGTATGATATCTGGATATAACACCGCTGACAGCTTTACCATATTCATCACTGAGGGTCTTCGCCAGGAGATAATTATCACTGTCTTTACTTCCTTTGTAAATGGTGTGATATCCATCCACCTCTTCTTGGTCAAGTCCGTCCCAGTGAATGGCAACCATAGCGTCGCACTGCATTTCATTGATGAATAACTGACGCTCACCCAAGTCGTAAGGAAACTCCTTCCAAACATCCGTATCACGGACCATATATACATCATATCCTCGGTCAATCAACTCATCTCTGACCACCCGCGCCACATCCAGCGACCAGGTGTGCTCTACGATACCATGTACGCTCTCGGATCCGGTATTCTTCCATCCTTCTGCGGTATAGCCCAAATGCCCTGCATCAATACAAATCAGCCGGGACTTTGCAGCCTTATAAATCGTTCCTATAGAGGGCTCTTCCGGTGCTTCCTTCTCCGATGTCCTGTCCAGCAAAAGCCCATCCTCGTGCAACTGCCCCATATAGATCACATCTGACACAGAGGACGCGGTGCCCATATGCAAATAGGGGTCGCTTTCGTCCATGGCATTCCATGCCGCCTGGGCTCTCTCCTTGGAGAGACGCTGCGCCTCCGCCTCTGCCTCCACGCGCATTTTCTCCTCCTGGGCAAGGGCGGTCTGTACATTGTGAACAACAATGACAGCAACGGAAACTATGATTAATATGAGTGTGTGGAGAATCCTCTTTTGCATCTTGACTATCTATCGCCCTTCTAAAAATCACCATGAATAGTGGTGCTAAATAACTACGACACTACATATAGTATCACAATTTCCGGAAACAGACAACTAATTTTCGTACATGTCAGTAACAAATTATTCCAAATACTTTCGTGCTGAAATTTTCATTTTTCTATAGAAATTTTCTGAAAAATAGTGTAAAATTAAGAAAATGTCATTCATTAAAGGAGGTTACTGTATGAAGCGCAATGTTATCGTTGGTCAATCTGGCGGCCCCACCGCTGCTATTAACTCATCCTTGGCCGGCGTTTATCGTACCGCCATCGACCGTGGGGCAAAGAAGGTGTATGGTATGCTACACGGCATACAAGGTTTACTAAATGAAAAATATTTGGATTTGTCAGAACATATAAAGACGGAATTGGATGTGGAACTTTTGAAACGTACACCGGCTGCTTTTCTAGGGTCCTGCCGATACAAGCTACCCAGTTTTCATGAAGATATTGGTACATACGAAAGAATCTTTAGCATTTTAGATAAATTAGACATTGAGGCTTTTATTTATATCGGTGGAAACGACTCTATGGATACCATCAAAAAGTTGTCCGACTACGCGGTGCTCACAGGACACACCACCAAATTCATCGGTTGCCCGAAAACTATTGATAACGACCTGACATTGACGGACCATACGCCCGGTTTCGGCAGTGCCGCAAAATATATCGGCACTTCCATGAAGGAAATTATCCGTGACAGCTTCTGTCTGGAATATCCTCGCGGACTGGTCACCATCGTGGAAGTGATGGGACGGAATGCCGGCTGGTTGACCGGTTCTACTGTCCTATCTAAAGGCGAAGACTGTGAAGGACCCGATTTAATTTATCTGCCTGAAATCACCTTTGACATTCAGAACTTTAAAGAGCGGATCGAAAAGTTGTTAAAGGAAAAAACCTCTGTGGTTGTTGCCGTATCAGAAGGCATACGCACCGCGGACGGGCGCTATGTCTGTGAGTTAGGCAATGACATTAACTTTGTAGATGCCTTCGGACATAAACAATTGTCCGGTACTGCCGCTTACCTGGCCAAATTCATTGCCGCAGAACTGGGTTGTAAGACACGTGCCATCGAGCTCAGTACCTTGCAAAGGGCAGGTTCTCACCTGGCCTCCCGTATCGACATCCTGGAAGCATTCCAGGTGGGTGGTGCTGCTGCAAAGGCTGCTGACGAAGGCGATTCCGGCCAGATGGTTGTACTCCAGAGATTCTCCGATGACCCCTATCAGAGTGGTACTGCAGTCCGCGATGTGCACAAGATTGCCAATGACGAAAAATGTGTGCCCAGAAATTGGATTACCAAGGACGGCACCTATGTGACCCAGGAATTCATTACTTATGTAGATCCCCTGGTACAGGGCGATGTAGCACCCATCATGGTGTCCGGTATTCCCAGACATCTGTACACTCCCAAGGAGCTGTATCGCAAGTAGGAATAAACGAAAAGGAACAGAAAGATATCTATGATTGCATTACAAATCTCTTCTATGAAACAATTTATGAATCATCTGTTGGTAGCGGACACCTTCGATGGTTTCGATCTGGAAGAAGCTGTAATCTCCACGGCATGTACGTTTCATATAGACGGACATATCAATCAGGAGTTTTTTGAATGCCAATCCGAAATTTTGGATGCCAAGTTTCCCGAATTCCGTCCATGGAACGAGGTAAAGGGTCTGGCATTTGACCTGATCAAGGGCAAACGCACTCCCCTGTTTTTCAGATTCACTCTGCATTTAAATGGTACAGAAACAGCCGCTCTCTTAGAACAGGAACACAGCGATGTACCCGCCCCGCAGGTGAAAGCTTTGGTGTTAAACATCCGCTATGATGGTGCAACCGCTGTTCTGACCACAGCCACTGCATATCACACCTTTCTGATGTCCAAAGAGCCGGATGCCATTTGGGATAAGTACTTACAGGCCTATCTGGATGCAAAAGATATCGAGTACGCAGTACTATAACAAAAACCATCGCTGTCTACACAGCGATGGTTTTTTATTGCATTCTCTATTTACGCATCTTAGAACGGCATAGAAGGCTGGCGATGAAGCCAAAGATTAAAGCTGCAGATATTCCCACTGCTCCGGCTTTTAATCCACCTGCGAAGATTCCTAAGAATCCCTGTTCATCCACTGCCTCTTTCACGCCCTTGGATAATACATTACCAAATCCCAACAAAGGAACCGACGCCCCTGCACCGGCATATTCTAACAATGGTTCAAACAAATCAATGCCGCTTAATATGGCACCGATTACCACCAATAATACCATGATTCTCCCCGGCATCAGTTTCGTCTTTTCCATAAGAATCTGGACCAACGCACATATCGCGCCACCCACCCAAAATGCATTGAAATATTCCATTTGTGATACTCCTTTTTTTGAAGATAGTATCTGCAGATTCCTTCGGATTATGCAATGCTTATTTTTGTAAACTTCCTTTTTTACAAAACAAATCTACGGGTAGCTGTACCAAAACCACTGCAGCAAACACCACCACGCAGCCTGCAATTTGCCTTCCCGTCAATGTCTGGTCGGTGGATAGCATGCCAATCCGATAGGCAACCCATCCGGAAACAGTGGCAATCACAGATTCCAAACTCATAATCAGAGCTGCCACGGTAGGGTTGACTCCCTTCTGCCCTACGATCTGCAGGGTATATGCCACGCCACAACTGAGCACGCCGGCGTACAAAAGGGCGCCCAAACCGCCTTGCAGCTGTGCCCATGTGGGATGCTCCAGAATCAAGGCACCTAAGGTACAAATACTACCGGCTATGGTGAATTGAATGGCGGATACCATCACACCATCCGTCCATGGAGAAAAATGGTCCACAATCATAATATGTGCAGTAAAAGCAACTGCACAACCAAACACCAACAAATCTCCGGTGGATAACTGTAGCCCTTCCGTCATACACAGCAGGTACATACCTACCGCCGCCAAAAGTGCACCAATCCACACAATCCCCGCCACTTTTTTGCGGAAAAAGATACCTGCGATGGGCACAAAAATGATATACAATGTGGTAATAAATCCTGCCTTGCCTACCGTGGTATAGGCCAATCCAATCTGTTGCAATGTACTTGCTATAGTCAGAGCCAAACCACATAACACGCCTGCCTTGATTGTAACTTTCAAATCAATAGAAGGTGCAGGAATATGGCTTTTTCCTCTCACTTGTTTTCTGCAAAACAAAAAGAGGGACAGGGTCAAAGCACCAATCAGGCAACGGACACCATTGAAGGTCAGTGGTCCCATATAATCCATGCCCTTGGTCTGGGACACAAATGCCATACCCCAGATAAATGCTGCCAAAAGTAACAGCAGACTATGTAAAGTTGCAGTTTTTTTCATGGCTATACACCCCCTGCAATCTCCGCTACAATCTCGCGGATCTGTTTGCCCTCACAGTCGATGGTGATGTGGGCATACTTTTCATATAAGGGTGTTCTCTCGTCGTACAAATCCTGCAATGTCTGGCCTGCCTGTCTGGTAACACCCCGGGAGGTCAAATCTCCCACCCGGCTTTCTATTTCCCCGCAAGGCAATTTAAGGTAGATTACCGACCCGATTTCACGCAAATGTTCCATGGCCTTGGGACCATAAATCACACTTCCCCCGGTGGCAATCACAGCTTTATCCGTATCCACGGAGGCGTTCACCTGCTCTTCTATTTGCCAGAATCCCTCTACCCCGTGCTCTTCTATCAGCGCCTGCAGTAACTTCCCATACTGTTTTTGAATCAAAAGGTCAGAGTCTATAAACTCGTACCCAAGGTGCTTTGCCAGCACCACACCCACAGTGCTTTTACCGGCACCGGGCATACCAATCAGGATGATATTGTTTTTATTTAACTGTTGCAATGACTTCCACCTCGCAGAGTACATTTTTCGGCAGGGTCTTCACTGCCACACAGCTTCTGGCGGGCTTTTCCGTGAAATACTTTGCATATACTTCATTAAACACCGCGAAATCTCCCATATCTGCCAGGAAGCATGTGCTTTTCACTGCATGTGCATAGTCACTGCCTGCCGCTTCCAAAACGGCACCCAAATTCTTCATCACCTGCTCTGCCTGTGCCTGAATACCCTCGCACTCAATATTGCCCGTAGCCGGGTTGATGGGAATCTGGCCGGAAGAAAAGACCATACCATTTACCACAATTGCCTGTGAGTAGGGCCCAATTGCTGCGGGCGCTTTATCTGTTGAAATTTTCTGTAACATTTTTTACCTCTTTCTGTGCCATCCGACACTTTATGATTCATCGAATTCTACTGTCACATAGAATCCTCTGTCATTCTCTATAATATCTGTCACTTTGCCCTCTCTGCTTTGCAGCCTCTCCGAAAAGGGGAAGTTCCCGGACATGGCCAACGAAGGGTCGATGATGTAATAATAACTTGCGGGCAATTGGCCCTCTGAGATATGGACTATGTCGCCTACTGCCAACAAGCCGGGTCGCTCCATTTTGAATTCCATTGTTCGCATTTCAATTAGTCCTCCTGTACAGAGATAAGTATATCTGTTCTTGGGTCTAATTGCAAACGATTATTGCGTTAACTGAATCATAATATACTCTCTCAGTTCTCTAGCTTCATCGATTTTATACTCCAATAATAATTTCGAAAAATATTCCTTAATTGCGCTCTTAGGGATAACCACATTTGAAGTTTCCTCCGGCAGGCATCCTACTCTAGCCTCTTGCCAAGGTGTTTCCTTATGCGTGATTTTTTCCAGCGTTTTCCCACTATACATGCCAAAGGAATCTATCACTGCATCTATTACTTTTTTTTCATCCGCAGACAATTCCATAAATCTGTTCTGAAACATAGCAAATCTATCGTCCTCTATGGGGTTGAATTTGAATGTTCTAAATACTTCGTACACTCGGGGATATACCGGACCATGAGCCCAAGCCTCACAATCTTCTTCGAACATTTCCTTTCCGATTACCGCCATATATATCCCCTGTACATAGTACAACATTTTCTGCAGTGCCAAAGGTGTCACTTCTTCCGCTTTCTTAAATATATAAGAAATGACCGTCAGCATTTTAGGCGACAAATGGAAAATCTGCTTTAATTCCTCAGCTGCTTTTTTTGCCTTATCATAAGCCGTTGGACCCACCTTTTCGATGTTTTCCTCTAACTTTTTAATCATGTAGTCAGGGGATTCCAAGGCATTTCTCACTACATCTGAGTACTCCTTCGACGGTACTTGCCCGGACAAGTATCTGGTCACGGTAATCTCTCCAAATCCAAGTGCCATAGAAAGCGGCGCCTTCCCCATTCGGTATATTCTTAAAAGATTACAGATATCCTCTACGCTAACAATGTGCTCCTTCTGTCTGTACTGATTGTCTATCTGCTTTGCATTATAGTCCATCAGCCCGGGGACATTCATCGTAGCACCACAAGCATTGCAAACCGCCTCATAAATGATAAACTCGTATTCTTTATCACGAATGACCTTTTTCGTTTTTACAGGGCGAATATGATAAGTGTTTTTTTCTCTGCACTCAATGCAAAAATGAGTTTTTTGATTAATTGTCATGTAGCTGCCCTCCTCACTCTTTAAGACTTAAACGCATAATGCAGTGGAAATTCCTGCTCATGTAATGAAATCACGATCACATACTGATTACGCAGTTTATTTAGCTTAATATATAACGGAACCACCTCTTCATTTCCACCATATCTGGGTAATAGTGTTATCTCCTTACCAAATATGTACAACACTTCCTCCGGATGTTGGGGGTGTTCGTTTTTTACTACGCCCGAAAAGTCATCCACATCTAAAGATAGAATAACATTTTTGGCGTCTTCTTCCGTAAATACATAGTCAAGAAACATGTCTTGATTTTTCTTTCGTGCTGATATCTGATATCTGCCCTCTCTAACGGATTTACTCACATCCGCCAAGTACAGAGCGACATCTGATTTGACAACACTCAATCAATGCCCCTCCTTTATATTATATGATTGCTTTTTCGAAATATTCTATCATTAGGTTAATCCTATGATTGAATTTTGTCAATAGTCTATCATTGTAAAACAAAAGAACTCTGCCAATTAGCAGAGTTCTCATCAACTATTTACCCAATTTCTATTCTTCTATCGCATCAAGGTTTTTCCAACCATATCGGATAATCGATATTATCATGGATGCCTCACTGACTATTTCGTCCAAAATTCCTGCCCAGGAGCCAACGATGATATTGTACACAATCCACAGCGGTGAATTCACAAAGATCCCCACCACGCGAATCTTTCGTGCGTTATATGTATATCCGCCTATGGTTGCCGCAATATTTGCTGCCACCGGCAGAATGGACCACCAGCCGTCCCAGGTAAGAAGCAATGCAACCATTTGCAGGGCACAAATAATACAGCACATTGCTTTGCCCTTCAGGAAGGTATTTTTACTTCCCAAGCAAAAAGAACGCACTGTATTTAAAATATAACTGATTCCTCCGGTGACCGCCCCCAGCAACAACAAATGTATCGTGTAACACAGGTATGAAACAAACTGGACCCGGAACAAGTTTTTATTACTTTTGCATTGATAGGACAGGAAAAAGATAATGGTTCCTGTAAAGCCTATGGCTTGAATGAGTATAGTGCGCATGGGTGGTTGCTCCTGAAATCCATATAATAAGTCAATTATATCATATTCATTTAAAAAATATAGTATTGAAATGAGGGACTTTTCGCCCTTACATTACAAAAAAATGAGGGAGTTTTTTACTCCCTCTTACAAAAACCTGTATTTTGGATTAAAATTACCGGAATAAAATCTCCTGTAATTCCTTTGGCAGATACTCTTTTACAATGCCCTCGGCGTCAATTTTACCAAAACCTCCGTAGTACTCTTCTGCCACACCACCGGCGATGGCACCGAAGGTATCGCTGTCGCATTCGAAGCTAAATACATTGCGGATAAAGGATTCGTAGTCGGTACTCTCATAGAAGCATCGCATGGCGGCAGGTACAGTGTCACAACACTTTTCCGTCCATTTATAGTGCTTGCGCAGGTACTCTAAATCCTTGTCTATGCTGTAGGGGTAATCCTCGGGTGGATACTCCTGCAATACATAATCATAGATTTCTTCCTTGCTTTTTCTGTGCTTCGCCATCCAGATGCAGGTGGCAGTGACCACCGCACCCTTGATGCCCTCCGGGTGGTTATGGGACACTGCTGCCGTCTGGGCTGCCAGCGCCTGCATCTCATCGTAATTCTCACAGAATTCACCCACATAGGCCACACGCATGGCGGAGCCATTGCCCCAACTGCCGTAGGGGCTGTGGTCGTCCTCATGTATCCAATAGTAGAATCTGCCTCCGTAGCCACAGAAGGGATATTCTCTGCCCACCTCTACCATGGTTTCCACCAAATCTGCCCCTTCGTCAAGAGCCTTTTTGATGGCCAAGGACATCACTGAATCATCGGTGTAGCCCACACCATGATCACTGATGAGGGGCACATGTCCCCAGTCCAAATCCTTGGGACGGTCAAATTCATACTGTGCACCTAAAATATCACCTACCACTGCTCCCAAAATTGCCATTACTGATTGCTCCCATTCTTTCCGTTTCGTTTATTATAATCCGCATTGATTGCGTCCTGCCAGTCACTTTCATCCAGTGCATTTGCCGCACAACTGGTGGGTGCCATACGCATTGCTGTCACCGCCTTGCTGACAGAACAATATAACGTCTGGGTACCAATGTCATCATGCACATAATTTACCGCACGTTCCTTACGGATTCCAAATCTCTCCGCTTCCTGAATGGCATCGATATTGGCGCCGATGAAGATGAATTCCCAGCCGTATTTTTCCTGTTCCTTTTTAATCATCGCCTGCACTCTGTCATAGGAATACTTCCTGCTGGCATTTTCCATTCCGTCGGTGGTGATGACGAACAAGGTTTTCTCCGGTCTGTCCTCTTCCCTAGCGTATCTGTGTACATTGACGATGTGATGAATGGCGCCGCCCACGGCATCCAAAAGTGCTGTACAGCCTCGCACATAATATTCCTTATCCGTCATCACCGGCACCTTTTCCATAGGCACTCTGTCGTGAAGCACCTCGCAACGGTCATCGAAGAGTACGGTAGACACGACGGCTTCGCCTGCCTCTTTTTTCTGTTTTTCAATCATGGAATTAAATCCACCGATGGTGTCGCTCTCCAGTCCTCCCATGGAACCGCTTCTGTCCAATATAAATACAATTTCTGTTAATCCTTTTCTCATGTTGATATCCTCCTATTTCTTTTTGTGCTCCCCTGCAGTGGAGTCACCTTCTTTGTAATCTTAAGATATCACGCTTGAAAAAGGAAAAGGTCACCTGGCAGGCGACCTTTGAAAAAATTTTTTAATCATTCACCACAGTAGGTAATCCATAATCAAACAGGACGATATCAATCCGATAGATATCGTAGATTCCACGGCTGATGAAATACGAAAAAATCTTATCTGTTTGGGAAAGGGGCGAGAACGCATATCCGCTCATCCTTAGGAAATCCACAGTTTCATCCATATTTAGTTTCAGCGCTACCGCCAGAGATAACATCTTCGTCTTTGAGGGTGCCACCTGATTCTTCAGCAATTTAGAAAAATATTGCTTGGTCATATTGGCTGCTGTATAGACTTCCGAATTCTTCTTTCCCTTTTTGTTAATCAATTGTTGTAGATATTCGCCT
Source organism: uncultured Acetatifactor sp. (assembly GCA_904501885.1). Taxonomy (GTDB): domain Bacteria; phylum Bacillota; class Clostridia; order Lachnospirales; family Lachnospiraceae; genus Acetatifactor. The sequence continues at coordinate 24,505 of CAJGCP010000008.1, read as the reverse complement.
AAAGAACCGGTATTTTCTTTGAGATAGGAATCCAAGGGAACTGTTGGTGCAGCAGTTTTATGTACCGATTGCTCCCTATGCCTCATCGGCCGGGATGCACTACGACTCCTCGCGCAGAAGTCTATGTCCCCATCAAAACTTCCATCAAAACAATCGTCATCTAAGGCCACTGTGCGTGATGCGTTTAGTACGCTACTCTCCTGATATACACCACCCGGGTAGTATTCAGCATCCAACTTTTCCTTCACATAGGAGTTGTCCACATACTCTTGCACATCGTCAAAAATCTGGCCGGACAATTTGAATGCAGTCTCACCAAAGACCACCAGGATGATTTCCATTTCGTGCTGCAACAGGAAACTATTAAATGCTTCCAGTGCAATCTGTAGCCCGATTTCGTGGGGAAAGCCATATGTACCAGTGGACATCAAAGGAAATGCGATGGATTTACAGCCATGCTTGCGAGCAAGCTGTAAGGCTCCATCATAACATTTTCGCAGCATCTCTTCCTCTTGATGTGCCCCATCTATCCAGTACGGGCCGCTGGAATGGATGATGTATTTGGCATCCATCCCAAAAGCAGGTGTGATACCCACTTCTCCAATCTCCAGGGGTCCGATTTTTTGTCGTGCCTGTAATAATCTCACTGCACCTGCTGCCTCATAGATGGCAGAGTCCACACCACTGCCGATGGCCACCTCCGGATTGGCCGTATTCACAATGGCATCCGCTTTTACTTTTGTGATATCATTTCGTATGATTCTGAATGCCATTCGGCACCTCCTTAGTGTTTCTATAATTTATTTTATCACTATCTATCACTTTCCACAAATTAATTTGCAATTACGTTATTTTAGCATCTATTCCTCTAAATCTTCTCTATCACCACCGCCTGACCGATTCCCGGCACGGTATTGCCCTCGTTAAAGCTGACCTTGCTAAGCAACGCCCCTGTGGGAACGAACAAGACCTTTTTCCACAGACCGCTCTCTACTTGTCGCAGGATATAAGCAGACAAGGTAACGGCGCAACAACCGCAACCGCTGCCTCCGGCATGGGTGTCCTGTGTGGCACCATCGAAAATTTCAATGCCACAATCCATATGTTGCTTGGTGATGTCGTAGCCCTTTTCATCCATCAAATCGAATAAAATACGCTGGCCCACTTTGCCCAAATCACCGGTAATAATTTTATCGTACGCCTCCGGTTCTACACCAAAGTCTTGAAAATGCCGCTCCAAGGTGGATGCCACAGCAGGTGCCATACAGGCCCCCATATTCATAGAATCTTTGAATGCAGAATCTATCATCTGCCCTACCGTCAAACCCGCAATGCGTGCTCTGGGCTGGCTCTTTATGCCATCCTGCTTGGCACTCAGCAGAAACGCTCCACTACCGGTCACCGTCCAACTGGCAGATAGGGGCCGCTGGTTCCCATATTCCAATGGATAGCGAAACTCTTTCTCTGCGCTGGCAAAATGACTGGAGGTGACACAAACCACCCGTTCTGCCAATCCGCTGAGGAGTGCCAGGGAGCCAAGTCCCAACGACTCGCCACAGGTGGAGCAGGCTCCATAAAGCCCATAAAAAGGGATGCCAAAGGACCCTAATCCAAAATTGCTGGCCATGGACTGGGCCAACAAATCTCCGGCATACATCACATCCACATCTTCCGCAGATAATCCGGCTTTATCCAACAGGATTTCCACTGCTTTCTTCTGCAGATTGCTCTCCGCTTCCTCCCAAGTCTTTCCGCCCACCAGGTCGTCTTCTTCCACCCGGTCAAACAAATCTCCCAGAGGACCTTCCGATTCCTTTTTCCCCACCACGCTGGCACTCTCGCAAATATAAACAGGGGCTTCGATCTTCACACTCCCTCTTCCGACCCGAACCACTCCTGCTCCTGTCATTGCACATCCGCTTCCTACTTGCTCACTTCCCTTAGACATGAAAAAACCTCCGACAAATCTTTTTTATAGTATTTGCCGAAGGTCTTTTTCTATTCTTTTTTATTTATACTGTGCAGTAAAAACAACATCTGTTCCTGTCCATTACTGCTCGTACTTTGCGCTCTGCATACGAATCAACTCTGCATCTTCGAAGTAATTTATCTTCATAGCACTCTTTACTTCCGACAGGGTCTGCGCTGCTACCTCACGGGCTGCTTCGCTACCTTTTTTCAGCACATCGTACACTGCAGGGATATCTTTCTCTAACTCTTTTCTGCGGTTGCGGATGGGCTCTAAGGTCTCCTGCATGATGTTATTCAGCAGTTTCTTCACCTTCACATCGCCCAAACCACCTCTCTGATAATGTGCTTTCAACTCATCCAGGTTCGCATACTCAGGCAAATATCTTTCGAAGTGTTCATCCTTGCAGAATGCATCCAAATAGGTAAATACGGTGTTGCCTTCCAAATGTCCGGGATCGCTTACCTGTAAATGCAACGGGTCAGTGTACATACTCATAATCTTCGCACGCACATCATCCGCCGTGTCTGCCAAATAAATGCAGTTACCCAGGGACTTACTCATCTTGGCCTTGCCATCGGTACCGGGCAATCTCTTGCATGCCTCATTTTCCGGCAAAAGGGCTTTGGGCTCTACCAGCACAGGAGCATCGGGCGCATACACGGAATTAAATTTGTGCACAATTTCCCTGGTCTGCTCAATCATGGGCAGCTGGTCATCGCCTACGGGCACTGTGGTCGCCTTAAATGCCGTAATATCTGCTGCCTGGCTGATGGGATAGGTAAAGAAGCCCACGGGAATGCTGGCTTCAAAATTACGCATCTGAATCTCACTCTTTACGGTAGGATTTCTCTGCAGTCTGGCAACGGTCACCAAATCCATATAATAGAAGGTCAATTCACACAGTTCAGAAATCTGGGACTGAATGAACAGGGTGGATTTGGCAGGATCCAAGCCACAGGACATATAGTCCAATGCCACCTCTATGATGTTCTGGCGCACCTTCTCAGGATTCTCAATATTATCCGTCAAAGCCTGCGCATCCGCAATCATGATAAATGTCTTTTTATATTCTCCGGAATTCTGCAACTCCACGCGTCTGCGAAGAGATCCCACATAATGTCCCACATGCAATCTTCCGGTGGGTCTGTCGCCTGTCAAAATAATCTTATCCATACTCTTGGGTTTCCTCATTTCACTGATAGTGCTGTCTGACGCTCCAATCTGCGTCTCACATAGGGACATTTTACCACATTCAAAGATAGTGGGCAAACCCTTTTTTCACAATTTCCCGCGGCCATCCTTTGTCACTGCCGTTTACCAAACAAGACCACCAGTTCATGCATCACAAGAGGCATAGCGGATAATCCCGCAAGAATTCCCCACTCTCTACCGGACAGGGATGCGGTGCCAAAAGCTTCTATCAACACCGGTACCTCCGTCACTGCAAACTGTAGCACAAATCCCAAAGCCACAGCCAATAACATCAACGGATTCTCCCAATGCTTCATCCGAAATACGGACTTTTCTGTATCCCGCATACCTATGGCATGGAAAAGTTGAGACATGCCAAGCACGGTAAAGGCGTAGGTTTGGGATTTGGCCAACACCGTAGGATTCGCAAGGGACATACTCATCAGTGCCACTGCCTCACGCATCTTCCATCCCTTTTCAAATATCTCACCGGGAAGAAGCAAAAACGGAATCCACAGAAAGGCGATCAGGCTTAACAGGGCAATCAGACATCCATACAGAAGGGTACAAGCAAGCCCCCCTCTGGCAAACAGGCTTTCGCTGGGTCTTCTGGGGCTGTGTTCCATCAGGCTCTTCCCATCGTTTTTATCCATCCCCAAGGCCAGCGCCGGCAAGGAATCCGTAATCAAATTAATCCACAGTATATGACTGGATTTGAGGGGTGCCGCCATTCCGCAAATGACCGCCACAAACATAGTAATGATTTCTCCCATGTTGGAAGACAATAAGAAAATCACAGACTTTCTAATATTCTCATAGACGCCTCTGCCTTCTTCCATGGCTTTGCGTATGGTGGCAAAATTATCGTCCGTCAGTACCATATCTGCCGCCTGGCGTGCCACATCCGTACCCATTTTACCCATGGCGATTCCAACATCTGCCATTTTTAAAGAAGGAGCATCGTTGACGCCATCTCCTGTCATTGCCACCACATGCCCTTTTTTCTGTAGTCCTTTGACGATTTTCACTTTTTGTCTGGGGGACACTCTGGCAAACACACGAATGTGCTCCAATTCCTCTGTAAAGTCATCCTCCGACAAGTGTTCCAGGCGTTCTCCCGTCATACATTGCGTGAATTCACTCACGATTCCCAACTGCTTACCAATAGCAAAGGCGGTGTCCACATGGTCTCCCGTGATCATCACCGTCCGCACGCCCGCTTTACCAAAATCCGCAACGGCTGGTGCTGCCTCCGGGCGCACAGGATCACAGATACCCACAATCCCCAAAAATATCAGGCCATTCTCCCATTGTTCCTGTGCCATAGATAAATCGTCGGTCCTACCGGGGGTAGGAATGGCCAATTGGCTACCAAGTTTTTTGGTAGCCACTGCAAGGGTACGAAGTCCCATGGCAGACATCTGTTCCAATGCCCGAAACACTTCTCTTTTTCCACGTTCTGTAAGGGGTACAACAGAGGTACCTGAAAAGATCTTGGTACATCGCCTGATGACCTCATCAGGAGCCCCCTTCATATATACTCGCAAATTTTTCCCATCGTGCAAAGTGGTCATCCTCTTGCGGTCCGAATCAAAGGGGATTTCTCCCACACGAGGCATCAATTCCTCTAAATTCGGTCTGGAAAATCCCTGTCTGTAGGCGAATTCTAACAAAGCCAATTCCGTGGGATCACCGAGTTTTTCCTCTCCCGACAGCACACCGTCATTGCAAAGTACCATGCCTTGGAAAAAATCCTCGCACAACTCCCCTCTGCACATCTCCACAGGCAAAATCTCACCACAAAGATAACATTTTTCCACCACCATTTTGTTTTGGGTCAGCGTCCCTGTTTTATCGGAGCAAACCACGCTCACCGCTCCCAATGTTTCCACAGAAGGAAGGCGCCTCACTATGGTATTTACTTTTACCATTCGGGTCACAGAAAGGGCAAGACAGATGGTCACCACCGCAGGCAACCCCTCCGGCACCGCTGCCACCGCCAGGGATATGGCAGTGATGAGCATACCTGGTACATCCCTGTGCTGCCATACTGCCACCAAAAAAAGGGCACCACAGAGTATCAGAGACAACAAACTCAAGACCTTCCCCAAGTCCCCCAAACGCTTTTGCAGGGGTGTCATTTCCTCGCCGGATTGACTAATCATAGTCGCAATTTGCCCTATCTCCGTGTGCATTCCGGTGGCTACCACAATACCCTTCCCCCGTCCGCAGGATACCAATGTGGACATATAAGCCATATTTTGTCTGTCACCCAATGAGGTATTTTTCTTTGTAGCCCGATAGTCTGCGTCCTTTTCCATAGGCAGGGACTCCCCGGTCAATGCGGATTCCTCTATCTTCAACTGCACCGTTTCCGTCAGGCGCAAATCTGCGGGCACCTGATCGCCGGCCTCCAAGCATACCAAATCTCCTACCACCAAATCTGCGGAAGGAATTTCCATGTGCCGCCCGTCTCGGATCACCAAGGCCTTGGGGCTGGAAAGTTTTTTTAGAGCGTCCAGCGCTTTGATGGCCCGCCCCTCCTGTATCATACCCACTACCGCATTCAGAAGAACCACCACGCCGATAATGACAGCATCGCTCATCTCTTTAAGCAAAACCGAAATTGCCGCTGCCACCAGCAAAACATAAATCAAGGGATCCTGCAATTGTTTCAAAAAGAGTACCACCCAGGTGTCTCCCGGAGGCTCCTGCAAAACATTGGGACCTTCCTTCGAAAGGCGCCCCGTCGCCTCCCCTTCTGTCAACCCCTTTTGCCCATCCGTATGCAGTAGCGCATAAACTTCGTCTATCTTTTTTTCTTCAAACAAAACAAAACCTCTCACAGCCATCTTGCAATTAAGTCTATGCCTGTGAGAGGTAAAGTATGTCCTTCGTATAGGGATTTTGGGGATTCGTAAAAATTTCTTCCGTATCTCCTATTTCCACGATGCGCCCGTCCTTCATCACCATGATGCGGTCACACATTTGATATACCACATTGATATCATGGGAAATAAACAGGTACGCCACTTTCATTTCTTCCTGGAGTTTTTGCATCAGCTCCATAATCTGTGCCTGTATGGTCACATCCAATGCAGAGACAGGCTCATCCGCCACGATAAATCCCGGATGGGTAATCAGCGCCTGGGCAATGCTGACTCGCTGTCTTTGCCCACCGGATAATTGCGCCGGTTTGCGATGGAAATATTTGTCCTTCATGCCAACCTTGTGGAGCATATCGTAAGCCATCTCTTCCATCTGGCTTTTACTCATGGCCTTGGATTTGTCTATCCTTGCTGCCGCCCGCAACGGTTCCTGCAGAAGCCACCCTACCGTCTTGGTAGGATTCAGGCTACCATAGGGGTCTTGGAAAATCATTTGAGGCCGAAGGGTGTATTGTTCCACCCTCCCTTCAATATTTTGATTGATACCCAGAATGGCCTTGGACAAAGAACTCTTCCCGCATCCGCTTTCTCCCACCAATCCCAGACTTTCTCCGGGGTAGATGGCAAAATTAGCATCGTACACTACCTGATGATTTCTTCCTGCGGTAAACAGGCTGTTGTCCCCTTCCTTGTAAAAAACAGATAAATCCCGTACTTCTACCACCGGATTCTCGCGGATAATCTCTCTTTTCTTGCGGTTCATACGGGATGGTACCGCTTCTATCAAACGCTTAGTATAATCTTCACGGGGATGTTCAAAAATTTCTTCTGCAGTACCGCTTTCTACCACCTCGCCGTCCCGCATGACCACCACTCTGTGGCACAGTCTCTTGGCCAAATTCAGATCGTGGGTGATGAACAGCATCGTATTATTGTGCGTCTTATTAATCTCCCGTAACAAATCTATAATTTGGTTTTGCACGGACACATCCAGTGCTGTGGTGGGTTCATCAGCCACAATCAATCTTGGATTCAAAATCACTGCCATGGCAATCATCACCCGCTGGCGCATACCACCGGACAACTGATGGGGAAAACTGTCATACACCGATTCCGGTCGTTTCAAGCCCACCGACCGGAAGGTTTGAAGCACCAAATTCTTTCGCTCTGCCGACTTCATCTCACGATGCAGTTTCAGCATCTCCTCCACCTGTTTCCCCACTCTCTGTGTGGGATTCAGACTGGTCATTGGTTCTTGAAAAATCATGGACATCTTCTCGCCCTGATATTTGCGGTAGAGTTTCTTGTCCAAAGGCTTTCCACCTTCTCGAATCACTTCTCCGTCAAAAATGACCCTTCCTTCTTTGACCACCGCTTCCTCATTCAAAAGCCCCATCAAAGTCAGGGCTGTGACAGATTTGCCGGATCCGGATTCTCCTACCACACCTAAAATCTCACCATCGTATAATTCCAGAGAAACATGTTTCACTGCGTCCGCACCATCGAAGGCCACAGTCAGATTTTCTATCTTAATCATTCTGTGCACCTCCTATTCGAATACCTTCGCTGAGTAGCGAAAATCCCAGAACAAGCCAGACAATGGTCAATCCGGGTGCCAACACGCACCAGGGTGCCACCTGCAGATAGCCCTGCGCATCCGCCAGCATGTTGCCAAGGGTTGCGTCGGGAGCCTGCACACCAATGCCCAAATAGCTGAGTCCCGACTCTGCTAAAATTGCATTGTTAAAACCAATCATCACAGAAACCCAAAATACCGAAAAAATATTGGGTAATATATGCACAAATAAAATGCGGACACCGCCTACTCCCATCAATCGGGCGCGCTTAATATAGTCCGCATCACGCAAACGGATAAATTCCCCTCTGACAATACGCACAAAACTGGGCACAAACACGATGGACAAGGACAGAATCAAGTTCTGCCGCCCACTGCCCAGCACACTTAAAATTACCAAGGTCAACAGGATGCTGGGAAACGCATTCACCGCATCCGTAATACGCATCACCACTTCATCCAACGCGCCGCCGAAATATCCGGTGAAGGCTCCAATCACAATGCCTGCCATCGCCGCGAAACACACCACCGTGGTACTGATGATGATGGTAGCAGATAACCCTTGCATCACTCTGGAAAACACATCCCGTCCAAAATTATCGGTGCCAAACAAGTGTCTAAAACTGGGCCCCTGAAAAATTTCCGCCGCATTCATCTGCGTGGTGCTGTAAGGGGTCCAGAACAATCCCACGATACCCAGCAACAGAACAAGACCTGTCATCAACAGGCCTACCCATGTATACTTATTCCATTTGGGAAATGTTCGTTTTATCATGTCACTTTTCTCTTTGCCGGATGACCGGCCACCTTCATCGGTATGTATTACTTCCTTACTTCTCACTGATACGGGGATCCACCACCCGATACAAAATGTCAATTAGGAAGTATACAAAAATAATCACAAACGCAATGTACAAAATCAAAATCTCTACCACCGGAAAATCTCTGGTGGAAATCGAGCTAATAAGCAACCTTCCCACACCGGGCAATCCAAACACCTGCTCCACCACGATGCTACCGGCCACAATCTCTGCGATAATCATGCCCAAGAATGTAATCACCGGGATCATTGCATTACGCAATACATGTCCGTACATCACACTCCGCTTCGTAGCACCCTTGCTATAAGCGGTGCGCACATAATCGGACTGCATTTCCTTCAGCATGGAATTTCTCAGAAAACGGGCAGTCATAGCTATCTTAGGCAATGCAATGGATAATGCCGGAAACAGCAAATACCCTGCAAATCCCCAGGGATCCTTGTCATAACTCACATACCCTCCCGGCGCAAACCATTTCAGCAGAATACCGAAAAAGTAAGTCACCATAATACCCAAAAAGAAAGACGGAATGGCCATGGTCGTCTGCGTCACCACATTTAGTGCGGCATCCAAGAATCGGTTGTTGCTTCTCGCCCACATCACGCCAAGGGGTATGGACACAGCAATGATCATAAGCAAAGAGAAGGCAGCCAGCCACAGAGTCACCGGCAATTTGTCACCCACCAATTCTGCCACAGGCATCATCTCATTCATATTTTTGGAGTACCGGTAGCTGACGCCCAAATCACCTTTGAATACCCCTGTAGCCCAATTCACATACCGCACCACAGGCGGATCGTTCAATCCCAATTCTTCCCGCAGCTGCGCCTCTCTTTCCGGTGTCGCTTCCGTGCCCAGGATGGAAGAAACCACATCGCCCGGGATAATTTCAAACGAAAGAAAGGCGATGACTGACACCAAAAACAAGGTCATCACAAGTGTGAATAATTTCTTGCCCAGGTACTTCAAACAATCGCCTCCCTTCTATTTTTTCTTTCACATCGGTGTACTTATCACCGATTACATATATTTACTGTTACTGCTCAACAAAATATACCGTACTCATATCCTGCACATAGACAGGATAGAATTTGTAGCCTGCAAGGTTCTTGCTGACTGCTGTCTGATTGGCCGGTGCCTGGATGAAAGCACTTCCCGCCAGGTCACAGAGAATCTTCTGGGCCTGGGCATAATAGTCAGCCTTTAATTTCAAATCCATGGTATTCTCTGCCCTCTTGAAAATATCATCATACTCAGGGCTGGAGAAATTAATAAAATTCTTGGACGAATCTGTCTGGAATCTGGTGAGCAAATAACTGGGGGTCATATCACTGGTTATACCACTGATGGTTGCCGCATATTCCCTGCCATTGTACACCTGCTCCAGCCAGGCATTCCACTCATAGCCACGAATGGTGGCATTGATACCCACTGCTTTCAACTGCTCCACAATTACCTCACCGGTCTGCATGTGGAATTCATAGTTGGACGGAATGGCAATCTCCAAATCAAAACCGTCAGGGTATCCTGCTTCCGTCAACAGGTCTTTTGCTTTCTGCTGATCATCTGCAGTACCATACACGTCATTCAAATCCACATAATAATCTTTCAGGGTAGGCAACATACCTGCACTGAGCAAGGTCCCTCTGCCGCCACCCACAAAGAGATTGATTTCGTCTCTGTCCAAGGCGTAGCAAATTGCCCGTCTCACTCTCACATCATCCAAAGGTGCCACCGCATTATTCAAAAACAATGCTTGTACCACATTAGATGCAGATGCTAACACCTGATAGTCATTTTGCAGTATATTTGCCTGGGAATCTGTCAGATACGCATACACATCAATTGTATGACCCTGAAGTTCCAACAACGCAGAGTCCGGACTGTTCACGATTTTGAAATTCACTTCGTCCAAATAGGGCAAACCTTCCTGCCAGTATTCCTCGTGTTTTTTAACAATCATTCCCTCTTGTGGTTTGTAAGAGGCATAAGAAAACGGTCCTGTTCCAACAGGATTTGCCGTCTCATCTTCTCCGCTTCCCGCGGGGATGATGGCAGTCACAAAGCCATAAATCTGCTCTGCATTGGCACTTCCCACTGTCACCTGAACCGTCTGTTCATCAATAATATCTACGTTTGTCACTGCGCGCAGGGTAGATACCAATGGGGTACCATCCAACAATCCCGCCGCTCTCTCCAGAGAGTACTTCACGTCCTCTGCTGTCACAACATTGCCATTGTGGAATTTCACATTTTCACGTAGTGTAAAAGTATACGTAAGTCCGTCTTCGGAAACTGTGTAATCACTGGCTATGGCATTTATTAAGTTACCATTTTCATCGGGCTTCACAAGACCTTCGAAAATGTTAAACAATACTTCTTTAGTTCCTGCCGCTGTTGCTTTATGAGGGTCAAGACTGTCGAAATCCTGTTGTATGCCTACAACCACGGAGCCACCATATGTGGGCTCCTTAGAGGAATGATCCACCGAAGGTTCTACTGTGCCGTCTGTGCATCCGCTCAGTACAGCCATTGTCAGAAGTGCCGAAAGAAATAAACCAAAAAGCCTTTTTTTCATAATTGCTCTTCTCCTCTTCTTATATGGATTTTCATCCTCTTATTATGCAATTTTCAAGTTCATTTTATCACACACCTTGCATATTGCAAGAAAAATCGATATTTCGGGTGCATTTTAACCACTCTCCGCTTAGGATTCTCTCTTAGTACACCCGCGGGTTTCTGCCTGTAATCTCCCGATATGCTTTCGAAATTTCATCTAAAGGCACACACCAATATCTGGTTGGTTCTGTAGAATAGGCATATGCCATGGCAATTAAATTACCATCATCATCCAAGATGGCAGAGCCGGAATCTCCTGCTTCCAATTCTACCGTGACCTCTGTATGGGGATGAGCGGAATCCCACTCAAAATACTGTTTGATTTTAATCAAGTTTCCCGTGGTGATATGGTCAAATCCACCTTCTCTGGATACACGCCCGAGGCCCAGTATAATGGGCTCCTCATCTAGCACTTCCCAATAGGTATAGTCGATGGTAACCGGCTTCAACTCTTCATAAAGTTCATCAGGAATATCCTTCTTCTCTATGGTTACCACGCCCACATCATAATGTTCCGCGGCACCGATGATTTTACCATCCACTTTGGTGCCATCATAGAAATAGATATCGCAGGTAGATGTAGTGGTCACCGCATGGCGATTAGTGCAGATATAAATTCTATCCTCCGTGATTTCCACTATATATCCGCTTCCTGCCGTGTAACTGCCGGCATCATCCACGCGATAGACATGTACCAAGGCTGGTGCCATGTATTGAATCATATCCTCCATGGTCCGCTCTAAAGGCTCCTCCCGAAAATCCGCTTCCGGTATCTGCTGTTCAGACATAGATGCACCTTGCGTTGTCATCTCTTCCTTCTCAGGTATCTCGTTTTCGAATGGAATTTCCACCCTCACCATACCAAAAAGCAGGATTGCCAAGCCGCAACCTAATAATAGAATGGCAACAAGAATAATGCCTTTATAAATATTCTTTTTATTCTTATCTGCGCTTCCCTGCTCCATGCCTTACCCTTTCTATTTTGCTTTCTACTCTCACCTTATTTCTGTTCTTCCTTCCCATATCTCATTAACTACCTTACAGACAAATCCTTAATAACCTCTCCTGCCATAATCAGTCCCATCACCGAAGGCACAAAGGCTACACTCCCCGGCGTTGCCTTTTTACGGGGTGCATCGTCCTCTATCTCATCTGTCACTTCGGGAACAATAGCAGGTGTCAGCGCCTCTTCTTCAGAGTACACTACTTTCAGTTTATCAATGCCCCTCTTTTTCAGTTCCCGGCGCATTACCTTCGCCAGAGGGCAAACTTTCGTGTCATAGATATCTGCCACACGGAATGCAGTGGGGTCTAATTTGTTTCCTGCTCCCATGGCACTGATGATGGGCACACCGGCCTTATTCGCCTGCTCCACCAGCATCAGTTTCCCACTGACGGTGTCAATGGCATCCACCACATAATCATACTGCGAGAAATCAAATTCCGCTGCCGTTTCAGGCAGGTAAAATACGCGATGTACATGTACCACAGCTTCCGGATTAATATCCTTAATACGTTCCGCAATAACATCCACTTTATATTGTCCCACTGTACTTTGAAGCGCAATCAGTTGTCGATTGATATTTGTAACGCTAACCGTGTCATTGTCAATCACATCGATGGCGCCCACGCCACTTCTGGCCAGAGCCTCCACCACATGTCCACCGACACCACCCACGCCAAACACTGCCACGCGGGAATTTTTTAGTTTATCCACTGCTTCCTGTCCCAGAAGCATTTCGGTTCTTGTACTAAAGCGTTCGCCAGAGCGCTCTTTTATCGTTTTCTTTTCCTTTAATTCTACACTTAGTTCTGCATGAACGCAACCAGCATATTTGGACAAAGAATCCAGTGAAACTACATTCTTTTTCCCTTCTATCCGTGCAATATTCGCTCTGTGAATACCGGTTGCATCTGCGATGTTCTGTTGCGTTAACCCCTGATTTTTTCGAAATTGCACGAGTTTATCCACAATATTATCTGTCGTCTTTTTTACTTCAATTTCAACGTCCAACTCATTCGTCTTTACTCTATAATCCATAAATGACTTCTCCCTAACATTTTTATCCCAAGTAACCTGCTATACAACTCAGTATTCACTATTGTCCGGGGTTATAGAAAAACTACTGGACTTTTCAGCAACTTTCTTATCTTGCCCCTTTGCTTTACGTTCTAATCTTCGAATATCCTCTGCCGGAGGTAACTCTTCCGGTTTGATTCCGCGTGCGCCCAACATTGCTCGTATGTCTGCATTATTTTGGACATGCTCTGTTGTAATATCCGTTTCTCCATACAAAGCTTTGTCTTCCACATTATAATTTGTCATTTCGGTTGCGAGATTTTTTGCTGCAATCGTAAGGGTTGGTAGGAAATCAGCCAATGGTCTGCCCTCAACAACGCCTAGTTTTTCTTTCATTTCCCTTGTACTATATCCCCCAAACAACGCTTCATCACCACGAGACCTGATTCTCGCAAATCCCGCATCATCTACTCCCCGTTCGTATATGTTCTGCGACAAACGTTTTTCTGATTCTCTTAATCGATTTCTTGCTTGCATTCGCTCTATGTATGCAATTCTCTCTTCTATTATTTCCTGTTTTCGAGTTTGTACAGCAAAATAGCTTTGTGCAAAAGCTATCTCCTCCTTCGTTGTGTCTCCATTCATTGCAATTAGATAACACGCATATCGAGTAAGCATGTAATCTTGAATTTGCCGCTTTGCTCCCTTTGCAAGATTTATCATTTTGTTGACCTCAACAAAATGATCTCCTACTTCTATTCCACTTGTTTTGCATGACTCTATTGCTCGTAATATTGACCTTTGAAAATTTCGCCACTCCGTGTACCCCAACAATACCATCAAATCTCTGGCATACCAATATTCAATCTTTTCCTCTGTCATCTGCAATGCTACATCAAACTGATTTTTAATTTGTTCTACTCGTTTTGATTCCATAAATTATCCCCCTCATATTATGTATCACCCTTGATACAATCATAAAATGTGGAACCTTCATTGTCAAGCAAAACGCGACAGAAATTTACATAGATTTCCTTTACACCCCTGTAGCACAAGATTAACTACCCATTATAATTCATAAAAAAAGCTCGCCACAAGGCGAGCTTCTCTTATACCATTTTCATAATCCAATAAACCAATCCCACCACCCAGCTGGCAAGCACACCGTACAGAATCACCGGCCCGGCAATGGTGAATATCTTGGCACCTACACCAAAAACCCAGCCTTCAGCCTTATACTCGATGGCAGGGGCTGCTACACTGTTGGCAAACCCTGTGATGGGCACCAATGCTCCTGCCCCACCCCATTTTACGATTTTGGGGAAAACATTCAAACCGGTCAAAGTCACCGACAACAAAATAAGTAACAGGGAACACCAAGAGCCCGCGGTCTTTTCATCCAATCCCATAGCCAATCCGCGGCTCAAAATGAATTGCCCGATGGTACATATGATGCCGCCCGTGAGAAACGCCTTTAACATTTGTTTCCATAGGGAATGCGTGGGCGTCACAGTTTTCACATATGCCTCGTAAGCCTTGGCTTCCAACTTTTTTTGTTGCTCCCGTTGCCTTTCTTCTTGCGTCATTTCCTTTTCTTGTTGCATATCTTTTTTATTTTGTCTGTTCTTACGCTCCTCCATAAAATCACTCATCGTCCCTTCTTGTTCTTTTTCCCTTAGTATTTCTCTCCCATTTCCATAAAATTCATTTTTTCACAAAAAATTCACTGCTCCTCTATCCTTTTTGTGTTATACTGAATGTAATTATTTTTATATGCTATATAACACAGAACAAACATCTTCCCAAACAGGAGGTTTTTATGCTTAAATATCTGAAAAAATACTGGTTCTTCGCCCTGCTGGCACCACTGGCAATGTCGGGCGAGGTTTTGATGGACCTACTCCAACCCAGGCTGATGAGTACCATTGTGGACGATGGTGTATTGGGCCTAAACAATAACGGTGTTGGCGATTTACACCTGGTGCTCACCGTGGGGCTAAAGATGATTGGTTTCGTGGCATTGGGCAGTTGCTTCGGCATTCTTTCCGGCGTATTCGCCAATCTTTGTGCACAGAAATTCGGAAACGATGTGCGCAAATCTGCCTTTGGCAAAATTATGACCCTGTCCTTTGAGCAAACCGACAAGTTTACCACCGGCTCCCTGATTACCAGAGTAACCAACGATATCACTCAGGTACAAAACTTGGTCATGCAAAGCATCCGCGGATTTGTCCGCACCTTTATGCTCTTTGTGGGCGGCGTGGTAAGTCTGCTTCTGTTGGATGTGAGTTTTGCCGTTGTAGTGGCTTGCGCCCTACCGCTGATTCTACTGACTGCCACCTTCTTTTTGGCAAAGGCCAGCCCCAGATTCTACATATTGCAGGAAAAATTAGATAAACTCAACAATGTCATGCAGGAAAATGTATCCGGCTCCAGAGTCGTGAAAGCGTATGTCAAAGAACGCCATGAACAAAAGCGATTTGGAAATGCCAACCAGGGGTTAGTGGATACCCAGATGGGCGTGCTACTACTCTTTTCCTATATGAGCCCGATTATGAATATTATCTTGAATGTCTCTGTAGTGGCCATCATTAAAATAGGCTCCATTCAGGTCAGTGCCGGCAGTGTTACCCCCGGCGATGTGATGGCTGCCATCACCTATATTTCACAACTTCTGCATGCAGTTATGCGTATGACTATGATTTTCCAAAGTGTCACCAGAGGTGTGGCAAGCGGCAAACGAATTCAGGAAATTCTAAATTGCGAACCTACCATTCAGGACGGCAAGGCGGGGGTCGCACTGGCTCACAGTATGCTTCGCGGTCAGATTGAATTCCGCAATGTTTCCTTTGCCTACCCCACCATGGGACAGCGCAAGATTTTGGACGACATCTCCCTGACCATTCACCCCGGCGAAACCTTTGCCATCTTAGGCTCCACCGGTTGTGGTAAATCCACTTTGGTCAACCTGATTCCCCGCTTCTATGATGCCACAGAAGGTGAAGTTCTGGTAGGCGGCATCCCGGTGAAGGATTACCCGCTCCACGACTTGCGGGAACGCATTGCCATGGCATTACAAAAGAGCGAGGTTTTCTCTACCACCATCGCCGAGAATATCCGTTGGGGTAAGCCCGATGCCACCCCGGAGGAATTGGAAAAGGCAGCTTCCGTAGCCCAGGCCATGGAGTATATTTCTGCCAAAGAGGACGGCATGGACACGTATGTGACCCAGGGCGGGCACAGCCTCTCCGGCGGGCAGCGGCAACGACTGGCCATCAGCCGTGCTGTGTTAAAGGATGCGGATATTCTCATCTTCGATGACACTACCAGTGCGTTAGACTTACGAACTGAGTCCAAATTATATGAGGCTCTGAAAAAACATCATCCCGATACTACCAAGGTTATTATCGCCCAGCGCATCGCCTCCGTCAGAGATGCAGACCGCATCGCCATCTTAGAAAACGGCAAAATCGTTGGCCTTGGCTCTCACCAAGAATTATTGGAAAACAATGAGGTTTACCAGGAAATTTATAAATCTCAGGCAAAGGGGGTGAAGTAAATGGCTGGCAATCATCCTCAAAACACACATATGCAGGGAGGGGCTCCCGGACAGGGTGGTCCCAATCAAAACTTTACGGTACCTTTGACTGGCCGTGGCGGCAGGGGTGGCAGATTCGGCCCCGGAGCCAGACACTCAGTCGAAAAACCCAAGGATCAAAAGAAGGCCCTGCTTCGTCTGATTCACTACTTCAAATGGGAAAAGAAACGCATTCTCATCCTGATGGTATGTGTGGTAGCCACTTCCCTGGCCACCATACTGGCACCCAGATTTCAGAGCGAAGCCATCGACTGTATCACCATCGGGGATTACAGCCATCTGGGTAGGTTTTTGCTGATTATGCTGGGAATTTACGGCATACAGAGTCTGTTTACCCTATTCCAAGGCAGGTTCAGTGCCCTACTCAGTCAAAGCATCGTAAAACGCATGCGCAACGACCTGTTCGACAGAATCGTAAATCTGCCCATTAAATATTTGGACAGTCATCCTCATGGAGATATCATGAGCCGTATGACCAATGACATTGAGAATGTGTCCCACACCATTTCCATGTCGCTGAGTTCCTTGGTGTCCGGCAGCCTGACTCTTTTGGGCACTGCCTTTATGATGTTCTACCTCTGTACACCGCTTGCGTTCCTAGCATGCACCACTGCTATCCTGACCGTGGTTGCCACCAAATTTCTATCCGGTGCCATGCGAAAATTCTACCGCAAGCGCCAGGTCCTTCTGGGGCAGCTAAACAGCACTGTGGAGGAAATGGTAACCGGATATAAAACTGTAGTTGCATATAATCAGGAGGATGCGGTTATCGAAGAATTTAACGATACCTCCAACGAGCTCACCAAAGTAGGTATCATCGCAGAAATCCTGGGCGGTTCCATGGGCCCTGTGATGAACGCTATCAACAATGTCAGCTTCGTGATCATCGCTGCCTTCGGCGGATACTTCGCTCTGAAAGGAATGATTACCGTGGGTGTAATTTCCGCCTTCATTATTTATGCGAAACAGTTTGGCCGTCCCATCGACGAGCTGGCGATGATTTACGGACAGATTCAAACTGCGCTTGCCGGTGCAGAGCGTGTATTTGCCATTATGGACGAGACAAGTGAAGATAAATCCGGAGAACAGTCTATGGACGATTCTAAGGGCATTATCACTTTCGAAAATGTAAACTTCTCCTATGTAGAAGGGATACCTGTTCTAAAAGATTTCAACTTAGAAGTCAAGGCCGGACAAAAGGTTGCCCTGGTGGGTGCCACCGGTAGCGGCAAAACCACCGTGGTAAATCTGCTGATGCGCTTCTACGACATCGATAGCGGTGAGATCAAAATAGACGGTGTGAACATCATGGATATCTCCTGTGATAACCTGCGCAACAACACTGCCATCGTTTTACAGGACACCATCCTGTTTGCCGACACCATTCGCAATAACCTAAAATATGCAAGGGAAGATATTACGGATGCGGAAATGGAAGAAGCCGCCAAAATGTGCCATTGCCACAATATGATTCTCCGTATGGAATCTGGATACGACACTCCCTTAGCACACGCAGGATTTAACTTGTCCCAGGGGCAAAGACAGTTGCTTTCCATCGCCAGAGCCTTCTTGGCTAAGCCTAAGATTTTGATCTTGGACGAAGCCACCTCCAGCGTAGATACCAGAACAGAAAAGCATATTCAGGACGCTATGGTAAAGTTGATGGAAAACCGCACCAGCCTCATCATCGCCCACCGCTTGTCCACCATCCAGGATGCAGATACCATTGTGGTCATGGACCAAGGCCGCATCGTAGAGATGGGCAACCACGAGGAACTGTTGAATGCAAAAGGAAAATACTACGATTTGTATATGACACAATTTGCAGGAGAAGCCACCTAAGGCTTCTCCTTTTCCTTTCCCTCTCTCGCCGCCGTAGCAATCAGTGCCCGATCCACATCCTCTTCATAATTACGCATAGCCACCTCAATGGGCGTAGGGTCCTTGGTAATCCGCCTTCCTCCAATATGATTAAAAAACAATAGAATCCCTACCGTAAGACCTATGGAGTAAGAAACCTCCAACGGATTGATACCGGTGGGTTTTTCGTGCATAAACAGCTGGTACACCAACAAAAATACATCTTTGATGCCCACATCATTATGGTAGGCCATAATGGTAAACGCCGTGCCAAAAAAACTCACAGCACAGACCAGTAACACTTTTGCCCACTGCCCAATTCCCCGATACTTGTCCACCCTAACCCGTTCCACCAAGACATCTGTCTCCCCGACCACTTCCACCTGTATACCGGGACACACTTCTTCCATCATGGCGATTAATCGCAAGGAGCTGATGACAAATCTTTTGGGGGCATTTTCGTGAAAACGATGCACGCGGATCGCCTTTAGTTTGGCGCTGATATGGTCATCGATGCAGCGGATTTCTCCCAAATCCTTCAGTAGAACCTCCTCTTTTCTCAACTCCACATTTCTGTCACATTTTAGGTAGACTGTAATATTCATCGTCGGCCTCCTGTCTATCTATTCTCCGATTGGACGCAAATCTCTATCACGTTATCCTTCTCCGGTAAATCGAAGTGCGCTGCAAAAATACAGCAGCGCCCCTGCCAATTTTCCCAATGCCATAGAAAGCACTGCCAACCCCAGTCCATGACGAAACCCGATACGCCGGGAAAAGATGGGAATGCTGTCCAACATCTCCGCAATCGCTAATGCAAGACATCCCACAAATATTCCGGCAAATATGCCATAAACGATTTGTAAGATAATCCCCCCTGTTGCAGACCTTCCAAGGAATCCAAACCACTCCGGATACAGGCTGGTAAGACAACCAACCACTGTGCCAAGCACCACCATGTTTTCATATAATATGACATGCCCAGCGGTATGGGTCCTGCCGGCAAAGCGCGGAATCAGTCCCACCGCCACAAACACGGTAAACACACCTGCTGCCGATAATGCACCATAGCTAATCCCAATCAAACACAAAAAAAGAGCCCGCATCTTCCATCAGCCGCCTTTCCTTTTCTGCTGATATTATGATACGAACTCTCGTGTTTTATACTGATTGCCTTGACACCGGATATGGGCCTCGGCTACCACTTGCTTTGCGCCCTCCTACTCCCAGATGGGCACAAAGCTAATATTCAAATCTACATTTCCCTTGATGCCGGACACCTTTCCTTTATCGGTATACTGCCACATCTTATATTCATAAGGGAAATACAATATGTCACTATAAGAAGCAAACCATCTGTCATACTTCTCCAGCAAAGGCATCTCCATCTTCAGCGCCCCAACCTCTAGGTTGTGATAAATCATGGACTTGTAGCCCGCTTTTTCAACCCTGTCGCAGAATGCTGCGGCGTATTGTGCACGCTCCTGTGCAGAGATACCATCCATGCGTCCCTCTGCGGCGTCTACCAGTTCAGAATCCACCACCACGGGACAGGTAATTTTATATTTCTTGATGCGCTCCAGCACAAACTCTGCTTCCTCTATTGCTTCCGCTTCTGAGGTGGCCTGGCTGTAAAAGTACACGCCCACACGAATACCTGCCGCCAAAGCGCCTTCTATATTCCTCTTGTACTGGGTATCTTCCACCAATTTGCCTTCCTGTCCATATCCTCGAAATCCCACGCGGATGATGGCAAATTCCACGCCATCCCGGGCCACTGCCTTCCAGTCAATTTTTGCTTGATGCTGAGATACATCAATGCCCTTATGGGAGGTTACCTGACCGTCCTCCACATACTGAAACTCTCCATTTTCCAGCACCTGCACATTTTCCTGCTTCAGGTTGTTCATTTTCAATTCACGATTGATGGGTGCAAAATAATAGTCTCCATCGCTATATACCACCAATTCATCGGGATACAAACTTCTGATGGCCTGTAGCAGAGAGTCGCCTTCCTGAATCCGGCCACGCAAATGGTCCTGCACCTCTTTAATGGTAGTTTCCCGAACCTGGGTTTTTGCCTCCGCAATCTTCAAATCCATCTGCGCCACGGGCACCATCTCTTCCCCCGATACGGAATCCTGTTTATCCACAGGCTCTCCGATAATAATACTTGTGGGGCCATCCGCTCCACCAATGATTCCCATGACCTGGGTGGCGTCCTTCACATCCCCCTCTATCTTCTCTCCCACATAGATGCAGATGCAGGCGGTAATGGCTACCACCAAAGCAACCACAAGTCCACAGCCAAGCGTGACCCAAATGCGGTTTGCCCGTCTGCTTCTCCTTCTGCTTCTCTCTATTCTGTCATCCGTTTCGTATCTCATTCACTTCTCTCCATAGACCTACCGGCCTCACCAAACCATCAACATCCACAATGACACGGATATGTATCAGCTACAATTCCATTCTATACGATGCTCCTTTGTATGAAAAGCATTTTTCAGCAGTTTATAAAAAATTTAGGGAAGTGCCAAATCCTTCCTATTGCAACACTTTTTGCCGCATGCTTAAAAGGATCTTTTTCTCCAACCGACTCACCTGCACCTGACTGATGCCCAGCACCTTGGCCACCTGCGTCTGTGTTTTGTCCTGAAAATACCTTAGAGCTATCAACTCTTTCTCCCGCTCATCCAGTTCCTGAAGCAATTGCTTTAACAGGATATGATTTAGAAGCGCCTCTTTCTCCGGATCCTCCTCGCATCCGCTTCTTACAGCTCCACCTCCATTTCCGACAGTCCCCGCCACCGCAATCCTATCCAGCAAATACGTCTCGCTTCCATCCGACTGAAGGAAGGCGGTATGGATGGATTCCACCGGTACAGAGGCCTCCATGGCCAACACCACTTCCTCCTGGGGTAGTTTGGTGTACATCGCCACTTCCTGAAATGTGGGCTCACGCCCATGCTCCATTTGAAACGCCTGCCTTGCCATTTTTACCTTGTATCCATTCTCCTTGATGGTACGGGACACTTTCACCAGCCCGTCATCCCGCAGAAACCGCTTGATTTCCCCCATAATCATAGGGACGGCATAGGTAGAAAACTTTACCCCCTGGGACAAATCGAACTTATCAATGGCCTTGATCAGCCCGATACAGCCGATCTGAAACAAATCCTCCGCATCATATCCCCTTCCCGTAAACCGTTTTACGATATGGTGTACCAGACCGAGATTTTTTTCTATCAGTACCTCTCTTGCATCACTTTCTCCTGCCTGTGACCTTGCAATCAGTGCTGATACCTCGTCCATATCTACTCACCATCTGCAATCCAACTGCCCAGTCCTATCTTCTTTGTCATTCGCACCGTGGTGCCTACTCCCAAAGTACTTTCTACCTCAACATCATCCATAAATGCCTCCATAAAGGAAAATCCCATACCGGACCGGCCCATTTCCGGCTTGGTGGTGTAAAGAGGCTCCATAGCCTTTGGAATATCTGCAATTCCCCTTCCTTTATCCTCCACCACGATATGTAAAATACTGTGTTCCAAACGGCATTTGATGGTAATCAGAGGTGTTTGGATGTTGTCCTTACATATATCACAGGCCTGTGGCATCGTCTCTTGCCAATTTTCATAGCCGTGAATAATACTATTGGTCACCGCCTCAGAAACTGCAGTTTTAATATCTGCCAATTCCTCCATTGTGGGATTCAAATGAGTCACAAATGCCGCCACTGAAATTCTGGCAAAGGCCTCGTTCTCTGACAGGGCATCAAACTTTAGTTCCATTTCATTCTTTTCCGCTCTCATACTTCCAGTACCTCCATCACTTGATTTAATCCCGAAATATTAAAAATCCTACGGATCTGCTTGTCCGCGTGAATGGCATAAACACGCCCTCCGAAGCAAGATATTTTTCGATAACGCCCCATAATAATCCCGATACCGGAAGAATCCATAAATCTGGTCCTCTCAAAGTCGAACACCACATGATTCACATCCTCCCGCATCAAATATCTGTCCGCATTTTCACTGATCATACTTGCACCGTGATGGTCAATCTCCTCCGGCATACGTATCATGAGACAATTGTCTATGACACAAAAATCATTTCCTGTCATCTGTTACTAAAACCCCTTTCTCTGTTCTATTGAAAATCTTTACCCTTTATGCACAAAAAAAGAACCCGTAGTTTCTTCACTACAGGTTCTCTTTCGTATCTTCATTCTTTTCTCTTTTGTTATTCCATATCTGCCAACACGCGCTTGGCACTGGCTGCTCTCTCGCTACCGGGGAACAGTTCAATCACTTTGTTGAAGGCAGCTTTTGCCTCTTCCTTCTGGTCATTTTTCAGGTAAGCCTGTGCCAGATAAAAATAAGCATCCACCTTTTTCTCTGCATTTAATCCCGCACCATACTGAATGGTTCTTTCAAAAATAGGAATAGCAGCGGCGAAATTGTCGGTTCTGTACTGCTCGTAACCGCGATTGTAATAGTCATTTGCCACCGCAGGAGCAACAAGACCGGAAAGCGCCTCGTACAGTCCCTTAAATGTGTCGTTCATGTCCTCAACTTTCAGGTTTGCCTCAATCACATCCAGAGACTCTGCCGCCACCTTGGCATCTCCGTTGGCCAGGTAAACTGTTGCCGCTTTGATGAGATTATCCAAGGTCTGCAAGGTGCCATCCGCACCTACATAGCCATCTAATTTCTGCTCCCAACTACCGGACTGGCTTTGAAGTGTCTTTAATTCATCCTCCAACCTCTGAATCTGATAGGTCTTATCATCTGCCTCTTGGGTGATTTTCTGAATGGTTGCCTGTGCTTCATTGCGGGCATTGGTTTTTGCCGCTGGCATTACCAGGAAATACATCACTGCTAAACCAACCAACAATCCGATTCCCATATTGATCAGCGCAGTCACACTGGCCTTCCTCTGCTCCTTGGGATTCAATGGCTGAATAATAATCTCATTGTCCGTCTGATACCGCAGAGCGCCTTCCTTCTTGGGCTTGCCACCTCTTGCGTTTTCGTCCGGTGCCGTCATCCCCTTTACTTCCTTCATATAGCGGAGGGTGACCGTGTTATTTCTGTCAATTTCAAGGCACTTATTGATTTCTCTCTCTGCTTTTTCCCATTCCTCTTTATGGATAAATATCAAAGCCAACAACTGGTGGGCACGCAGGAATTTAGGATTCAGGGAAAGTACCTTCTTTAGCTGAATCGCAGCATAATCCTCGCTGCCCTGGGCACACAGTACCAACGACTGGTTGTACTTTTTGATGGTTTGATTGATGGATTCCAGACGGCTGGTATTGGACTGCAGGCGATTGATATAATCATCTGCAATATTCTTCTCCGGGCGCAAATTCTTGCTGATAACCCATTCAGAAAGTGCCGCCACCACCTCACCGGTCTCGTAATAAATCAAGCCCAAGAGATTTCTGGCCTCTACATTATTTTTATTGAATTTCAAACTCTGTCGTAAACTGTTGATTGCACCGGACAAATCTCTGACGCCGGCTCTCTCCAATCCTTCATTGTAGTACATATTGGAGATGGACATTATCTTTTTATACAAAGAGACATCTGCCCCGCAAGCGGTACAAAAATCGTGTTCCGACAGTTGACGTCCACAATTATAACAAAACATTCTTATACCTCTTTCGTTTTTGCATCCGACTCTTTCAACATTTTCACCAGCACATCTGCCATATCTGTCAAATCCTGGTTATAAATTGCTTCTGCAGCATCCTCCACCTCAAGGCTGGGATGAAATTTCTTTAATTCTTCTTCAAAGTTGATCATAGTAACAACTCTCTATTCTTTCTTATTTATTTTGCACAAAAAATCCTTTATTTTAGGCACTTTGTGCAATTGGTTTAAAAGTTACAACAATAACTCTGCACTAAATAATGGGCGAAAACTGTATCTTTTCTGGTTCAAAGTACTCAT
>CAJGCP010000007.1 GCA_904501885.1 uncultured Acetatifactor sp. | reverse complement strand
TGAAGAAGTACTTCATCTTCAAACCAAAGTCCGGTGTCGTCTCCTCTTCCATCAGGGATTGCAATCGCCCATCCGCACGATTTTTCAACGTACCATAAGCTCCGGAACCAAGCATACGGATTAGCATCTTGTTTTCTGCCTCCGTCAAATCCACCTTCTCATCGCCCAACAGTTTCTCTGTCAACTGTCGAAGGGTTGCTTCATATTCTACAATGCCCAAAGTCTCAAATTGTTGGGCAATGTAAGCAAAATCCAAAGTTGCTCTATGCGCTTTCAGATAATAATACAGATCCGCTATCACCTTAATCCCAAACCCGTCTGACACATCATGGTGATATGCATGGGAAATCAAATAAACATACAAATCCTCCTCAGAAAACCGATATCCGAATTTCCTGTTTTCCAAGGGTACCAACCTGTCACGCAGGTCTTCGTAATAGCTATCCCAACGGGGATTTTCGCCTTCATGATACAGGGTGCGGTGCATTTCAAAATTATAAACCGGATCTTTGCTGTACACATCATGGTTGGCCTTACCGTAGGAAACCACCTTATATCCATTTTCCACGAAATAATCACGTACCTGCTCTGTATAGGCTCGATCAAACCAAATATCATTATCTGCCATTTTACGCAATCCGATGGCAGGATATAGACTGTGAAGCACGGCACCTTTTAGGGACACATACCAGATACCATTCTCCTCCAACCACTGCTCTACCTGCGCCCTTGCCATATCCAGAAGCAGATTTTTGCGGGCTGTTTTGTGAGTTGCTTCCTGAAACTGTTCCAGAACTTCCTTGTCTTTTTCAGTGAATATTCCATGTCCGGATTGATTTTCTCCACATTCCCCATCACAAAAAAACGCCAATGCCTTGCCCACCAAGGGCTCCACATTATGGAAACAACTATACTTGTATAAACGCTCCAAATCCATTCCGGACACTTTTGTCTTATCCGGGCATTTCTCCTTGATAGCACAGACCGCCAGATATAACATATCTGAGGGTACATTGCTTTGTCTCTCTTTTGTCATACTGGCGCTCCTTTTCTCATCATTTCTTTCACTTCGGGATTTACAGCACTTCCATGTGACTGTTAAAATTCGATCACCCTGTCACACACCTCCAGCGCCTGCTGTCTGTGGGTCACAATCAACAATGTGCGGTCCGTCATAGCACGCAAGTTCTCCAAAACTTTTGCCTCAGTAGGGCCATCCAGCGCGCTGGTTGCCTCATCAAAGAACAATACCGGATGACCGGAATAAATCGCTCTTGCAATGGCAAGGCGTTGCATCTGTCCCTCCGACAAACCGGCCCCGCGCTCTCCCAGAACCGTATCCAATCCGGCTTCCAGTTCATACACAAATTCTGCGCAGGCAATCTGAAGTGCCTGTCTGATGCGCTCCTCATCGACGGTCCCCTCTTCCGCAAAAGCCACTACCTGACGAATGGTGCCACTCATCAAGTGATTCCCCTGCGGCACATACGCAAATAATTTTTGATATCTATCTGTAAGCGCTCTCTTACCCTCTGCAGTTAGCATATATCGATTGCCTTGCTGTAGCTGATACAGGCACAGCAACGCTTCCAATACCGTACTCTTTCCACAGCCACTGCTACCGGTAAAGGCAACGAATTCTCCCTTTTGAATGTCTATGGAGAAATCCTGCAGCACATTCTCTTCCTGGCTATTATAAGCAAAAAAGGCATGTTCCAAGCCTAAGCCCAGTAACTTTTCCTGATAAAAATGTTGCACTTCTAACAAGGACAAACGATTCTCATCCTGTTTCTCCAACCACGCTTCCACCTCTGTGAGGCGTTCGCAGCTGGCCATCATCGCATAGAACCTTGGTAAAAATCCGCTGATATTAGCAAACGGCATTTGAGCCTGTCCAATCAACTGCATCACTGCCACAAAAGTACCATAATCGTATACACCTGCAAAGATACCATATGCACAGTAACAAATCCCCAGCACCATAGCACCATTCATAGCCAGCGCCAGTCCTGTATGGGAAACATTAGAAAAGGTCGCCTTCTGCATGCGTTTCTGCTTATGTTCCTGCATATGCCTGTCAGCCTCGCACTCCACCGCCTCTTCCATAGCGTAAGAACGCACCACCTTCATACTGCCCAGACTTTCCTGCATATAGCTACGTAGTTCACCATCTTTTTCACGCACTGACTTATGCAGGCTCTTCATGATTCTTCTAAATGCATAAGAAATCACAATCAATAAAAATCCGCCGGGAAGTATCACCATAGCAAATTTCGGCTCCAGTACAATCAACATGGAAGCAGCTGACACCAGGCGCACCACAGTCCCCAATAACCTAGGTAAAATCTCTGTCAGCCCATTTGCCACTAGCGCAGTATCCCCGGTCAGACGATTCATCCATTCTCCGGAATGCACTGCCGTAACAAATGCATACTCACTTTTCAAAAGGGCACCAAACAATCTACCCTTTACCTGATTCTCCAACAACGCTCTTGTATGTTCTTCCAACTGACGAATCACAGTACGGGTCATAATCTGTACAAAAACCAATAGAGCAAACAAGCCGAAGCAAGCAAATAATCCCTGCCTGTCGCCTGACACTGCTCTATTGATGATTTCCTTCAAAAAAAGTGCGTAAAAAACAGTGCTGATACCCAACAGTGTCTGTATCACACAAAGAAGGACGATATTCCATTTAATCTTTCCTGTGACAGACCACAGATATGCCCAGGAACTGCTTTCATTTCTTACTTTCTTTTGCATAATACCTTCCGCAATTTATCTCTTACTCGAAATACAAACACCCTTATTGGTAACAAATCGCACCACAGATGTACGTACATTAAATACCAGGGATTTTTCACAGATATCCACTTGCCGCCACGGAAGAACCGGTCTGCCACACCAATGATCTGGTCCTCTTCCACATATTCTGCCACATGGCAATTGTCCCCATAGAAAATATAATGTCCCTCTCCCACCCGCAACACTCTATGCAATACGCATTTGTTGTCTGTGGGACGATAATACAGGGCTGCATCATATTTTTTTAATCTTCCCTGTACCGGTACAATATCCACCACATTCTCTTTATTCTTCAGCATGGGATACATACTGACTCCTGAAGGAACGCTTAAATAATGCCCCGTCTCCTGCAGGATTTTCAACTTTATCTCATCCATTGAAATTATCCTATTCGTCCAAAAATCCGGCTTTTCTGATTTCCTCAATCACACGATTCACATCCGCCATGACCACTTCCTCTGAAGCCTCATATTTATCGCAAATACGGGTCACGATTTCTTCCATCGTTGTTTCCTGAAGCAACTGCTCTAAAATGCAATTCGCTGTGGTGTTGTTTCTCACCAAACCATTAAATACCTTTGCCGCTTCGCCGGTCGCTACCATCATATGTTCATTGCCCACTGTATGCAATACAAATCCGTCTTTTAATTTCATAATTGTTTCCTTATAAACGCTTCGATTTTTATCTCAATATCACATTATTTTCGATACTTTTCATACACTTCCTGCTCTAATTTTTGCAGTTCTTCCAGTCTGGCATTCATTTTCTGTTTTCTATCCTGGTAATTGGTTACAAAACTTTCATCTGCCTCATCTCCCTGCATGGTATCCAAAGATGTCAAATCTGTCACTACAAGTGTCTCAAAGGCAGTTATTTTATTCAACATTTTCTCAAACTGACCATCCTCGTACATTTCTTCTGTGCCGTCAGGTCCAATGGTATATACAATATTTGCGCCTTGTTCCACCACCTCTTCCAAGATATCCGATACTCCCATTGAGAACCATCCAAGCGCTCCCAAATACCATTTATCTTCCTTGGTAAAAGTGAGCAACTGTCTACCACTCTCTCCATGATGAATCACGAAATCCACAGATTCTGCCGCATCTAAGTCTTCCTCAAATGTGCCGTTGGGAAAATACATGGCGGATTGTAGGGCAATCCCGATTTCCTGTGCCATCTGCGCAACACGTTGATAAGAATTGCCATCATATCTGACGCAAAACTGCCATCCGGCTTCTTCCAGTATCTTCGCCTCATTCACATCAATACATCCTGCATTTCCCGGAAAATACTCTTCAGAAATCGCAATCACACCCACGTACTCATAATCTTCCATCACAGGATACACTTCCTCGTATATCACTGCCATAGGCGCTGTGAATAGAATCTGGATGGTGGCCTTACCTTCTTTCTCTTTCTCATAAAATGCTTCCAGTTCCGTCAATTCATTGCGTAACGCAAACATCTCGTCCTGAATGGGAAGCAACTCTTCATTCATTTTTTCATAATACAAGCGAATCTCTTCCTGCTCTTTTTTGTCCATATACATATTTAGCGCAAATGCGCCACACACGCACAAAGCCAAAAGCACACAAAGAAACTTCAGGGCATTTTTGCTCATTACTTACTCTCCGTCAACTTATCATGGGCTAATAAAACCGCCTCTTGGGATATGGTACAACCCAAGGAATAGATGGGCAACTGTGCCAATCTCCACACAAAATCCAAGGTATCTTTCATTCCCTGGGGACTGGTGGCCCTATGGGTCTGATTTAACAGCATAGGGTAGGCTTCTTTTGCCTCTATCCTGTGCATCTTATTTTCAGATGCCTGATGTAAAATCACGATACCTGCCACCGGTGCGCTGGTATTGGTCTGCAACTGCTCCTTGCCGGACCAGGGGGTACCATACACCGTGATTTCATCTCCCCCTATGCGAAGCAAAGGCTTGTCATCATTAATCATCGTCACCCTCTCACCAAAGGTCTCCCGCCACAGACGGGTATGGGTAGACTTACCGGTGCCACTGGGAGCCGTAAACAGATATGCCTTTCCATCCATCTCAAGGGCCGAACAATGGAAAAGAAAAACGTCCTTTTCCCGCAGGATGTCACAAATCTTACGATATATGGCAAGGGTCTCCAGATATCCTGCAGAAAATCCCTTCTGCTCCATATCCTCAGCAGCGATTTCTTCTTCACTGACACAAACAAAATATGCCGGTGTCTCGTCCGTGATATACTCCTTGCTCATATGTACAATGTCAGGATATTGATTTTCTATCTCGAATACCTGACCGGCGAGTTTGATCCGAATCATCCTTCTCTCCTAATCCATAGGTAATTCAATGCCGTGAATGGGGGTATCGGTAGGCAATGTCTGATTTCCGCCGGGACTTCCCGAACTGCTTGAACCGCCTGATGATGCTGGTGCCTGGGTAGGTGCAGGACTGGGAGTGGCAGTAGCCTGTGCAACGGGTTTCTTAGTTGCCGCAGATTCGCTCTCCTCAAACTCAGAATCCTCCTCCGAAGACTCTTCGACATCGTCCCAAATCAAATCACCCACATATTCTTCCGTGGATTCCTCAGCGGAAATTTCCGACTCCATTACAACGCCGGACACAGATGCGATGGCATCACTTTCATCCTTTTTACCACAACCTGTAATGGTCATCAAAGCCAATGTACTTACCATAAGCACAACTAAATTTCTTTTCATCATAACCTCCCATATGTACATCAAATTTCTTTATCCATATATTATAACCTTTTTTCGGGATTTAGACAACTTAAAAAAGACATGCGGTATAAATACCGCATGTCTCATCATTTTATGCTTTTACATATGCCTGTATTGCATTTTCAACCACAGCATTTAGAGATTCCCCGTTCTCAATTGCTATTCTTGCCATCTCCTTGTGCAATGAAGGATGGATTCGGATATTAAATGTACCTTTATACTCCTTATCAGGTTCTTTGCCCACCGACTTACAGAATTCCAAATAATCATCTACAGCATTATGAAATTCCTGTTCTATATCCTCGAGACGTTCGCTTTCAAAATCAACAAAGTCATTAATTCCTTCAATCTTCCCACGAAGTCTACGGGTCTCAAAATCAACTTCGATCATAGCATAGTAACCTTTATATTCTAAAATATTCTTCTTCATCACAATTCACCTATACATTTCAAATATTCTACCAAGTCAACTACAGAACCTCTTACCATCTCGTCCCCGGGATGCGGCTTGTGTAACATAATTACTCTCTTGTCTCTTTCTCTATAAAAACAAACACGCGAACCAGACGTTTTTCCTTTATGATACTCTAAAAACCCCATTTTACCTAACAAATATTTAGCCTCTGTATAAGTATAATCCTTTGGCTTTTTAAGTATTCTTTCCTTTGCTTTTTCATATTTACTCATAATATATTGCACTCACCTCCAAGTGCAACTAAATCTTAGTTGCATTATATATTTGTTTTCCAAAATTGTCAATACTCACATTTCAAAATCTGAGATTATTATTACACATCAACGAGCATAGGCATCCCTCCCTTATATTAAATTGAATTATAGGATTTTCTGTCAGGCGACTGCTGACGAAGAAAATTAGAAAATACGCAGTGCAGAAACCACGTGTCATCATACTATCATATAGACAAATGCAAATCAACAAGTTCCCAATCAATAATCAAGATTTTTTTGTAAAAGGCAATAAAAAAACAGCGGCAGAGATTTTACTCTCTGCCGCCATTCTAATAACATGACGTTATTTATTTGTTCTTTAATCCCAGGGTAATACGGGCTGTTCAGATTCTTCAGAGGAATCTGCCCCGGAACTTTCACTTCCGCTTCCGCTCACTTCGATAACATCCTCAGTAGCAAAAACTATAATCTCTAATTCGGGAGTGGTATATAATTCTTTTCTCATATACTGTTCCTCCTATTACTCAGCGATTAAAGCCTCTGCTGCTTTGTTGTATCTGTACATAGCGGTTACTACATCCTTCAATTCCTGAGTAGCAGTACCATCGTTCAACTTATTGTTGATGTAAGTGAAAGGACTGTATTCGATAGTTCTGATTACAGTTTCTGTACCTTTCAGCTTAATTACGATTCTGTACATATCATCCAATCTGTCAGGAGTGATATCAGGAACCTCAGCGTAAGGAACGCCCTGGTAAGTACCGGTTCTAACTGCTACTGCAGCATTACCATTCGTTACATTATATGCTTCGAAATCGAAGTCAGCCAAAGAGTAACCAGCCTTGAACCAGAGACCTGCACGAAGTGCTGTCTGTGAATAAAGTACCAAAGTCATACCAACCTGATCAATGTACTGTTCGCCATTGTTAGATACTTCTTCATTTCTGGTAAAGGTTGCAAGTTCCTCTGTTTCCTGTGCGGTGACAGGTGCCAACGCGGGTACATCCAAACCATCTGTTACCAGACCATCTGCGGTATTACCGAAGTAGATCTGAGATACAGCACCGTAGTTCAACATTGCGTTGATTACTGCGGTAGTTTCTTCCTTGTTAGGAAGTTCTTCGTTATCCAACTGATTATCAGCGTAATTCTTTACAGAATATACGATGGTATTCAATTTGGTGTCGCCCTCGAAGAATTCTGCGGTAATTACTTCATTCATTTCGGAAGCAAATACTTCACATGCAAATCCGTAATACTGCTTACCTTCGATGGTCTTGGTGATTGCATCTGCAAATGCCACCTGACTGGTCTTGCCGCTCTTCAATGTGAACTTCATTACGGTGTCATCCTTAACGATAGCATCCGTGAAGTCCATATAGAAGGTAACTGCGATGGAATCCTTCAGGATCAGGGTCTTACCCTTCACAGCGCTCTTGCCGTTTGCAATCTCACCACAACCTTCTGCTGTACAATATCCATTCTCATCTACATTTTCATGTACGCAAGGAGTAGGTGTAGGTGTAGGTACGGGACTCTCGTCTAACAGACTCACTTTCAAATTATCCACATAGAATTTTCCTGTTCCTTCTGCATCTGCAGGGAATGCAAATCTAATGTTACCAAAGTCTGTTCCGAGCCACTTGCTCGCATCTCTCACAACAACGGTATCGTCCATCATAACACTGAAAGTTTCGTTCTTTCTATCAATCACAAACTTCATCTTATAGAAAGTATTTTCCTCAAATGTGAAGGAACCGGGTGCCTGAGAGAAGGTCATCTTGTTTCCGTCAAAATAAAGTCTTTGGATTGACTGGTTATTTGTTGACCACTGGTTGAATTGGACCTCCGTTCTTGAACTGAACTCTCCACTCAATGCTAAATCCATTTCAACAGCAATAATACCTTCTGTTTCCTCACCATATACCAGTTTATCTTCAGGATCCAAGTACATAAAGATGTCCGTTGCTGTTGTATAACCGCCAGACAATT
Organism: uncultured Acetatifactor sp.; assembly: GCA_904501885.1. Lineage (GTDB taxonomy): Bacteria > Bacillota > Clostridia > Lachnospirales > Lachnospiraceae > Acetatifactor. The sequence continues at coordinate 72,843 of CAJGCP010000007.1, read as the reverse complement.
CCAAAACATAGTCCGTTGCGTCCGCACTTGCATCAACTGTATTTTTAGCTACATATTTAGCTTTTTCATACGCTGCGGAAGGAACAGTCCAATAATGATTAGATATTTCACTAAATATGTTATCCCTCAGCAACATACTCTCGGGTACTACATTCATATCATCACTGGTTATGATGTCTGTAGGTGCAACCACAGTCTCTGTGTATACTTGAATATTGTCAATGTACAAACTAGAATCTGTTAGTGCAGCCTCTGCTTCACTATTAAACCTAATCTTATTGATTGATGTGGGTTGTTGAGGCGCTGTCATGGGCTGCCGCACAGGGATGCCATCTACATACCATCTTACATTCGCGCCGTTGTTAGGTACAACATACTTCACATGGAAAAACTCTCCCTTGGTAGTCGCAATAGAACTCTGTATATTACTATCATTGCGTCCCGTACTCATATGATTACCTATCAGATTATCTTTAATGACAAACTGACCAACTCGAGTAATTCCGCCATTACCTACATACATGTGATAAAACTTAGATTTCACATCATTACCAGCAACAGCAATATCCATCTCAACAATAATATTCTGCGTGGGCGCCGCCAACTCGTAATCAATCGCATAATCTACACCAAGCGCCAAGTCGTAGCCACCTTCTGCACCTGCCAATTCCTTACCGTCAATCTTCATACAGTAATCACCAACAGTTGCACCCGCAAAGCCTTCTTCTACCTTGGATACGACTTTTCCGGTCAATTGTCCATTACTAATTTTTGACCATGTAGAACCATTTCCGGAGGTTCCATTTACACACTGGCCAGGTGTATATCCCTCAAAATTCAAAGGATTGTAAGTGGGTGCAGGAGTAGGGCTAGGTGTAGGCGCAGGCGTGGGTTTTGCCGTTGCTACAGGTTCAGGTGCCTCCTCAACTGTGTATATCCTCACATCATCAATATACACAACACCTGTGGTTTCACTTGTACCTGCAAACGAGAACAAGATGTTCTGAACATTTGCACCCAACCAATTATTTTTGTCACGAACGATAATCTTATCATCGATCACTAAACAATGCTTGCCATATTGGGTACCAGACCCATAAGCGTCTCTGTCAATATAGAATTTAAAATTATAGAATGTGTTTTCTTCTATAATCTTACTTACGCCATGATACTTGGAAGTAAGTTTATTTCCACCAGCTGTAGCATCATAGTTAATATAAAATCTTTCTTGAGATTGAGGCGAACTAAACGCCACATTCTCATTTATACTGAATTCAACCTGACTGTTACAATTACCAGAAACCGCAATATTCATCTCAACAACAGCAAAGCCGGAAGCATCCTCACCAAAAGGAATAGGTTCATCAAGCTTCAACATCAACTGATTTGATGTATTATTCACCAAGGATAAACAATAATCATCCACGGTATACTTTTCTGCATCCACAACACTCTTGGATACAACGACACCATTGGTGGATTTCGTGCTTACCCATTCATACCCTTTGCCTGCCGTACCAGCCACATTTTGATTCAATGCATATCCCTCAAAGGTAGAAGGGTTATAGTTCGGTGTAGGAGAAGGTGTAGGCTCCGGAGTCGCTGTAGGCTCAGGAGTCGCTGTGGGCTCAGGAGTCGCTGTGGGCTCAGGAGTCGCGGTGGGCTCAGGAGTCGCGGTGGGTGCGGGAGCATCCTCCTGATAAATCTGAATATTATCTATATAGAAGATACCTTCTGCGTCTGTTGCGTAGACGTCAGCACCTTCAACTTGACCACCTTGGTGAACTACATAGAAACGAATACCGTACACTGAAGCAGGATTATTATAAATAATTGCTTGTGTGGTTGCTTGAGTAGTTATCACCTCACCATCCAATGACCAAGTAGCCTGATTATTTGCCAAATTATTAGGCAACACATATTTCAAGTGTACGAATTTCCCTTTTTCTAATGTTGCTGTTTGTTTCTGACCACTTCTCCATGAGTTAGACCAGTTTGAACCAATCTTACCATTCATCATTGAAAATACAGTGGTTCGTGTAAAGTATGTGTCTGTATTACCTATGTAGAAACCAAATCGTTCCGCATTTGTCTCGGCATCACCTACGATTGCCACGTCCATTTCAACGATAATATTCTTGGTGGCCACTTCCGCAGTTTTATCAAATGCGAATGTCTCGCGGTCATCCAACAAGAATTGTAAAAATCCATCTTTTCTCGTTGTTACATCTGCCGCATTGATAGCTAAGCAATAATCGTCCGCTGCCGCATTAGCAAAACCAGCTTCCAACTTTGACACAACAACACCTGTCTTTGCTGCATCAGCGTTTCCGCTCCATGATGCACCATTACCCGCTGTACCTGCCACCTTTTGACCAACCACATAGCTATCAAAAGTCATAGGATTAGGAGTAGCGGTAGGTTCCGGCGTAGGTTCGGGTGTAGGCTCAGGTGTCGGCTTTTGACTATCATCGGACAAATACATCTTCACATTATCTACGTACAATTTTGAATCCAATGTATCGCCTTCTTCGATGGTTTCCTTAAAAATCTCGAAACGAACACCAATCACCTGTTTACAACTACCAAACAAGAGCTTGATATCCTGCTCTACAATTTTTCCGTTCAAGAAGTAACTTACTGTTTTTGTTTCTCTATCTACTACAATCTTCAAACGCTGTACTTCACCCTTGGTTACTTCTCTGCGGCTGGATTCAACAAATGTAGCATCACCACTGGTATTATTCTGTCTTACGATGGAATCATCGTACAGACGCAGTTTTAAAATACCGATATTATCGTGTGAATTTACCCAGAGATTATAACCATTTGTCTTGTTATCTTCACCCTTAACAGCCACATCCATTTCTACTACTACATATCTGTCTTCCTCTACTTCTACTCCAATAGCAGGAATAATACCAGCATCAGAAATGTTCATATTAAATTTCATGTCATAATTATAAGTATCCAAGTTAGTGGTAGGTGTAAACTGCAGACAGTAATCATCTGCATCTGCGTTTTCATCAAATGTCTCATTCTTTGCTACCACAATACCTTTTTCATGGCAGTAACTTAAGCCAAGGCTACCCTTCCAATAAGATCCCACTAAGTTAGAGAGTCTATCATAAGGAGCCACCTTGTCTGCAAATTCTCCAAAATCGGTGTTGATGAACACCTTAGGTACCTCTGTAGGCTCGGGAGTCGCTGTGGGCTCGGGGGTCGCTGTAGGCTCCGCAGTAGGCTCAGGAGTCGCTGTAGGTTCCGGTGTGGGCTCAGGAGTCGCCGTAGGCTCAGGAGTCGCTGTGGGCTCGGGAGTTGCTGTGGGGTCCGGAGTAGGTTCGGGAGTGGGATCCGGGGTAGGTGCAGGTGTAGGTACAATATCATCTTCTGTAATATACACCTTGATATTATCAATATATATCTTACCCGTACTGTTAACATCTCCTGCTGCGAAATCAAAACGAATATCGGAAATCGCATCGCCGGGATCCAACCATCTTCCACCATCGCGCAAGATTACCTCATCGTCAACAATGTAACAGAAGGTCTCATTCGCTCTATCAATTACCATCTTGGTCTTATAGAACTTATTGGTCTCAAGAGCTTTATGAGTTGTCCAAGCATTCTGGAATGTCAAATTTGTTCCTTGCAGGTACACACGATCAAAGGAACGATACTTAGAAGCTGTATTTATTCCTATTGAAAACTTAGGACTGACACTTTCACTTATTGCCATATCCATCTCTATAACCATATATCCGGAACTATCACCGCCCATAGTTACAGATGCAAAGTCTAAGTACACTGCTTTTGCCGCTTCGAAATTGTTGGGCATTTCCAAACAATAATCGTTTGCATCAGCCTCTAAATCAATGGTGTTCTTTGCAACATACTTAATTACTTCTTCCGTACCACTTGCAAGACTCCATACAGTAGATCTATAGCTGAAATCATACAATCTATTCTTCAGCAACATGCTGGAAGGAATGTCATTCATGTCCTCATCCACCATCATGGACGCAGGCGGAACATCTTCCTGATAGATCTGAATGTTATCAATGTAGAGCGTTGCATCCATAGGGGTCTCTTCCGCAAGGGATACAAAACGCAATGCATAAATAGCCGAAGGGTTCGTCGGTACATAAGCTCTTGAAATTAGTGTTCTTGATATCATATTTCCATCAAGAGACCATCCGGCAGTATTTGCCGCAAGGTTATTGGGCACCACGTACTTGAAGTGTACAAATTTACCTTTTTTCAAATCCTGAGCACCCAAGATACTGCCATTAAAATGGTTACTTCCCATCGAGCCTATTTGATTGCCAATAATCTTAAATACCGTAGGACGTCCAAAATTGCCTGTAGTATCACCAATGAAGAAACCATATCCAGTGGTCTTATCCTCACCAGAAATTGCCAAATCAAACTCTACAACCAGATTCTTTGTTGCACTGGCAGCTGATGTGTCAAATGCATAAGTGGTTTTGTCATCTAATACAAAGGTAAACTCACCTTGCTGACCTGCAGTCGCGTCTTTTGTATTAATCGCAATACAGTAATCGTCTGCGGCTGCACCTTCAAATCCAACTTCCTGCTTAGACACAATCTTCAGCATATTCTTCTCGCTGGCATATCTTGAAGACCAAGATGCTCCGTTTCCGGTAAGGCCATCCGCAAGCTGGTCATGCTGACCATTTTCGAATGTCATGGCATTAGGAGTGGCCGTAGGCTCTGCGGTAGGCTCGGGAGTTGCTGTAGGCTCAGGTGTGGGTTCGGGGGTAGGGGACGGTGTGGGCATCTGATTATCGTCTGTACCATAAATCTTAATGTTATCTACATACAGTCTAGAATCAACGCCAGTAGTACCATCTGCACCGGGTTCAGCATAGATACGAAAATGTACCTGCTTAAATACAGTTGCACTCTTGTACAAGTCACCAATACCGGTCTCTACCAATTTTCCATCCAGGAAATAGCTGTATGTCTTTGCTTCTCTGTCAAGCACCCACTTGAAGTGAACTACTTTGTTCGCTTCATATGGCACTCCTTTGTTGTAACCGCCGGAACTTCCGGTATGGATACGTGCGATATTGTCATCAAACAATCTCAACTGAGTGGTAGATAAATTGCTTCCGGGGCCGAAGAATACACCATAGCCTAAGGTCTTTGTTTCTGTTCCCTTAACAAGCAGATCCATTTCCACCACAGCATATTTCTCTTTATCTACTGCTTCGCCCATAGAATACGCGCGATCATCAGACAAAGTAAATCTAAAGTTCAAACTCTGTGTAGGATCAGGTTTAAATTCGTAACAATAATCCGTCTCTGCAGCAGTAGAGTCCATAGTATCCTTCTTGGATACAACAACACCATGTGCAATCCAGTTGCCACAGTCCAAGCCACCAGTCCAATTATCTCCTGACAATTGTCTTGCGTTAGCATGGCCAAGTTTAAATTCATCAAAGGTGATGAATGCAGCCACCGGATTATAGGTAGGTTCAGGTGTGGGTTCAGGCGTAGGCTCTGGAGTGGGCTCGGGAGTAGGCATCTGATCGATATTAGTGCCATATACCTTAATATTGTCCACACAGAACTTGGTGTCAATACTCTCAACACCCTCTGCCAATGTCTGCTTAGGCACAGACAAAAGTAGGTACATCAGTGCGGGAGTCTGCTCTGCGCCACCAAACAAAGGATTAACATTCTGTTCAACCAATACCCCATTCCAGAAATAATGGATTTTTTTGGTTTCTCTGTTAATTATCCATTTCAAGTGGCCAACTGTTCCCTGTGTATATGCATTATTTGCATTTGCACTGGTATAAGTAGAGGAGTCAACACCTCTACCAATATGGTCGCTATACAACATAAAATTGGTAAGAGCATAGTCGCCGGTACCTTTAATACCAATGGTGACACCATCACCAAGTGCATCCTGCCCCATAATTGCCAGGTCCATCTCCACTACAACATAGGGATCTTCTGTCACTGCGCTTCCTAATGCGTATTGCTTATCTGCTGCAATTTCAATACGCAAGGGCAAATTATAGTCTCTTAATACACCGTTGGCGTCAAATGTTAAATTTGTCGCCGGGACAAATTCAAGCCATTTATCGCTTCCGGAATCTTTCGGCACAACTGTAGCTCTATCATGGTGATAACTCAAATTCCAGTTAGGGGTATAGTTGTCACCAGTTGCTTTATAAGCCATTGTGCCATCTTCGAATCCATCAAAAGTCTGATTGATAACGATGTTATCAACCACAGGCGTGGATTCTGCTGGTGCCACAGCTTCATTCTCTGTCGCATTTACCACATTTACACTGCCGGGGAACGGTATTCCGGTCAGCACAATGCTCAATGCCAACAGAAGAGCCAAGCCGGGCTTCTTCTTGCTGAAAAACATTTTTTTGCCTCCTTTTTTATATTGTTTTTCTGTGATTTTGGGTACAAAAATCCAAACTATCACTAATATCCTTTTATATCATACAATTCTGTTGGGTCAAATGTCAATAATAAGATTATTTATGTTTTCTTTTTCGGCATATTGCACAAATTGATTATTACTCATACTTTTTTTGTTTTGATGCTTTGTCAGACGATTGCCTGCTTAGAAAATATAGATATAAAGATTTAAACAAGAGCACGCGAAACTAATACTACCGTAACGACAAATCAGGATTCAGAAGCAAAGTATCTATCAACGGTTTATACTTTTCTATGCCGAAGTCTTCTACGATACTCGTTATTCTTGCGCCGGCATCTTTAGATGATGCACCACATAAATATATTTTTTCATTATCAGTTCCATAATCGAGGACAATGAACCTATCATGATAGATTCCACCTGCTTGCTTTAATGTGATATTGATTGTCGGGTATTCGGTGCAAAAGTCCCTATATTCAATACTATGTAATCTTCCGCCCACGTTGTCGCTAAAAAGAGTTATATCGACACCTATGGGGGCATTTTTTAATAACACTAAAGTACGTAAACCAATATAATTATCTATTACATATATTGTATTCCTTGCCTGTTTGTATATCTCCGAGTATGCTAAATCAGCAGTACAGTACTTTGTGTTATACACCAACCACCCATTATCTCCTTCATTTACGAAGTTATTCATGAAATCCGCCAAGTCCGACCTCTTAACAACCTCATCAAGTTGATCCATTACATCACTCATTTGTTTTTCAATAAAAACGATATCATTTTTTAACTTATTGATATCATTTGCATTCCCTATGGTCTGTATGGCTAGCTGAATATGATCTCTGTACCCGATTAAATCTCTATTGTCAATGATATAATCCTTTATCTTCTTAAATGTACGTATCAAAGCTTTGCTTTGCCGAATTGCAAGTTCTCCTCGAAGCACTGTCATCAACATGTATATTCCTTGTTCTGTAAACACTTTTGGAAGTTTCCGTCTTCCGCCCCAACTTGATGTCGATTTTTTCGACATCAAGAACTCGAATTCCTCCTTCGTCAACTCGAACATGAAGTCCTCGTCAAATTTCTCAATATTATTTTTAACCTGTTCATTAAAACGATTTGTTGTATAACCGTATATTTCAGCAAGCTCAAAATCGAGCATAACCTTTTGACCACGAATAATATATATCTTATCATTCAATAATTCTTCAGTTACAATAACTGTCTCAATATTTTTGTCCATAGTTTGTCTCCTTCCTTCAATTGTCACCACACTAGAGTACAAACAGACATAGGCATCCCTCCCTTCATTCAATTTTTGTTTACGGATTTTCCTGTTAAAGATTCTTAACAGATGAAAATAATAGAAGTTAGAATAAAGAAAACACGCAGCATGATACCGCGTGTTTTGATTCTATCATTATTTAATATTTGATTCAAGAAAAATGTCATTCTCTTACACAATACCCTGAGCGGTCATAGCTTCTGCCACTTTCAGGAAGCCTGCAATATTGGCACCGGCCACGTAGTTGCCTTCCATACCATACTTCTTAGCCGCATCGTCGAGATTATGGAAAATATTTGTCATGATTGTTTTGAGTTTTGCATCCACCTCATCAAAAGTCCAACTGAGTCTCTCGCTGTTCTGGCTCATTTCCAAAGCGGAAGTAGCCACGCCACCTGCATTGGCTGCCTTGCCGGGGCAGAACAACACGCCATTGTTCTGGAAGTATTCCGTTGCTTCCATACTGGTGGGCATATTTGCACCCTCTGCCACTGCCATAACGCCATTAGCCACCAAAGCCTTGGCATCCTCCAAAAGAAGTTCGTTCTGTGTCGCACAGGGAAGTGCAATATCCACCTTGGCAGTCCATACACCTTTTCCCTCATGGTATACTGCGGAGGGTCTTGCTGCTGCATATTCTGTCAGTCTGGCACGCTTCACCTCTTTGACTTCCTTCAGTAAAGCCACATCGATGCCTTCCGGGTCATAGATCCAACCGGTAGAATCAGAACATGTCACAGGCTTAGCTCCCAGCTGCTGCGCCTTCTGGATGGCATAGATTGCCACATTGCCGGCACCGGACACTGCCACAGTTTTTCCTTCAATGGACTGACCGTTGCACTTTAGCATCTCTGCAGTCAGATAGAGCAAACCATATCCTGTGGCCTCTTTTCTGGCCAAGGAACCGCCATAGGACAATCCCTTACCGGTGAATACACCTTCATAGAGGCCGGTAAGTCTCTTGTACTGTCCATACATGAAACCGATTTCTCTGGCGCCGGTTCCGATATCTCCTGCCGGCACATCGGTATCTGCACCAATGTATTTATATAGTTCATTGATAAAGCTCTGGCAAAATGCCATCACTTCTCTATCTGATTTTCCTTTAGGGTCGAAATCTGAACCGCCCTTACCGCCGCCGATGGGCAAACCGGTGAGGGAATTTTTAAAGGTCTGTTCGAATCCCAGGAACTTGATGATTCCCAAATTTACGCTGGGATGTAGACGGATGCCTCCCTTGTAGGGACCAATGGCAGAATTGTACTGCACACGATATCCATTGTTCACCTGCACCTGTCCTTTATCGTCCACCCAAGGCACGCGGAACAAAAGCTGTCTCTCCGGTGTGATCAATCTCTCCAGCAGCGCGTCTTTCCGATACTGCTCTTCGTTCGCCTCGATCACCACGCGAAGGGATTCCAAAACTTCCTTTACGGCCTGATGGAATTCTGGCTGTGCGGGGTTCTTCTCTATTACGGATTGTAATACCTCATCTACATAAGACATTATAATTTCCTCCTTCTACTTCTTCTTTGAATTCAATTATAATGTATTATAAAACGATTGTAAAAAAAATTCAACACTTTATCTCGTTAATTTGCAAAAGTTTTTCTGTCACCATGGTATTATAAATATTCCTTCAATCTCTTTACATTATTATTTTCAAATTCAATCAACTGTCTCGCCAGATCCACGGCCTCTTTTCCGGCCTCTTGATTGTGGCGGATAATCTTTTCCATTTCCAGAATCCCCATATTGCTTCCTTTGATCATCAGTTCAGCAATATGTGAGGTAGAACGATTCATCATAGTATTGCAATTTACAGCCATCCTTAGCATCAGTTCAGAAATGGCACTGGAATAATAACTTTTCTCGTGGGCCAACGTCAATTCCTTGGTCGCCCGATTGTATAATTCTGCATATTTTGCAGACTGTCTGGCAATTTGATGTGCCAGTCCATTATGACGGACCTTGCTCGAGATGGCGTCGATGGCCTTCATTGCCATTTTAGTGTTTCTTTGGATTTCTCTATATATGGTTGTTTCTTGTGATGTCATAAAAAAAGCCTCCTACAGTATTCTTCTGTAAAAGGCTTTCCTTTTTTATGGTATTTTATTCTGTTTCCTGCTCATTTGAAAAATTTAATTTTCAATCTTTTTCACAAATTCCGCTTTCACGTAAGCAATCTGACCACTGTAGATGACCTTACACCATTCTCCCTCATCGCCAATCCAGTCTAAGGAAGCGCCGCCGGGCAGGGAACCTAATCTTCTACTGTCACCACTTGCCTCTGCACGGATATTCACATTGCTTTCTGCCACGACCTTGCCCAGCACTTTTTCATTGGTCACTGCCTGACCTTCTTTACGCAGGAACTCGGATTTCACATATCCGTCTTTTCCTTCGTAATCCACTTTGGTCCAGCCGTTCACCATTTCTTCTTTGATTAGAATCTTTTGGCCTTCGGATAATTTACCAAGTTTATCTGCGTTCTCACTGTCAGATTTACGCACATTTACGGTGGTGGTTGCCACGGCATACACATCCACATTTGTGGCAGGTGCACTGGTAGCAGGAGCTTCTGTGACCACTACTTCAGGGGTAGGCGCAACATTATTCTCCACCAAGGCCTCTCCGATGGCTTTATTAATCACATTGCCCAACTCACTGAGGTAGTCCAGCAATTCAGGTTTTTCCGTCATCAGGTCATTATATTCCACATTCACTCTGTTGGTGAAATCAATGACATCGTCCTGAGCAGTTACCTTCTTAATGTATTCTACTTCTTCCTCAGTAAATCCTTCTTCGTTCTTAATACGATAGTTTCCCTTTTCATCCTTACCTATATAGAGGGTCTGATATCCGGGGAATTCATCCTCACGATTCATGAACTTCACTTTATAATATACATAGGCAAGAACTGAATCCTCCGTCATACCGGGTTTGGTATAGATATCTAACGCAGTATAATGGTCCAAATAATCGGAGGTAACTTCATATCTGTACAAATCCACATCAGACAGAGTATCGTAGACAGAAATCAAGGTCTCCTTGTCACCATGTGCTACCGCATTATAATAAGTAGCAACGACTGAATGCAGTGCACTATTGTCATTTGCCGCAAGGGGTACACTCTCCTGGTCCTGCGCCACGGAAGATTCCACCAGGGGATCTGTCTCCAGCATCTCCTCCATAGACTCTACAATACCATCACGTACATTGTTCGTGGAACCGGGCACATTCTTCCGCTCACCGGCACGCAGGGCAAAAAGCACAGTCAACGCCACTGCCACAATCACAATCACGGGAAACGCCCATTTGTAATGGTCAATGCAGAACTTTTTCATCTCCTTTAATGCATTGCTTATTCTTTCTTTCAACATACATCACCTTTCTTTTCAACAAATTACAGGTTTTCTGTCAGTGCATCCGGTAGGAATCGAACCTACATTAAAGGCGTCGGAGGCCTTCGTTCTATCCATTAGACTACGGATGCTAATTTACTTACACCACTCGCCTATGATACCACAAATTGCCTACCGTGTCCACCCATTTGAGCGAACTAATTTTTCCCAAAGGATAGAAGACGTTTTTATTTTTTACGATATCCGTTTTAATGTCTTTTGTCCAAAATCATAATAGTACAAAGAATCAGACAAGATTTCCTCCGCATCCACAATTTCCTGATTCACCTGCTTAATCATCCACTTCAGCCGCTCTTCATCCTCTGCTCCTCCATCCTTCAAAAGAATGACCTCATGAATCGAACTGGGCAAAATGTAATAATTCCCTCCCTGCTCGATGGCCAACTGATGCAATACGCTTGGATACAAAATACAGCTTGCACCGTGCACTCTTTTATGATTACTCAGAACTCTCATAGGAATATCCTGGAGCAGTGGATTCCATTCACTCCCTTCCATCACTTCTTCCATATCTTCTAATATTATGTCCATCTTCTGGCATTCCCAAGGCAACAATCTGGGGGTATTGACCGTAGCCTGCCCGAACAAATCGGAAACCGTTACCTGCCAGGTCTCCATATGTCTCTTGTGAATCAAAATAGACCCCTCTCCCAACGCCTCTCCTTCGTAGGCATAGTAAAAGCAAATGGCCAAATCGAAGAACTCAATATAGGGTATCTCTTCTAACAATTCTCCATTTTGTTCCCTACCTATCAACCGATAGCAGATTCTGTCCTTTACCTGTTCATAATCTGTAAAGAACGTCATATCTACGTCTCCACAGGGTTTTTCTCTATGGTATAGACGGAGCACCTTCTCTGCCACCATAGATAGAGGCATCCCTCTCTCGTACTCCCGCCAAAAATGGTCTAAATATATGGTAGGCATCACATTTCGCGTTTTGTCCGAAATCATAATACCCGTCAGCATAACACCATTGTTCTTTATCACCTGTCGTAAAATTACCTCATGTTCCTCTCCCAGTTCCAACTCCAATGCATGACACATTTTTGTGGCAAATTCCTTAATTTCCATTCTTTCATATTCCTTTCTGTCTTCTGCTCACACTTGGTTCTCTTCCTCTCTATTTTTCTGTTTTTGCACACAAAAAAGGCAATACACCTTTTTCGGTCTATTGCCTTACAAGTCCATAAAGTAAACTATCGATTATACTCTGGAGAGATATTCACCTGTTCTGGTATCAATCTTAATCTTGTCACCAATTTCAACAAAGAGAGGAACTGCAACCTGTGCACCTGTCTCAACAATTGCAGGCTTGTTCGCTCCGGTAGCGGTATCACCCTTGAAACCGGGCTCTGTATCGGTAACATCCAACTCTACAAAGAGAGGAGGCTCTACGGAGAATACGCTTCCGTTGTGAGAGCAAACTTTACACATTTCGTTCTCTTTTACAAACTTCAGTGCATCGCCTACTGCGTCAGCATTCAATGCAATCTGGTCGTAACTCTCTGTATCCATGAAGTAGAACAAGTCTCCATCTGAGTACAGATACTGCATATCTTTTCTATCAATACGCGCCTGAGGGCACTTCTCTGTGGGACGGAAGGTTTTCTCAACAACACCGCCACTCTTCACATTTTTAAGCTTTGTTCTAACAAAAGCTGCGCCCTTTCCGGGTTTTACATGCTGGAATTCGATAATCTGGTATACGTTGCCATCAAACTCAATGGTAATACCATTTCTGAAATCGCCTGCAGAAATCATATATTATTCCTCCTAAATTTTGGTACGATTATAATTCTAATTCAGTGTAATATAAAACAGTGTGAATTTCAACTATTTTTCACAAAATTCTCAAAATTTATTACAAATAATGGCATCTATCGCCTGTAGGTATCCCGCCAGTCCCTGACCATAGATTTGCATATTGCAAACCGGTGCCGTCACAGAAATCTTACGGAACTCTTCTCTGGAGGTGATATCCGAGATATGCACCTCCACCTTGGGCATCTGCACACTTGCAAGGGCGTCCCGTATAGCATAGCTGTAATGGGTATACGCACCGGGATTAATCACAATCCCTTCCGTCCCGTCAAAATAAGCCTCCTGGATTCTATCAATGATTGCCCCCTCATGATTGCTTTGGAACACATCTATTTCGTGTCCGTTTTCCTTTGCTTTATCCGCAATCATCTGCAGGAGATAATTATAATCTTCTTTTCCGTAGATACTTTTTTCCCGAATCCCTAAAAAATTCAAATTAGGGCCATTGATGACCAATAATTTCATAGCTTATGTTCCTCCTGTATCATACGCAGGATTTCGTCTGCAATCTCTTCTTCCTGCTTTGCATCCACATCCACAATGATGTCTGCCGCTTCTACATAGTGGCACGCTCTGTCCTGCAGCAATTGGCGAATTTTGCCGCGGGGATCTTCACATTGCAGAATGGGCCTGGTCTTATCCTGTTTCAGCCTCCGATACGCAGTATCTTCTGTCATGCGAAGCCACACCACATGACCTAATTGCTTCAGCAGTTTTGCATTTTCTTTTCTCAAAGGCATGCCACCGCCGGTGGAAAAAATTCCTGTCGCCTGCTCGTTGCATAGCCCCTGTAAAAGGGCTGTTTCCATGGTGCGAAATGCTTCCTCGCCCTGTGTGGCAAACAATTCCAAAATGGTACATTCCGCCCTCTGTTCAATCATTTGGTCCGTATCCCACAGAGGCAATTCGCATTTACCGGACAGTATTTGCCCAATAGTAGATTTTCCGCACCCCATAAAACCAATCAACACAATATTTCTCATTCTTTTCTCTGCTCCACAGCGTCCTTCAGCACCTGATAGGTCTGTTGCGCCAGTTCTTTCGGTATTTCCACGCGGTGCCACAATTCATAGGCAATCACCGCCTGATATAGTAGCATCTTGAGGCCGTTATAAGCTTTTCCACCCTGTGCCTTCACAAACTTCATAAACTTAGTTTCCGCCGGCCGATAAATCAAATCATAGCCGGTATGGATTCTTTTATAAAATTCCACATCTTCAATCACCGCCCGCTCTACGCAGGGGTACAATCCCACGGAAGTGGCCTGAATGGCCAAGTAGTTATGGCCCAGGGGCAATTGATTGTACTCTTCTAACTGCAGGGCGTGGATATTAGTGCACCCCATCACCGCCTGCATTTCCTGTACAATTGTTTCTGCCTTTTCTAAAGTACGGTTGAGAAGATAGACCTCCTTCGCCCCTTCTTTCAGCATCAAAAGGGCGACTGCCCTAGCAACACCGCCTGCACCTAAAATTAGGACCTGCTCTCCCCTGATCTTCACGCCATCTTCTTCCATGGCGCGAAGTAGTCCCGGCATGTCCGTATTGTATCCTTTTAATCCCTCTGCGGTAGGAACGATGGTATTGACAGCACCGATCTCCTTCGCCAGGCTGTCCAGGCAATCCAAGTGTGCGATGACTGCACTCTTATAAGGAACAGTAACATTACATCCGGCCATACAACCGGCCACATATTCCCGCACTGTTTTCTCTAAATCTTCCGGTTCCACCTGCATGGGTTGGTATTCCAGATTATGTCCAAAGGCTTGCGCTAAACGATTATGTATCACCGGAGATAATGTATGACCTACGGGATTGCCTATCAATCCGCATTGGCGTATCGAATCTGTTCTATTTTGACTGTTCATGTTTTACCTTCCTATGATATAGATACAATATGGGTTTTTCCAACAGGCGTTTCAACACAATCTGTATCTCTTCCTTGGGATCAATGGGTTTGGTTAAAATCGTCCGTATCCCCAAACGATTTGCTCCCCATATATCCGTAAATAGTTGGTCTCCTATAAATAGAGTCGTATCCTTGTCGGTGCCCATCAACTCCATGGCCCTTGTATAGCCTTTTGCACCTGGCTTTCCTGCTTTATACAGATACCTACTCTTCACCTGTTCAGCAAACCCTTTTACCCTGGGCTCCTTATTATTGGAAAGGAGCACAGTTTCAAACCCCAGGCTTCGCAACTGTTCAAACAAAGCAATGGCCGATTCATCCGCCGGTGCGCCATGAGGAACTAATGTGTTATCAATGTCAAAGATAATGCCACAATACCCCTGCTGACGCAGTGTTGTAAAATCAATCTGATATGTACTTGTCACTTCCTCACCCGGATACCATGTATGAAACATCTGCCTCTCCTATCTGATTCCCAAATACATAGGATGATTATACCACCTTCTGCATCATTTGGATATATTTTTACACACTTTTCATAGCTTTTTAAAGCGCTAATACTGATAATTCATGCCCTTTGTCGTAATATTTTCATTTCCCAAATAATTCTTCAGCACTTCGTGAAACTGTTTTCTTGACTTTTGACGAATTAAAACTTCTGTGCCGTCTCTTAGAACAAAAACATCCCTTGCCTCCGCAACATAGTGCATATTGACCAGAAAACTTTGATGGCACCGCAGAAATCGTTCATCGTCTAATTCCCGTTCCACTTCTCTCAGTTGCCTGTATATGGTAAGCATATCACCGTTTGCACGATGAATGTGACATTTGGTATTGGCACTTTCAAAGTACATGATTTCATTGATTGGAATGTAGATTAGTCTGGATTTCTGTTGTACCAAATAACAGGTGCGCAAAACATGCTCCGCCAACCGTCCCAGTACATCGGTTAATTTCTCATATCGAATCGGTTTCATCAGATATCCTACTGCTGCAACGTCATAACTTTCCAACAGGAAATCCCCCGATACGCAACTAAACAGAATTGCACTGCGGCATCCTTGTTTCCTGAGTTCCTTGGCCATCCCCATCCCAATAGGTAATCCGGAATAATAAATATCCATGATTAGCAAATCAAAGGTTGCCCCTCCCAAAATGTCGCACGCAAGCATCTGTATATTATCATAAAGAATACTCTCACATGGAACTGCAGCCCCTCTAAAGTAACGGGTAACAAAAGTTTTCAGGGCAAGCCGATCCTCTCTGCTTTCGTCACAAATCGCTATCCTCATCCGGTCGTTTGAATCCCCCAATCGCATTTCCACAACCACTTTAGTCTATCTTTTTCACTATGGTTTTTCAATTATTTTGAAACCGAAAAAAGGTCTCTTCGGGGAAAATTATGAAATCGGACAACTTCCTTATGAATGTGAATATTGTTCTTCCCCAAACCCAGTGCTAAATTAGATGCATATCGTCAAAAAAGGGAGAATTCAATATGAAAAAAGCAAAAAATGTAACAATGTCCGACGATGCAGGTTTGGAGATGGTCATCACCGGCATCTTGCATCAGATTGGTGTTCCGGCACACGTCAAGGGGTATTACTATGTGCGGGAAGCTATCTGGCTATCCACCAGAGACTTCGGATACCTGGATGGCATCACAAAAATCCTCTATCCAACCATCGCCAAGCACCATCAGACCACTGCTTCCAGAGTAGAGCGTGCCATCCGCCATGCCATAGGGATAGCATGGGAAAGGGGTACTTTGCAAGTGACAGATTACTATCTACCTGTCAGGCCAACCAATTCCGAATTTATTGCACTCATCAGCGACCAAATAAGGCTCCGACAAAACACTGCCGGAGCCTAAGTAATGATTTTAATTGTTGGTCAGGAGAATATAGTCCCAGCCATTCATATTATCAATGGTAATGGTACTCTCTCCATCCATGATTTGTTGTTTCACAGGAAGTTTTTCGCCCTTCGGTCCAATGGCTGTAAATGCCTTTGTGCTTCTTACCAGGCAGGAAAGCTCTCCTGTGGCATCAAAATGGACATTGGTCAACATAATATTCATACAGCCGTCATCAGAACTGTTCACAACCGGAATCACTTTCTTTTCGTCTAAGATACGCACCGGCATCTTGCCGCCACTCAGCCAATCCAATGCATTGCCCAGCTGCTCTCTCTTGGCACCGGTCTTTATCTTCTTCGGCATCAAATAACCATCTGCCACAACTCTGTTTCCATCCTTATGCTCATAGGCATACATAGATGTGCCTACAAATTCATGTTTGATATTAATCAGGTTAGAAACCGCTTCTGCCTGAGGTCCCAATTCAAACTCATAGGCATCTGCCTCAAATCCGAAGTTCATCACAACATCACGGAAATAGTGCTGATAACCGCCATTGAACGGATGGGTTCCCAAATCTTCTGCCATACTGGTGTGGTAAATCTGCTTGATTTTCGCACCAAGACGATCTCCAAACCCTCTTTCTGTCAGCACCTGCACGCCGGCACCGTCAGTCAACAGATGTTTTTGTAATATTTCTTCAATTTTCGCATCGCTAAGCGTTCGCAGAGAATCTCCTAACACCACACAAGCAACCGCATTTTCTAGCCATGCTGTAATAGGAATGCTGATTTCCATCAAAGACAGAGCCACCGCTCTATCCATCACATACACGCCGGCATTCCTACAATTCTTTGTCACATCCGCAAGTACCTTCCACTTATCCATGGAGTGTTCCAACATGGTCATGGTTTCCTGCCTGTCATTGAAGGTATCACAATTGTACAACACACCGGTACAACCGTTCATCAGGCAAAGACTTGTCTCTAACTCAGACAAGCGCACGGAACGCTCCAATGTCTGATAATTAAATGCTTCATATTCATACTGAATGTTATCCATTCCCACAGGATATCTCTGTACCTGCATCTGGGTATCAATCATTTTTTCAAATACTTCAATAGGTCTGGCATCAGTATAGAATCCGCCGCCGGGACGGCACATAGTAGACTGGCTTTCCTCAATCCAGTGGGCTCTGGCATTATCCAGATTGGACATATAACCGATTTCCATATTCGTATTCACAGCTTTGATGGCTCTTCGAATCGTCCCCAGGAGCGTAAACATCACGCGGTCCTTGAATGCATCCCATGCTTGCACGACCTGCTGATCGCCACTCTCCAATCTCTCCCACAATTGGGCTGCAGTATAGTCGCTGCCATTTTCCCGATTAAATTTTGCCATACACTTAGGGCAGTAGCAAAAATCTCTTGCCACGCCATGATTTTTGGTACGGATATCATCGTCCATCCATATGTAATCAATATCCAAGGTGGCATAAGCGGCATACCTATCCGCAATATATTTTAGATATTCCTCGTTAGAAGGACAAAGGCAGGATTTTGATTCCACGCCGTACTGATTCACCTGGTACTGCAAATCTGCATGGGGAAACACATCGTATCCTTCTTCCAAATGGCCAATAGTGCACAGAATATTTACGCCCATTCTTTTTACACCAATCTCTTTGTACTGACGAAATCTCTTACGCAAAAGCGCAACATTTTCTGCAGTGTATTCAGGACTCCAGTAGCCGTAGTGACTGAAATCCGCAAACACGGTGATCTCGTCAAGCACATGCAAATTGCGCTTTACAAAGGCCAAATGCTCCTCGAAAATTTTGTCATCATAATATCTGGAACAACCAACTCTCAGTGCTTTTAACATTGGAAAACCTCCTTAAAACATAGATGCGATACCATAAATCACAGGGGCCAACACGATGGCAGGTAGAAAATCTGCCACCTTAATTTTCGTAATTCCCATCAGATTCATACCTATCATAATGATAAGCAAAGAACCTGCGCAGGTCATCTCGTTGATGGCGCCCTCGCTCAAAAACGGTCCTATCAAGCTTGCCAAAAGTACGATACCACCCTGATATACAAAGATGGATAGCGCAGAAAGCGTCACTCCTACCCCCAGACTGGCTGCCATCATCATGGCCGCCACCATGTCCAACATGGACTTCGAGACGAGAATGGAATGATCTCCCATGATACCGGACTCAATAGAGCCGGTCACTGCCATAGCCCCCACGCAAAACAAAAGAGTGGCAGACAAAAACCCTTCTGCCAAAGGTACCTTTTTCTCTCCTTTGTTGAACTTCTCTTCTACCTTGAGAGATAAACGATTGATGGCTCCATCAATGTCTATAATTGCCCCCAGGATACCTCCTATCACGACGGATATGATAAGTATCAACACATTTTTGCCTTCTAATGTACCGGAAATACCGATATACAGGGTACAACCACCCAAACCAATCATAGCAGTCTGGCTGACCCTTTCCGGAATTCCTTTTTTAAATAACAGGCCCACCAAAGACCCGATGATGACCAATACACAATTAATGATTACGCCAAGCATAGTTATCTCTTTCCCCTTTTCTCTAGTATCTTCTTGCATTATATACCCACATATAAAATATGTAAAACAAAATTTATTGACTATTTTGTATCATTTTGCAAGGTTTTTTAATTGAATTGCCTAATTAGATATGGTAGTATAATCATCAAGAAAACTATGTAGGAGGTATGAAATGTACGGACAGTTTATCAAAGGTACTGCAGGATATGAGATGAACACATTTGATCTCCCCACATCCTGGGAGTATATCTACGAAAACAAAGACATTTTATTGAAGGTGGACCAATTCGGCCCCGTGTATGCTCAGGCCAACCCGCCCGGAGACATCATGTTATTCAAAAGGGAACAGCATCAAAAATATGCGCCCTGGTTCATCAATGTGGTAAATCAAAAGAGCGAGAGAATCACCAACTTTTTGAAGCCCTTCAGCACACCGGTAGAGCCCCAGAATGTGAAGATTGAGTTCTTGCCCGAATGTGCAAGATATTGCTTTGAATATGCGAACCTACGCCTGGAAACAGAAGTTTTTATCCCCAATACCGGCATTCAGGTGGTTTACAAATTCAAACTGACCAATATCAGTGATGAAACCCAAAGCCTGAAGGTTGCCCCTCAGATGGTACCCTACATCAACGAGGCGCAAATGGCGCCCTGGGACAAGTATCAGTGGTATCTGTACACCACCTATAAAAAAGAGGATTATGTGACATTCGCATCAAAGCTGCTCAGCCCCAATGCCAACAGCGAAAAAAGACGTTGCGGGTATCTTCTTTCCAATGCGGAGGATGTGGTGGCACACGAAGTGAGTATGGAAAAATACGAGGGCACCGGTGATATGTACCATCCTCAGATGAATTATACCAATGATGATCTCATCTACGGATACCCTCCCATTTATGCGCTGAACTATGACTGGACGCTGGCACCCGGACAGACCAAAGAATTGACACAAATCTTCTCTTTGGATACCGATGAAGTAGCAGAATTCTTTGACGATACATACTATCAGGCAAAGAAGGCAGAACGCAAGGCTGTTTTCGATGCTCTCTTCTCTAAAAATAGAATTACCACCGGTGATGAAGAATTCGATTATTTCTCCAATTACTGGTTGCCCATCCAGATGAACTGGGTGGCATCCTTAGACAGAGGCTGGCCCACCGGAATGCGCGGTTCCAGAGACTCTGCCCAGGATTACGCAGCTTTGCTCTACACCGATCCTGCAGCCTGCCGTGATGTTATTTTGACTATGGTAGAGTGCCAGCGCAGCGACGGCTGGTTCCCCAGACAGTATTCTGCCAAAGGCAAACACGGCAAGCACGACCTGCGTGGCCATGTGGACGGCGGTGCATTCTTTATTGAGTGGATTTGGAAATATTTGGCTCACACCGGAGACTGGGATATTCTGAAAGAGAATGTAGAGTGGTTGGATAAAGACGAAACAAGCACTGTATTAGAGCATGTAATCGAAGGTGTTACATACTATATCAAAGAAGAAAACATCGGCGAACATGGTTTATGTAAAATCCGCGAGGGCGACTGGTTAGACGGTATCAACCGCGCAGGTATGGAAGGCCGTGGCGAAAGTGTGACGGTAAGTGCACAGATGGTTATGGGCTTAAAGTATTTGGCAGACATCCTGCTCTACTTAGACAAGGATGCAGACGTGCAGAAATACTACGACGCGGCTGAGTTATTAAAGGAAAATATCAACAAGCATGCCTTCAACGGCAAATTCTATAACGGATGCTTCAACGATGACGGACTGTGGATTTTCTCCGACAAGGATCCCGATGATGAAGAAAGAATCTACGGCGTAGCAAACTATTATGCAGTAGTTGCAGGAGTAGCTCCCGAAGAATGGTATCCCAAGGTCCTGGATGCGGCAGAGAGCCTTTTGTGTGACAAGGGCTATCGCCTTTACTACCCGCCTTTGGGCCAGAAACCCATCCCCAAGGTAGGCCGTCTGGCCAGTGGTGATGCACCGCCCTTCAAGGGAGAGAATGCTAATGTATACAACCACGGCTCTCAAGGCTTCCTGGCAAGAGCATTTTCCGTTATGGGCGAGGGTGAGAAACTCTTCGAAGCAATCAAGTGGATTACACCCTTTGACCAGAGCAAACATCCCACCGAGAAAACATGGACACCTCCCTATGCGATCGTGAACTGCTATCAGCAGATTCCGGGACTGAACCATAGAGGATTGATGTGTTTCCTGACCGGTAGTGTGGCAATGGCTATGCGTGGTGTATACGAGTGGATGGCAGGCATCCGTCCCGTGCTTGATGGTATCGAGATCGAGCCTTGCATCCCTGAGGATATGCAGACTATGGAAGCAGATTTTACCTACCTGGATAAGAAACATAGCCTGAAAATCGAAGGCGATAAGGCTTATCTGGACGGTAAAGAGCTAACTACCAAGCGTCAAAATATGATTACCGGCCATGATGTATGGTTTGTGGCAGAGGCTGATATTGATTAATCTGCTTCACAGGATAAAATCCAAACAAAATATTGCAACACAAATAATGTAAAGCCAAGCAAAAAGGATGTAGACGAAACAAAGTCGTCTGCATCCTTTTTTGTTGATTAAAATTAATACTAAAAGTATTTTGAGAAAAGCTCGGATTATTTCAAAGTAAACTCTACTATCACAGGACAATGATCGGAGCTAAGCATCGCTTCTTCATGATCCAATACGTCGAAACTCTCCAACTCCATCATGTCTTCATTGTATGCGAAGACATAATCTAAGGTACCGTAATTTTCCTCATAGCTGATGAAGTTTCCGTTTCCATCATGCTTAGGGTACTCATGAATGGTAAGCTTATCCGTGGTTTTCTTCGCCAGGAATCGGACGTCTTTCATCCCCTGCGCAACCATTTCTTCATACCCTGCCAAAGTTTGGCCGGTCACTTCCGCACTGTTCAAATCCCCTGTGGCAAGCACGGGAATATTATACTTTTCTTTGATTTGTTTTGCTACCGCACAAAGTGCCTGTGCATTCTCACGTCTCTGCTGGGCATCAGTTTCATCCTTGGCCATGAACCAGAAATGGGTGGAGAATACTGCGAACTGCTTACCGGTTGCTTTTTCTGTAAAAACTGCCCAAGTTACGCTCTTAGAACCCTCATCATTTTTGCCTTCAAAAGGGAACCACCCGCCCTCTACGAATTCCAGAGTCTCCGAACGATAAAAAAGAGGGGTAAAGTTTTCTCCTGCTTTTTCAGGAAGAACTTCCAAATACTCAGGAAGCAGCACCTCCTGCATAGGAAAATCTCCGATTCTGCTCAACCAAGGATTGCATTCCTGCAAAGCAATCACATCGGGCACAAGTTGGTCCACCATATTACGAATCTTGGTGTGACGGTTGCCTACGGGGTTATCTGTATTGCCCCAAATATTCTGATCGTATAAAATCATCTTCTTCTCCTCCTGATACACAGTTTTTCTGTACTATCTTGTGCTTATTTACTATTTATCCCGTGCAAACAACGCTCTTATTTGATAATAAATTTATCACTTTCTTCCAGTTCCAGATAGTCAATTGCCCGCTCAAATACACCCTTGGCAATATCAAAGTAACCGGGATCATGAGCATCACTACCCATATAAAATTTACAACCGCATTTCTTTGCGATACGGTATGGTCTCAACACAATATCCGCCTCTTCGTCTGCAAATTTCATATCGGAACAATTAATCTCGATGCCCACGCCAAGCTTTGCTGCCTTGGTGAAAAGACGCTCCATATCTTCCTCCGGAATCAGTTCCAGTAACTGCAGATACTCCTCTCTGGAAGATTTCATAATCAAGGGACAGGTCAAATGTGCCAGCCCGATTTTCTCAAAGGGAAGATCCATATTCAACACAGTTTCTAGACGCTTCACCCAAAGAATTGCTTTGTCCGCCGGATTGTCCTGCTCCACATCGAAGGTAAACCCTTTCATGTGCAGATGGGTGGTAGGGATAATGACAAAGTCAAAACGGTTAAAATGCTCCCTGGTCAATCCCAATGTGAAGTACTTATCCAACTCTGTCTCACAGCCAAAGAGGAAACGAATTCCTTCAGCCTGTGGCAGGGGATTGATCTGATTAATCCATGCAAAATTCTGCTCCTCATACCAATCCGTGGCACCGGGAATCTCCTCGTCCCAATGATGGTCGGTCACACATATGGTCTTCAGTCCATTCTCTTTGGCATATTGTAACATCCGTTCTGCCGTCTGCTCCGGTACACCGGAACAAAGTGAAATCTTGGAATGAATATGCAAATCATTATCAAATATGTATCTCATCATCACATCCTCCTGAATTACAATATTGTTGTCTCCCCCATTTCGCATCCTCAATGGCTCGGAATAACTCTACTTAGATTCGCGCAACACCACTGCGTATGGCAGCTTCTGACACCGCCTTCGCCACAGTTCTTCCTACTCTCTCATCGAAAGCCTTAGGAATGATATATTCCTCGTTTAACTCATCCTCTGTGATTAAATCAGCCAATGCCTGGGCTGCTGCCATCTTCATCTCCTCATTGATGTCCTTGGCGCGCACATCGAAGGCACCGCGGAACATTCCTGGAAATACCAGCACATTATTAATCTGATTGGGGAAGTCACTTCTTCCGGTTCCCACCACTTTTGCCCCAGCCGCCTTGGCCACATCGGGCATAATTTCCGGTGTAGGATTGGCCATGGCAAACAATATTGCATCCCGGTTCATGGATGCCACCATCTGAGGGCTGACAATATTGGGTGCAGACACACCAACAAAAATATCCGCTCCCTGCATTGCGTCCTTTAGTGTCCCCTGCATGCCGGACAAATTAGTTACTTTCGTCATTTCCTGCTGCATCCAGTTCATCCCTTCTGTTTCCTGAGAGAGAATCCCCACTTTGTCACAGAGAATCACATCCGTAAAACCATATTGAAGCAACAGCTTGGTGATTGCAATTCCGGCACTTCCTGCTCCATTCACAACCACTCTGCAATCGGTCTTTTCCTTTTTTACCACCTTTAATGCGTTAATGATACTCGCCAAAACCACAATGGCAGTACCATGTTGGTCATCATGGAAAATAGGAATATCACATTTTTCTTTTAACTTTCGCTCAATCTCAAAACAACGGGGTGCGGATATATCCTCCAAATTAATACCGCCAAAGGAACCACTCATCAAATATACGGCATTGACAAATTCATCCACATCCTTGCTTTTTACGCAAAGAGGAAATGCATCCACATCGCCAAATGCTTTGAATAAAGCACATTTCCCCTCCATGACCGGCATTCCCGCCTCAGGTCCAATGTCTCCCAACCCCAGGACTGCTGTTCCATCTGTAATAACTGCACATAGATTGTGGCGGCGGGTCAATTCATAACTTTTGTTGATATCCTTCTGGATTTCCAAACAAGGTTGTGCCACACCGGGGGTGTAGGCCAAAGACAAATCATCTTTGGTTGCCACGGGCACCTTGGAAATCACTTCTATCTTGCCCTTCCATTCGCCATGCAGGCGAAGGGATTCTTTTGCATAATCCACTTGTCTATCCTCTCTATTCTCTACACTTTTCCTGCCCGTTTTATCAGGCTGTTTTTAACATTATACGGATTATCATGCATTACTCTGCCAAATCCCTGATGCTGTCTGCATTACCATAATAAATGTCAAGCAAACGCTCATACAGGCCGTCACCATAATAATGACCATATTCCGCTTCAAAGTACTTCACCATATCCTTTTTGTAGGTCATGATTTCATTTTCTTTTTGAATCTTGTTAATGACATAGGTCTGGACAGCTGCAGCCTCCACTCCACAGGGGCCGTTGCCACTTCTGCCTTCCAGCACCGCATCCACTGCCGCATAAAGTTTGTTGTAAACTTCTGACATGGGATCTCCATAAACAATTCTTTCTCCATTGTTCATATATCCTACAACAAATCCGTATTCGGTATAATCCTTAGGCAAAAGCTGATGCGCCCATACCGTATCCCGTTTACCGTAATATACCACGCCGTTCTCAAACAGATATTCAAATGTAGGCTCTATTTCTTTTTCTGTAGCATGGGAAGCCAGGAACATACAAGGCTTGCCTAACAATGTAAACTTCATGTTCACAGTGTCGAAATTCTCGATGTCATTGACTCTCATCAACTCTGCTGTCACATTTTCGGGAGTAGCAGCATCATTCAACCCACCCATCAGGTAGAACATTTCAAACAGGTAATGGGCTTCTGCGTTATTTGCCACACTATCATACACCGCCTTGCCATCTGCGGTCCGAAGCTTGCCGGCCCAACCGATACCCCTGCCATAATACCAAGGACCTCTGGGACGCATGGCAATCTGACGCATACTCTTCATCTCACCGTACTTACCGGACAGAATATCCGCTTTCAATTTGGTGATGGCAGAACTATAAGGCCGCTGGAAACCAATATAAACAAACTTGCCACTCTTGTCACGGGCCTCGATTATACGTGCCACCTCTTCCTCATCTGCACAAAGAGGTTTCTCGCACAACACATCGGAGCCGTGTGTAAGTGCATTGATAATGTTATCTGTATGGAAAAGAATAGGAGTAGAAATCACTGCCAAATCAGCAGTATGCTCTGCATAAAAACTGTCCATATTTGGATAAACAGGTATATTTTTCGCTCTCACTTCGTCTATGTAAGGACAATTATCAGCATAGGGATCAATCGCTCCTACCAGGTTGATTTTCCCCTTGGTATCGTCCAACATTTCTCGCAAATAATTCAATCCATATCCGCCGATTCCCACTAATATCGCATTTACTTTTTTCATAGTATCTCTCTCCACATTCCATGTGATTTACAAAGATGATTTTATTCCCGAATGATACGGAAAATCTTATAAAAATTATACCACTGGTCTACTATAGGTGCAATTATAGAAATGTATTGAAAAATATGTTTTTTATTACCTATTCGAATAATTGTGTTAACTTATTTCCCCATTTTTATAATCAGTTTTTCATCCAACATCATAGTGCAACCGGCTGCGGGAAAGGACGGCATGCCCTTAACCTCTTCCCTGCCGGAGTATTGGTTTCTTATCCCCAAGTCAACCATCTTTACCGGATATCCCAGAATATATTGGAAGTACTGCTCGTAGGTCTTATAATATGTTACCGAAAAGGGAACCATTTGTCCTGTAAAATAATTAAATCGTTCAAATCCATTTCGTGAGCGATTAAGAGAAGAAGTGTATAATTCCCCTACAACCACAACTTCTGTCTGTCCCGGAACATACCCCTCCGTCTGTTCCATTCTATCAACCACTCTTGTCATCAGAGATAATGTTGCTTGACTTTCTAGACTCTTTTTTAGATAAATATCATTTGCAAAGGTAACGTTATTGAACACAATAATCGCTAACAAAAATACAACTACACGCGTTAGCCATTTGTCCGCCAAATTCACGCGCGTCGCAGGTTTACCCTCCTTATATTTATCTTTTATGTGGCATATAAAATAATCAACCACAAACACACAAACAAAGTACCACATACAGAACGGGTATATCATTAAATGGTGGAAATTCCCACTCATTCCTTTTGAGATAAAATAGATACTGTTCAGGGCCAACGGCATCATTACAACAACGAGAACTGCAAGGACTTCATTCAACAGGGAAATTCTTTTCCTGTTAAGCAACGCAATTAACATTATCATCGCGCCTATCGTAAGGATAATTGTCGCTATTCGTACTCTCGGAAGATTATATGCATTTTCTCCCACAAAAAAATCATATACATAGTTAATTGTGGTGCGCAATAACTGACGTATATCTGTCCCTGCAAAATCCCCTACTTTTGTTATAGAATTATACTCTCCATCAACACTGATTCCCTGTCTTTTTACAAACCACCATACTCCCAATTTATATGTAAAAAATGCAATTACCGCTGAGCCAATCATTCTCCCCGCTTTTTCAAGTAAGCATTTCCAATTTTCGTTGTCCAAAGCCGCCTTCAGAAAGCATAGCATCAAAACAATTAATGCAATGGGGAAATTTGCCTGATAAAATCCCATAGAAGCCGCAAAACTTACTCCACCAGGAAGAAATCCATAGGTATACCTTACGCATAAATAGGAACCATGTACGAGCAAAAACACGGATGCCATATAAAAATCAGCATCGTGCAAATAAGTAGCATTAAGCAGTGTAAGTGAATAATTTGTTGCAAACAAGCCTGCTACCATTGTGATATACAGTTTATTTTGCATATCAAAAAGTTTGGTTAAATAATAAATAGCTAAAGACAACCACAGGAGGGATAGAACTCCTATCAGCCATGGTGCCGTAAAAGGACTACGCAATTCACGATATAAAGGCGTAAGGAATCTTCCCAGTTTCATTTTCCATTCATTGTCATTCTGAAAAATTAGCATACTGTCATGGTTGAAAATCCCGTTTAAATAACAGTATCCATGTGCAGCTAATCCAAGTATATATGTGGAGATACAGCACCAAGAAAATTCTTTATAACCCTCGAAACTTCTGGTATTTCTGCCATTCCTTTTTATTCTATCTTTAATCTTTTTTACTAGTTCCATTCGTTTCTCCTTTTACCGCCATGTCAATATCACCTTCACAGCCTTATCAACTTGAATATTATTTAAACCGATATTTTCCTTTTCCATGACCACTTATCGGTATAATCACTCCACTTTCAAGCAACACCTTTAGCAGTTTAGATGCACCTGACGGTTTTAATCCGGTGATATCTTCTACAATTGTTCTTCCAAAATAAACGCGTGTCCCGCACTTGTTGAATATCTCCAATGCATGATTTATGGTTTTTTCAGAAATCGCTTGGGAAAATGATAATAAATTGTTTCGAATGTCCACTTTTGCACTTTGAATGTCCACTTTTGTACTTTGAATGTCCACTTTTTTATTGAACATTCCACTAATATGCATCGAGCGATTGCTCAATTCATTTCGTTCATCCAGAAGTAAATTTCTCAAAAATAACTCCAAGTACTGAGTTGTCTCATGCACACCACTTTTCAAATCATTATAGTTTGCCCTAACAAGTGCATTTCTGAAGAACCATGCATTTTCAGCAAAAATATCATTGGTCACGTCAAATCCAAGCGTTCTAATGTATTTAATAAAAAATACCGCCGTAGTTCTTGTGTTTCCTTCTCCAAACACATGTATTTGCCATAACTTTGATACAAAAACTGCCAAGTGATGAATAATTTCTTCCATACTTAGATTCTTATAACTGTGTTTCTTTTCTTCTGAAAAATCATACTCAAGTGTCTCTCTAAGTTCCGACGCACTTCCGTAAAGAACAGTCGCGCCATTGAGGACCCATTCCTTTTTAGTGATGTTATAGTCTCTGAATTTACCCGCATGTCCATAAATCCCTGTAAACAATTTTTTATGAATTGAAATATACTCATTAGGCGTGAAGCTAAATGCTTTTTCGGATAGAACTGTTGCGATTCTAACTGCAACCTTATCAGCTTCCTCTGTGCGGTCTTCTATATCAGTTTTAGGATTCTCTTGGTAATAAGCATTGAGAAGTTCTTGCGCTTCGTCAAGCGAAATATCGCCCTCGATATTTTTTATCGCCGTCTCTATCAAATACTTGGAAGTCTTTAATCCATCAACCAACTGAAGACCTATGGCCGTATGCCAAGCATAGCCTTTATCCCTTTTGCCGGGTTCGGATTGTTTTATATACTCTTTAAAAGGATCTTTATTCATTCGGTTTCCTTTCTCTTCGTAAAACACATATATGTTCTTGTAAAACTGAACTTGTTCAGTCAAATCACAACCGGTTGCCCAAGAGGACGACTGTCTCTACATTCGCCGTCCAAGGGAATTGATCCACGGCCACCGCCTTCTCCACCACATAGCCCTGCTCCAGGAACACTTCCAAATCTCTCACCAGACTGGTGGGTTTGCAGGAAACATAGACGATGCGGTCTACGCCGTAATTTAAAATCTTAGGTAGCACTTTCGGGTGGCAACCATCTCTGGGCGGATCCAGTATAATCATATCCGGCTTTTCTTCAATCTCATCCAACACCTTCAGCACATCGCCGGCGATGAATTCACAATTGGCGAGGCCATTTTCTGCCGCATTCTTTTTCGCTGCCTCCACTGCCTCTTCCACGATTTCCACACCCACTACTTTTTTCGCCGCAGGTGCCATCAGCTGGGCAATGGTTCCGGTGCCACTGTATAGATCAAATACCACCTTGTCATTTGCCCCTGAAGAGTCAATGTCGCCCACATATTCACGCACTGTTTCATACAGTACTTCAGCACTGTAGGAATTGGTTTGAAAGAAGGAAAATGTGGAAATCTTGAATTTCAATCCAAGCAATTTCTCGTAGAAATACTCCTGTCCATAAAGGACTTCTGTATGGTCGCTCTGTACCACATCCGCCAAAGAGTCGTTGATAATATGTAGGATGCCTGCAAATTTACCCTTTAACAATCCCTCTTTTTCTAACTGAAGCAAAGAGTCTCTAAATCCTGCAACGAGAGATTCTACATCTTCTCGTGCTCTTCCAGTACCTGTCCATGGATTCTGGCTACTGGTCACAAGTGCCACTAAAATCTCACCGGTCTTGGACGCCTTTCTCACCAGCAAATGACGTAAATATCCCTGATGATTCATTTTGTGATGGAATGTCACACCACTTTTTTCAAAATAATCCCGCACCGTTTTCAAAATCACCCGGTAGTCCGCATCCACGATGCGGCAGTCCTCCACAGTCACCACATCGTAGAAACTGCCCCGCTTATGCATGCCAAGGGCTAACGGACCATCCTTCACTTCGTCGCCAAAGGAAAACTCCATCTTATTTCGATATTCATATTCTGCGGGGCTGCCTTTGATGCCCTCCCATTGCCAGGGTGCATCCTGCTTTGCCAGCACTCGTTCCAATAATCTCTTTACCTGGTCTTCTTTGATGGCAAGTTGCTCCTGATATGGCATAGACAGATAATTACATCCGCCACATAATCCAAAATGGGAACACGGATGACCAGTCTCCAAGGGGGATTTCTCCAACACCTCCAGTAATCGGCCTTCCGCCTTCCCATTCTTCATTTTGCTTACGATAAACTTAACCTTTTGACCAGGCAGTCCCGTCTTGACCACAGCCATTCCCTCTCCGGTATCTACGATACCCTTGTTGGGGAAGTCCACTCTGCGGACAACACCTTCACATACCTGTCCTTTTTTCATGATTTAGTTCTCTCCCTCATCCACAAAAAGTGCATCCTCTGCATCTTCACAGTCATCAAAAAATTCATCGTCAAACTCTGCCAGATATTCTGCATTGCGACGGCGATATATAGCATAGCAAACACCTGCAATTGCTGCAATTACACCAACTACTGCAAGAACGGTCCAGAGAACATTTTTCTTCTCTTTTTTGCCAATCAGTTCATTTAATTTGGTCATTTCCATTAAATTTTCAAATCTGCTCATATTTGCCACCTCCACTTGCTTTAGTATAACACAAAATCTTATTTTTTACTACAAATTTTTGATTATTTTTAACTTCGCAAAAGACGCATACATAATCTTCTGTCCCACATTGTCAAAATCGACTGTCACCTTATAGTCTCGGGGTTCTCTCACAAGACCAAGCACCGTACCTTCTCCAAATTTAATGTGTCTTACCCGGTCCCCAACACCGTAATCTATCTCCGTATCCGCCTGTGCGGGCACTCCCTTGGAAATACCGGCCAGCTGATTCAGACTGCCAATTCCCTTGGCGATAAATGGCTTGTCGGCCTGGGCTGTCACCTTGGGACGTACCGATGCTCTCGGTCTGGCATCGAACTCCCTCGAGTTTCCACCGAAGCCCTGGGAACTTCCACCGAAACTCCGAGAATCTCCACCGAGGCTCTGGGAACCTCCGCCAAAGTCCCGATATCCGGTGTCAAAGCCCAGATAATCATCCGCAAATTCCATCTTTCTTTTCGGGGTAGGCACCACTTCATCCAGCAACTCTGTAGGAATTTCTCTCACAAACCGGCTGATGGCATTGTACTGTATCTCTCCGTGGGTCATACGGGATTTGGCACAAGTCAATGTAAGCTCGTCCATGGCTCTGGTGATGCCCACATAGGCGAGTCTACGCTCCTCCTCCAAATCAGCTGCATCATCGGAGGCGATGGACATAAAGCTCGGGAACAATCCATCTTCCAAGCCGGACAGATACACATAAGGAAATTCCAGACCTTTAGCAGAATGCAGGGTCATCAAAAGGACCCGATTGTCGCCGTCCTCCACCGTATCGATATCTGCCACCAACGCCACATCCTCCAAAAATCCGGTAAGACTGGGCGTTTCCGCATTTTCCCAATAGCTGATGGCTTTTGCAATCAATTCCTCCACATTTTCCATTCTGTCTTCTGCAGAGTCGCTGTCGCTTTCTTCCAAATATGCCGCATACTCTATCTGCTCCAACAGATACCGAATCAGCTCTGCCGCAGTCATTTCGGCGGATTGCCTTCTGGCCTCCGAAATCAATTCCACAAACGGTCTGATTTTACTTGACACCTTGGATAAAACATCCACATTTTTCGCCTGCTCCATGGCATCATAGAGAGAAATACCCTCCGCAAAAGCATAACCGTCCAATTTATCTAAAGTCGCATTTCCGATGCCTCTTTTGGGTACATTGATAATGCGCTTTACTGCCACATCATCTCTGGCATTATCAATAGTTTTTAAATAGGCCAGAATATCCTTCACTTCCATACGGGAGTAGAAATTGGTTCCACCCACCACATTATATGGAATTCCTTCCATTATCATTCGCTCTTCCAAAAGACGTGCCTGGGCATTGGTCCGAAACAGTACGGCGCATTCTCCATAAGAAGTGATGCCGTTTTTTACCTTCTTGGACACATCCCGGGCGATATATTCCGCCTCTTCATAAGCATTCTCAAATTGTCTGAAATGAATGCGGTCGCCAGCCCCCTTGGAGGTCCACAGGGACTTGTCCTTTCTTCCCACATTATGGCCGATTACCGCATTGGCCGCATCTAGAATAGACTGTGTGGAGCGGTAATTTTGCTCCAGTTTAATCACTGTAGCCTCAGGAAAATACTGTTCAAAATCCAAAATGTTTTTGATATTAGCACCACGGAACTTGTAGATGGACTGATCATCATCTCCCACCACACATAGGTTTCTGTACTTTCCCGCCAACAGTCGCACCAACTCAAACTGTGCAGTATTGGTATCCTGGTATTCGTCCACCATGACATAGCGGAATCTTTCCTGATAAGAATCCAAAATTTCAGGGCAAGCCTTGAATAGCTCCACGGTTTTTACAATGATATCATCAAAATCAAGCGCATTGTTCTTTTTCAGAGTTTCCTGGTATTCCCGGTAGACTTTTGCATAAACAGCCTTAGAATAGTCCCCTTGGGCTTTGATGGCGTATTCTTCCACACTGACTAATTCGTCCTTGGCAGAGGAAATCACACCCATTAAAGTACGCTCCTTGTACGCCTTCGTATCGATATTCAAATGCTTGCAGACAGTCTTCACCACTGCCTTTTGATCATCCGTATCATAGATGGCAAATCCCGGGTCATACCCCAATCTGTCAATATGTCGGCGGAGGATCCGCAGGCAGGCAGAATGAAAGGTGGAGACCCAGACTTGGTCTGCGCCGAATTCCACCAAACGATCCACTCTCTCCCGCATCTCTCCGGCCGCTTTATTGGTAAAAGTAATGGCTAAAATATTCCAAGGGCTAATGCCCATTTCATCTATCATATATGCGATTCTGTGAGTCAGAACACGGGTCTTACCGCTCCCTGCACCTGCCAGGATGAGAAGTGGACCCTCCACCTGGCAAACCGCCTTTTTCTGTTCTTTATTTAACGCATCGTAAAGTCCCATGTATACTCCTTTATTTTACCCTACGCTCCTTTTGGAAGCGCCGGCTTTGTACCTTTTCAAGAACTGTTTTCTACATAATCATATGTGAAACTATTGTATCAATTAATTCGTATTATCACAATAGTTTTTACAGATTCTTCCGTCCTCAAAATGACACATCCCTCTCATTTACATAAGAGGGATGCGTTTTACAATATTATTACTTTTCTACTGCATTTTGTGCAAACTCAGTAACCACCAAATCCTCATATGGCACATCTTTTTCCAAGACACCACTTGTGCGAAGAATATTTTTGAGCAAATCGAAGGAATCCTGTTCAAACACCAGGTTTTCCTTCCAAGTATCCTGCTGATGATACCTGCCAATAATCGTAGCCAGAGTATCAAAATCCGTCTCCGGAAACTGAGGTGCAATCACTTTTGCTATCTCTTCCGCAGAATGACTCTGCACATAATCCATACCCTTCTGCAGCGCATCCGTGAACGCCTGAATCATCTGTGGCTTCTCCTGTATCAAACTCTTTTTCGCGCAGAAAGAGGTGTAGGGCACATAGCCGGAATCCTCGCCCAACGACGCCACCACGTAGCCATCCTTTTTTTCTTCCAGCAATGTGGCATGGGGCTCAAATTCTACGGTGTAATCTCCCTGACCGCCGGAAAAAGCAGCCGCAGTGGAGCCAAAGTCAATACTCTGGTCAATATTCACATCCGTTTTAGGGTCGATGCCGTTTTTCAACAAAATATATTCAAACACCATCTGAGGCATACCGCCGGCTCTGCCGCCCAACACTTCTTTCCCCTTCAACATACTCCAGGAAAAGTCATCCACGGGCGTTCTGGACACCAGAAAATTGCCCGCTCTCTGGGTCAACTGTGCGAAATTTACTGCATAATCCTCATTTCCTCCCACATAAGTATACACCGTACTCTCGCATCCCATAAACCCGATGTCGGCCTCTCCTGTAAGCACTGCCGTCATGGTTTTATCTGCGCCAAATCCTGTCACCAACTGAAGGTCAATGCCGGCGTCCTCAAAATAGCCCTCCTCAATGGCAACATACATAGGCGCATAAAAGATGGAATGCGCCACTTCATTCAGCACAACCTGCTCCTTGCCCCCACCGTTCTGCACCTTTCCACAGGCAGTCAGACTGACAATCACCAGCACAAATGCGGAAACTACCGCCTTCATCCGCTTGAAGTTTAAGAATTTCATATGAGTTCTCCTTTAACTTTCGATATTGTATTATATGAAGAGAAAATTATTATGTTAAATTTCCATTTCACATCTTTACTTTTATGCTTTAATATGTTAAAATGGTAAAAAGTTAAAGACTTCTCCATTGGGAGAATTGAGTGAGGTGTTACAAAATGAACAAGAAAATTAAAACAGACGCTGTGGATTTTTTGTTTGACGCAATTCTTTGTTTGAAAAACCGAGAAGAATGTTATGGTTTTTTCGAAGATTTATGTACTGTGAATGAATTACTTTCTTTATCCCAGCGCTTTGAAGTTGCAGCTATGTTGAAGAAAAGAAGAACCTACCTGGAGATTGCAGAAAAAACCGGTGCATCCACTGCTACCATCAGCCGCGTAAACCGTTCTGTAAACTATGGAAACGACGGATACGACATGGTGTTTTCCAGAATGGAAAAAGACGAACCGTAAATTATATTTATTATTCATATAAAAAAATAAGACACATGTGTGTCTTATTTTTTTATTAAATTTATATGTATTATTTCCTATCCGTTCACCGACATCATTTCGGCAGGGTTGATATACGCGCCGTCCTTAATCATCTGGTAGCCCATCTCACCCTGATCCTTTCCCTGCAGGAAAAGTGTCGTACCCTTGGTTACCTTCTGTCCCTTTTGAACCTTAATGTCGCCTTTGCTTCTATAGATCGTTACATATCCGTTTTCGTGGTCAATCCAAACATTTTGTTCATATTCCGCATCTGCATTCACCGCAATTACCGTACCATGAGCCGTTGCGATTACCATCTCACCATCTATGCTGGAAGTAAAGATACACATCGGCTCCTGGCCGTCCACTTCCTTCATAGTGGCTGCACCGGTCAAAGGAAAATCTGTAGGCAAATATGCCGCTTCTACCTTAGCCGCCAGTGCGGCTTCGCTTTCCATCTTCGCTGTCAATTCGTCCTTCAACACCTGATTCTGGTCCGTCAAATCTGCAATCTGCACAGTCAATTCAGAAATCTGTCCGGTCAGTTCTTCAATTCTTTGCTCTTTTTCCGCCTGAACAGCCTTCATGTCCTCCTGCCAACGAACAGTCTGTTGGAAACTTGCATTCCATATTTCACTTTCAAAAATTGCGTAGCCAATCATCGCGCCCAGCAAAACACAAAATGCCAAACCAACGCCATACACAACATTTTTATGTACACGGAGTTTGTATACTTTTGCATTTTCTTCTTCCGATGTGAAAATAAAAATCTTTTTGCTCATCTTGGGGACTACCTCCATGATTTTATTACTTTATCCATTTTTTTACATTTGATTTTTTCTTTGCATATTTTCCTAGTGTCCTCACATACTAATCACAAATCAGCCAAGTATGCACACGCAATCAGGTTTGATTTTAAGTTGCTCATCAGAATGGAGGATGCTATGAAAAGAACAAAAACATTTCAGGGCAAAAGGCTACTGGTTTTGGGCCTGTTGGTGGCTTGCATGTGCATGGCTACCGCTTGTACCCGAAGAAACGATAACAACAATGGTTCCGGTGAGATGGCCGGAACCGCCCACCCGGCAACTCCCAGCGCTACAACCGATGTCAACCACAATGTAAACGAGGTTACAAGTGGAAGTGACTCTACTTCTAACGGCACTGTAGGCGGCGCTGTAGAAGATGTGGTGGATGGAGTTACTAACGGCACCGCTGATGTCATCGATGGTGTGACCAATGGCGCTGCTGATGTCGTAGATGGTGTCACAAACGGCGTAAGCGACGTGACAAACGGCACAAATACTACAACAAACGGCACTACCCGTTAGCCTATGATAAGGGGCTCCCGACGGTCTTCATCTGTTAAGGCCCGGGGCCCTTTTTTATTTAAAAAGCTTATGTCAAAACTATTTTTAACCAATCACATCACTCATGTCGTAACGGCCGGCGGGTTTGCCTGCCAAAAACTTCGCTGCCGCAATGGCACCCTTGCCGAAAATCGCCTTACTATATGCAGTATGTGAAAAAGTGATAACTTCATCCGTGCCGGCAAAAATCACATCATGATCTCCCACGATCGTACCACCGCGCACTGCGCTGATACCGATTTCTTTGTCAGGGCGGAGCTGTCTTCTGTCACTTCTATCGTATACATAGGTATAGGCTCCATCCAATTCCTCGTTGATGGAATCTGCCAGTGCGAGTGCTGTGCCACTGGGTGCATCCAGTTTCAAACGATGGTGCTTTTCTACAATTTCCATATCGTAGCCTGCAGGAGCCAAAACTGCCGCTGCATCTTTCAAAAGTTTCATCAGCAGATTGATTCCCAGAGACATATTGGCAGATTTTAAAACAGCCACGCCTTTTGCAGTCTTCTCTACTTTTTCCAACTGTTCTGCGCTAAGGCCTGTGGTGCACAGTACGCAGGGAAGTTGCTTACTCAGACAATACTCCAGGCATGCATCTACCGCCTTTGCCACAGAAAAGTCGATGAGACAGTCTGCCTCCACATCGCATTCATTGATATTTGAAAATACGGGATAAGCGTTTTTGCCAAAATCCACTGCGTCAACACCTGCTACGATACAAGCCTCTTTATCATCTTTTAGCAGGTCTGTGATAACCTGTCCCATTTTACCATTACATCCATGCATAATAATGCGAATCATTTTTATCCTCCTTATTTGCCAAAATCCCACCCCTGATACAGGGTGGGACATATTAGGTCAATTTTTATAAAATACCGTATTCCTTCATCGCTTTTTCCAAGCGTGCCACATTGGCAGGTTCCATATCCGTCAAGGGTCTTCTTAGTGTGCCTGCTTCCATACCCATCAGGTTCAAAGCAGCCTTCACGGGAATGGGATTCACTTCGCAGAACAGCGCATTTACAAGGTCAATCGCCTCTAGCTGCATGCGTGCGCTTTCCTGCACATCGCCATCCAAGTACTTCTGGCAAATCTCGTGGGTCTGGAGAGGCGCAACATTGGAAAGTACGGAGATAACTCCGATACCACCCAAAGACATGATGGGAACAATCTGATCATCATTTCCGGAATAAATATCAACACATCCCTTTGCAAGTGCTGCCAAATGGGCAATCTGGCTAATGTTACCGCTGGCTTCCTTCACACCAACGATGTTCTCCACATCCTTACAAAGTCGAACCACTGTCTCAGGCAGGATGTTGCATCCTGTTCTGGAAGGTACATTGTAAAGAATGATGGGCACCTTTACGGAATCTGCAACCGCCTTGAAATGCTCATACAGACCATTCTGTGTTGCTTTGTTATAATAGGGGGTTACCAGCAAAAGTCCGTCAACCCCTGCTTTTTCTGCCTCTGTAGACAAGTAAATGGCAGATTCTGTACAGTTAGAACCGGTACCTGCAATCACAGGCACTCTGCCTGCCACAACCTCCACACAATATCTAATTACATCCAAATGCTCTTCATTGCTGAGGGTGGAGGATTCTCCGGTCGTACCACAAACAATAATCGCATCGGTCTTATTTGCAATCTGAAATTCGATTAATTCAGCAAACTTCTCATAGTTCACTGTTCCATCCTGAAACATAGGTGTTACAATCGCCACACCTGCGCCCTTGTAAATTGCCATTTTTCTGCCTCCTTAAGGTCGATATCAACCATAAAAAATATAGCATTATCTATCGGGACTGTCAAGGATTTATGTAACTTTGATTGTCATCTTACATCGGAAACATCACTCAATTCCAACTTGCTGACAGACACCTCAAAGGCCACTCTCTTTTCCACATTTTCTTCATCTAACTTCTTCATATACTCACGGCTTTGAATTCTGCCCCAAACGGCGCATTTGTCTCCCACCTTGAAATTGCCGGAATATCTGGCATTTCTCCCCCAGCAAATACAGGGAATATAGTCGGATTTTCCATAGGGGCGGTTCACCGCCAGCAGCAAATCTGCGATTTCTCTTCCCAAAGGCGTCTTTCTATAGATAGGCTCCTTACAAATATATCCGTCCAAAAAGATTTGGTTGGTCTTGGAACTTTCCTCCATCTCGTCTATAAAATGAATCTCCCTGGCAAACACAGAGAGCACCAGCTTATTCTTGCGCTCCTCATGGCGATTGTAGGACCTGAACTGGCCATGGATGCACACCAGCTCCCCGATGTAATCCTTGCTCACATCTAATAATCGCTCTGATACCATCACCGGTATCACATCATAGCTTTCACTGAGCCTTTTACAACTCACATTCATCATGTAAAAGCCCTCTCCAAAAATATCGTGACTAAAGGTAAATCCGCTGACCACCTCTCCCATCACCGTCACTTGATTGTTTTCAATTACCTTATCTGTCATTCTCGTTCTCCCTTCTTATTTTAAGACTTTTTCCGGTAATACTCCGCCCATGAATTCCCCCACGGGAGGACAATACTATTTATACAATACTTCGCACTAAATGAGAATTTATTTCCATCGTGCAATTCCGCTCTTTTCTTCTGTTTTCTTTTATAAAATTCCTCCTTTCGACAGGTTTCCTGAATGAGGCAGAAAACGGGAAATCCCTTATTTTTATTAGTAAAAATGAAGTTTGTGGGCAGAATAACCCAGACAAATTCAGACACCCAAAGATTTCATCGACAAATGCCGACAAAGATAATTTATACGACTATAATTTCGGTGATTCAGAGGGACTCCTCCGATGAATGTGAAAGAACATTTGACAGTTTACACAAAGGCCGGAATGTGGCGATGATCCCTGTAAACCAAAGGGAAAATGTAAGCAAGGCATTACGCCCTGCTTACATCCATATTCATTAACTTCTTCTTACTTGATTTATAGAACAGACTGGTCAACACCGCTCCCATCACCCAGGAAATCAGGAGGGATACATGCACACACTCAAATCTTCCTGTGGGAAGTTCCGGTGTTTTCGTCAAATAGGAAATGCCGTATGCAATGGGAATACGAAGGGCAATGGTCTGTATCATAGCAATCCACATGGGGGTTACTGTATCACCCACGCCTCGCATCACACCGGACAAGCTCTGGGTCACTGCCACAGCGATATATCCTACTGCCAGGATACGCATAATATACACGCTCTGCTGTACCAATTCCGGCGTATCCGTAAAGATTTCCATGAGGTATTTTCCAAAGAGCAGGATGATGGTAGTAATCACCACGGCGCATCCCACTGCTATAACGGTGCCCTGTTTTGCTCCGGTTTTCACACGGTCAAATTTCTTCGCACCCACATTCTGTCCTGCAAAAGTGGTCATCGCCATACCGAAGGAGAAATTGGGCATCATAGCAAAACCATCCACTCTCATGACGATGACGTTGGCCGCAATAAACAACTCTCCAAAACTATTGGTGAGGGCCTGCACGGTAATCATTGCCGCAGACATAATTGCCTGTGTCACACCGGAAGGAATGCCCAACTTAATTAACTGGCCGGTGTATTTGCGGGACAATTTCAACTGTTCCTTCCCCAAGTCAAAAACATCTCGCATACGCAGAAGTTTCACAAAACACATAGCCGCAGAAATAAACTGTGCAATCACCGTAGCCAGTGCCACGCCGTACACACCCATACCAAATCCGGCCACGAACCAGATATCCAGTACCACATTGATGACTGTGGCAATCAACAGATAAATCAGCGCAGAAAAGGTGTCACCCATTCCTCGCAAAACACCCGTCAGGATGTTGTAAAAGCCCATACCTGCAACGCCCCAAATACTAACCTTTAAATACAGGGTACAGTCATCTATAATGCTGGGCGGTGTATCCAAAAGTTCCAGCATAGGACGGGCAAATTGAGGTAATACTATCATCATTGCCACAGATACCACTCCAATTAATACAATACTGGTTCCGATGGTATGGGACAAATCTTCTCTGGATTTTGCTCCAAAATACTGGGATACCATAATGGTGGAGCCTGCAGAGATGCCCACAAACAAAACCATCAACAACACCACAAGAGGGGCCGCGCTACCTACCGCAGCCAAGGCATTGTCACCGATATATTTACCCACCACGATGCTGTCCACCGTGCTGTACAACTGTTGCGCAATATTACCGATGATCATCGGCACAGCAAACATAGCAATACTTTTCCACGGTGTACCCACCGTCATATCCGTGGGCTCAAACAGCTTTTTGATTTTTCCCCAAAGTTCTTTCACAAATGTCATTTATCATCTCTCCGATTATTATTCTCAAATAAAGCAAAGGCTATTATATCATAAGCAACCTGCTGTTTGCAATCATGAAATAACTGTGTTATTCTTGTTCTACAATACATACATCAGTCCTACTAATTATTCTATAGAGGTGTCATATGCATATTACTTTACTACTATTCCTAATGCTAATTTTCTTCATTATCTTAGGCTCTTTTTATGCATATAAAACTGCCTTTCAGGCGCCTACGCCAGGGGCGGAATTAAACGAACTTCCTTCGGGTGAGGCATACAAACCTCATATGGAAACCATTCGGCAATGCGTAGCCGACATGAAAGCCTTGCCCTGTACGGAGTGCAGTGTACTTTCCCACGACGGATTGAAGCTGTTTGGTCGGCTCTATCAGGGACAGAAAAGTACCCCGGTACACCTGATGTTTCACGGCTATAAAAGCAATGCCTTTTTGGATTCCTGTGGCGGTGGCAAATTAGCACTCTCTCTTGGACACAATGTGATATTAACAGATCAACGCGCCCACGGCAAAAGCCAGGGAAGAACCATCTCCTTCGGCATCAAGGAACGCTTCGACGTGCTGACCTGGCTGGAATTTATAAAAGAAACTTTCGGTGCAGATACCCCTGTATTCCTATGGGGATTATCCATGGGAGCATCCACCGTACTTATGTCCACAAGCTTAGGCCTATCGGAAAATGTGGTGGGCATTCTGGCGGACTGTCCCTTCTCCTCCCCCAAAGAAATCATCCAGAAGGTGTGTAGGGATTTGCATTTCCCTGCCAAATTAGTGTATCCTTTTGTATGGTTAGGTGCTCTTCTCTTTGGCGGGTTCGCCCTGGAGGAATGCACCGTAATCACTGCCCTAAGGCAGAACCGCATTCCCGTTTTATTGTTTCACGGACAGGCAGATGGCTTCGTTCCCTGTGAAATGAGCAAAAAAATCAAGGAGGCTTGCCCCGACCTAATTACATTGGAAGTGGTGCCGGAGGCAGACCATGGATTATGCTATATGGTAGCACCGGAACGATATCAAAAAGCCGTCCTAAGTTTTATACAAAAACAATGGAAAAAATAACATCCTCTGTGGTTTACAGCAGGCATGTTTACTATCGAATCAAAAAGTCCCCATAATGCGCTGTGTTACTACACAATGCATTATGGGGACTTTTTTCGTGAGCAAAACGATAAGCCGGGTTATGTCGTGAATGTTCATCTATCTAGTACGATTGTTGCCAATCGCATCAAGCAACCTACCTGAAAGCAGGCCGGGCCGACCTATGGCTTTCTATTTGGTCTTGCTTCGGATGGGGTTTACATATGCCCTGTCCGTTACCGGACAGGCGGTAGTCTCTTACACTGCCCTTCCACCATTACCACCAAAGTGGCTGTATATTTCTGTTGCACTATCCTTGGAGTCGCCTCCACCGGACGTTATCCGGCATCCTGCCCTGCGAAGCCCGGACTTTCCTCACCTGTATTGCTACAGCCGCGAACATTTGTCTTACTCACGTTGGTATTATATCCATTACATACAACCTTTGCAAGTTATTTTGCATTAGGTATATATCATTCTTTTACGCATTGAAACAGCTTCCACCCACAAATTCCCTACAAATAGAATGGGTTGGCAGGCTTTCACTGGGCATGCTCAAGAAATATTCCAAGAATTTCAATAATCTCTTAGCCTCATAATATTCCGGGGAATCTTTGGGCACCTGATATAACAGGGGCTCCGCATAAGGCTTCAATACTGCCAACTCATATATCAGAGCAGAGTTAAACATTGCATCAGCATCTTCCTGGAAGGGGAAGATATTCTCCTCCTCACCCCTGCGGACAGAGGGCCACATGCGTATGGTTCCTTGAGGATTCGTACCTCTGGTCCTGTTATCCCGCACCATTCTGCGCAACAGTCTGCCATCTGTGGTGGGAATTCTGTTGTGAACATCAATATTGAGAGTAGTCAAGGCACTGATATACACCTTATACTTGCTCTCATCAGGGAGTGCATAACTCATCTTAGGATTCAAGCCATGGATTCCCTCAATCACTAAAATATCGTCCTGTCCCAATTTCTTTGTATTTCCGCGGTATTCTCTCTGCCCTGTTTTAAAATTGTATGTGGGCAACTCCACCGTCTCTCCTGCCAGGAGTCTGGTCATGTCCTGATTAAACAGGTCCACATCCAAGGCTTCCAAACACTCGAAATTCATATTTCCGTTTTCATCCCTAGGGGTCCGGTCTCGGTTGATAAAATAATCATCCAACGCAATGGGATGGGGCTTTTTCCCCATGGTTCGCAGCTGTATGGACAATCTGTGGGAAAACGTAGTTTTTCCGGAAGAGGAAGGACCCGCAATCATGACAAATTTCACATTGCCGCGACTTACAATATCCTTGGCAATCTCCCCGATTCTTCTCTCCTGATCCGCCTCCTGAATCAAAATCAAGTCATTCATTGAGCCGAAGCAGATTTCATCATTCAGTCCTGCTGCCGTCTGGATACCGATTTTCTCTCCCCATAAATCCGCCTTTTCCAAGGTTTGGAACAGTTTTCGTCTTTCCGAAAACTCTTCCAACTCTTCCGGTTTTCTCTTGGAGGGCAACATCAGCATAAAGCCCTTCTCATAGGGAATTACATCAAACCATTTCACATATCCCGTACGGGGCAACATATAGCCGTAATAATAATCGTAATAGCCTTCTATCTCATAAATATTTACATAGGAGCCACGACGATACCGAAATAATCCTGTCTTATCCGTCATTCCTTTGGACGCAAACAATTCCATCGCCTCGTCCAAGGGATAGGAACGTTTCATAAAAGGAACATCCGCAGCCACCAGTTCCTGCATGCGTTCTTTGATCGCCTGAGCAGACTGTGCATTTACAGGGACGCTTTGCGGGACCTTAATGTAGGTGCCTCTGCCGATGGTGAAGTCCACTTTGCTGTGGATTGCTTCCTGCTGCCCATAGACATCATTTACTGCCTTAAAGAACAGCATCAATGCCGTACGCACATAGGTCTTATGTCCCACATCATCCCTCAGCGTAAAGAAATCCACCTCACAATTTTTAACGACCTTCTTAAACAGTTCCCGGATTTTTCCATTGGCCAACGCTACGGCAATCATTCCGTCATACTCTTCTGCCACCATCCCGGCAATTGCTTCAAACGTGGTGCCTTGCTCCACCTGAAGCGTTTTTTCTCTGATCGTAACTGTAATCATATCGGCACCATCCTTTCTGATTTATGTCGTATTACAAATAGATGCTATACATCAAAAGAAATATAGGATAGAGCACTCTCTACTAACCCGATTTCCTCCCGAATTTCAGGCAGACGGCTGAGGGCTTTCTCCGATTCCTGCAGTTCCAGGCCACCTTCGATCTGCTGTAAATTTTTCAACTGCAACTCTAGGTATTCTTTCAGCACAGGATGCTTGCTTCGCAACAAACATTCTCCATAAGTATCGAACAATTTCTGCTGCTCCAATTCTTCCTCACCTGCTTCTACCGCATTCATAAATTCGCCGGAGGACTGTTCTCCTTCCTGCCCAGCACCGGGAATGACCTTCATGGCAATGTAGTATTTTCCTTCCTCTTCCACTGCATCTTCTTCTACTATGTGCAGTCCATTTCTGCG
Organism: uncultured Acetatifactor sp.; assembly: GCA_904501885.1. Classification (GTDB taxonomy): domain Bacteria; phylum Bacillota; class Clostridia; order Lachnospirales; family Lachnospiraceae; genus Acetatifactor. Next base: position 28,555 of record CAJGCP010000007.1, on the reverse strand, counting down.
GAGGAACTGTCTGAACTGGGTGATTTCTGATTGGGGTTGTAAAATCAACTCCTTCAACCCCATAACCTTATCAAAACTTTCTGTGAGAATCTTTTCCATCAGCGGGCCGCCCATGCCGGCGCATACCATGGTATCGCTCTCTCCGGCATTATATGCCTTTAATCCATCAGAAATACGTAACTGAATGCACTCTGACAGTCCGGCTTCTTCTACATTTTTGCGTGCGGCTTCCAACGGTCCCTGGTTGACATCCATCGCAAGTGCACTGGGACTAATCCCTTGCTGTATTACATACAACGGCAGAAATCCATGGTCACACCCCACGTCTACCAGACGATTGCCCATGGTAATCATATCCGCTATCATTTGTAATCTCTTTGTCAATATCACTTTTTCTGCTTTCATCAATCCAAGAAATCCTTCAACTTTCTGCTGCGGCTGGGGTGACGCAGCTTTCTCAATGCCTTTGCCTCGATCTGGCGGATACGCTCACGGGTAACATTGAACTCCTTACCTACCTCTTCCAAGGTGCGTGCACGTCCGTCATCTAGACCAAATCGAAGTCTCAGCACCTTTTGCTCTCTGTCAGTAAGGGTACCCAAAACTTCTACCAACTGTTCCTTCAAAAGTACAAATGCGGCTGCCTCTGCAGGCGCAGGTACATTATCATCCTCAATAAAATCGCCCAAATGGCTATCTTCCTCTTCACCGATAGGGGTTTCCATAGAAACCGGTTCCTGACTGATCTTCAAAATCTCGCGCACCTTCTCGGGAGGCATACCCATCTCTTCTGCGATTTCCTCAGGGGACGGCTCTCTTCCCAATTTTTGCAACAGCTGTCTGCTGACGCGAATCAATTTGTTAATGGTCTCCACCATGTGCACAGGAATACGGATGGTTCTTGCCTGGTCCGCAATGGCTCTGGTGATTGCCTGGCGAATCCACCATGTAGCATATGTGGAGAATTTATAACCCTTACGGTAGTCAAACTTCTCTACCGCTTTGATCAAACCTAAGTTACCTTCCTGAATCAAATCCAGAAACAACATTCCCCGGCCAACATATCTCTTTGCGATGCTGACTACCAAACGAAGGTTAGCCTCTGCCAAACGCTTTCTTGCCTCCTGGTCGCCCTGCTCCATTCTCTGTGCCAATTCTATCTCTTCTTCTGCTGACAACAAAGGCACTTTACCGATTTCTTTCAGATACATACGTACCGGATCCTCGATGCTGATGCCGTCGGGAATGGTCAAATCCAAATTCTCCATATCCACATCATCTTCTTCGGAGGGTACGAATTCCTCGTCCACATCGTCTGTCTCCTGGATTCGCAAAACATCCACTCCGTTTTGCTCCAGCATTTCCATAATCTTCTCGAATTGGTCTTCTTCCAAAGGCATATCTGCGAAGAATTCACTGATTTCCGTGTATTCCAACACGTTCTTTTTCTTCTTCGCCATCGCAAGAAGTGCTTTCACCTTTTCTTGAAATTTCGCCATCATGTTTTCATCCATTGTAATTTTCCATCCTTCCTGTGGGGTACTTTCCCTCATCTTGTCTATTTTAATATCACCTTATTCTAAAGAAATATGCGTTTTCGCCAGTTCTTCCAGTGCCTTCTTGCCGGCAACCACCTGCGTCAGAGCATCCATTTCACTTCCCATTTTCGTCACATAGTATTCATAACTACTTTTTTTCACCGAAAGCAAAATGTCACGAAATGCCTTTTCCCGCTCTGCTGTGGTTTCCAATTCCGGTAGATTGGTGTTAAAAAGACTTGCCGCCTCTTCCTGCTCCTTCGGGTCCTCAAACATACTAATGATGCCCGCCGGATTGAACACTCCCTGCTCTAAATCGGCAAACAAGCGCTCCACTACAGTCCGATATAATTCTTCTGTGAAATCTTTGGGGGTAATATATCTTTTTATCTTACCGTATAAATCAGGCTGGTCCGTTATCCATGTAATCAACAGCCTCTGGTCTCTTTTGGCATTCTCTTCTTTGGAATTTTTATTCTTTGTAAGGGTCCTGGGCTGTTCCACAGGCTTGGCCAGCCCAATCTTTCCTGCTTCCCGCATCACCAGTTTGCGCAGATTCTCAATACCGATAAAATACTTCTGGGCCACCGCCTGGAGGTAATTGTCCCGTTCCACATCCTCCGAAAACTCACAAAGTTTCCGGGCAATCTGCTGGTGGAATTTTGTCTTTTCCTCCGGGTCCTTCATATCGTAATCCCGCTCTAAAATGCGTATTTCAAAGAAGAAGCTATTCTCTGCATTCTTGATGCGCTCTTCGAAGGCCTCTTTTCCTTCTGCCTTCATAAACTCGTCCGGATCTTTGTGGGGGCTCATATTGATCACTTTGGCGGAAAGCCCCGCATCCCGTAGGATACCCACAGCCCTTAGCGCCGCCTTGGTACCCGCTCCATCGCTATCATAGGCAATCAACACGCTATCCGTATATCGTCTCAGGATGTTGGCTTGCTCCGGCGTAAATGCTGTTCCCAAGGATGCCACTGCCTGAGTAAATCCCGCCTGATGCATGGCGATCACATCCATATATCCCTCGCAGAGAATGATGTTGCCGCTGCGGCTTGTCCGGGCAAAATTCAATCCATATAGGTTTCTACGTTTGTCAAACACTTGAGTCTCAGGGGAGTTTAAATACTTGGGTTCCCCATTTCCCAATACGCGCCCGCCGAATCCTATGACCCGATGATTGCTATCCTGTATGGGAAACATCACACGATTCCAAAATTGGCTGGTCAGACCGTACTTTTCAGAGTGACTTGCCAGTCCCGCATCCTTGATGATGTCATCTTCAAAGCCCTTGCTTCTCAAATACTGCACCAGTTCTGCACCATTTTTTCCTGCATATCCCAAGCCAAACCTGCCCATGGTCTCCTCGGTCAGCATTCTTCTCTTGAAATACTGCTGCCCGGTTTCACCTCTGGGAGAACGAAGTTGATAATAAAAGAATTTCGCTGCTTCCTTATTGACCTCCAACAGACGGGTTTTTCTACTCTCGCGCTTTTTGGCCTCTTCACTGATTTCCGGCTCCGGAATCTGTACGCCTGCCCTATCAGCCAACATCTTCACCGCTTCAGGAAAGGTATGATTCTCATAATTCATAATAAAGGTGTACACATTGCCACCTGCGCCGCATCCGAAACAATGATACATCTGCTTGTTCCCATTGACTGCAAAGGAGGGCGTCTTCTCACTATGAAAGGGACAGCATCCCCAGTGATTGGCACCTTTTTTCTGTAATTTCACATATCCGGAAACCACATCCACGATATCGCTTCTGGATCTGATTTCTTCTACTAATTCATCTGAGTAGTACATTTCTACCTCACTATACTTTCAACACTCTGCATTTTCCTGGCCTTACAACGACCAGGATTTGGGTATGTATAATTCCTCATATTTTGCAATGGCGAACCGGTCCGTCATGGCTCCCACATAATCGCATACCACCTGCTCTCTGTCATCTCCCTGGGCAATCAAAGACAGAAACTCTTCAGGAAGGTCGTCAATGTTCTGCATATAGTGCTGATACAGTGTCTCCATCAACATTTCCGCCTTGCTTTCTTCCTTTTTGACCACCGGATTCAGATATACATTTTCAAACATAAATTCCCGCATATCCTTCATGGCTTTCCCAACTGCCGGAGACATCACAATATCATCCCGTCCCATACTGGTGGTCACCACGTCATGGATGAAATGATCCAACCGCTCACCGGTGGAACTGCCGATGACTTCCCGAATGGCCACAGGCACATCTTCTTCCCTCAAAATACCGCCCCGCACTGCATCATCCATATCGTGATGGATATAGGCAATCTTATCGGAAATACGAACAATTTTCCCCTCCAGGGTAAAAGGTTCTCCGGAAGTCTGATGATTCATAATACCATCCCTTACCTCTACCGTAAGATTCAATCCCTGTCCGCGCTTTTCCAATCGTTCTACGGTGCGGACACTTTGTCTGCTATGTTCAAAGCCCAAAGGACAGATTCTATTGAGTGCTCTTTCTCCGGCATGTCCAAAGGGAGTATGACCCAAGTCGTGCCCCAGAGCAATGGCCTCTGCCAATTCCTCATTCAACTGCAGCGCCTTAGCTAAGGTTCTGGCGGTCTGCGCCACTTCCAGGGTATGGGTCAAGCGGGTGCGATAATGATCTCCCTCCGGCACCAAAAACACCTGGGTTTTATCCTTCAGCCTCCGGAATGCTTTACAGTGTATAATTCTATCTCTATCCCTTTGAAACACCGGTCTGATGTCACAGGGTTCTTCCTCTTTTGCTCTTCCTTTGGAATTCACGCTTAAGGTTGCATAAGGACTCAAATGGTCCCGCTCCCATTGCTCCAATCGTTCTCTGATTATCATGATGGTACCCTCCTACTTATTATATTCTGCAATAAAAGACAATTTCCTTTTTAAAAGCGCAGAGAGTTAAATTCTCTCTGCGCTTCATTTCTCTATGCTTCTCTAATTTAATCCAGAACGGTCATTCCATATTCGCGAAGAATGTCCTTTGCCTGCTTCAATTCCTCATCTGTGGGAATTTGTTCCGGTAAAGTATCTTGCATATCCAGCGAACGATATTTGGTGCCGGCATAATTGTGATATGGTAATACTCTCACGCCAACCACATTTGTTAAACCGTGCAAAATTTCTGCCATCTTTTCTATCTGTCCATGGTTCCATCCCGGCACGAAGGGAATTCTGATTTCTATCTTACATCCTTTTTCATCAAGATAACGCAGATTTTCCAAAATCACCCCATTGGGACGCGCCGTACAGGTCAGATGTACCTCCTCATCCACCGCCTTCATATCATAAAGGAATACATCTGTAAAAGGTATCACCTTGTCCAAAGTTTCCCTGGGCACAAACCCGCAAGTATCCACCGCAGTATGTATCCCCTGCTCTTTCAAACAGTGCAAAAGTTCTGTACAAAATTCTGCCTGCATCAGGCACTCACCTCCGGAAAGAGTCACGCCGCCATTGGAAGAATCATAAAAATCTTTATCTTCCAATAATTCGTCCACCAACTCCGCCACTTCTACTTGTTTTCCATACAGGGTCAACGCCTTGGCATAACAGGCACTCACACATGTTCCGCAGGCAACACATTTATTTCTGTCAAATTTATGTTGCCCCTTTTCATCTATGTAATGTGCACCCTGCGGACAGACTGTCACACATTTGCCACAGCGCACACATTTATGAGACAAAAATCCCAGTTGCTTTTCCATCGAAATACTCTCCGGGTTATGGCACCAGATGCATCTTAGGGGACAACCCTTGAAAAATACGGTAGTGCGGATACCCGGTCCATCGTGCACGGCAAAATGTTTCACATCAAAGATATTGCCATTTCCCATTTTCATCCTCCATTATATACCAATTTCCATTTCTGCACGACGAATGAACTCGTCTTGGAAATTCTCTTCCATCTGGGTAAAGAACCAGCTCCAACCGCTGACACGGACCTGCAGATTGGGATACTTTTCAGGATTTGCCTTGGCATCCTTCAAAGTTTCCGCATCCTGTACATTGCCCTGGTAGCCATATCCGCCCCTCTTCATAAAGGTACGCAGCAGCCCCAGCATAGCATTTAAACCATTTTCCCCCTTCACTGCCGAAGGATGTAACATGTAATCAAAAGGACAGCCATAAGCTAAATTGGTGGCATCAATTTTTGTCACAGACTTAATGTGAGCTGTTATACCCCGGCGGTCCTGACCGATAGATGCACTCATATTTTTAGAAAGCAGCTCTCCTCTTGCACGGCCATCCGGTGTGGCACCACATTTATCCGCCCAAGTATGGGAATAAATGATGGATTCACCATTTACCACGAAGTGTCCGCCACGAACATTTTTACGGCTGGTAACAATGGAGGTAAAGTGGTTCAAAAGTTCCACCGTCAAATTGTCTACACTATCGATGTCGTTGCCGAATTTCTCAGGATCGTTCCACAAAGTCTGCTGCAACTCTTCATAGCCTACCCAGTTTGCCAAAAGGGCATCCCGCATTTCCTCGATGGTAACCTGTTTTAAATCGTACACATATTTTTTCACCATCATCAGGGAATCCGCTGCAGTAGCATGGCAACTCAGGAACATAACTGTATTGTTATATTTTACACCATTATGGTAAGCATCCCGACCACATTTCACGCTGTCTTCCATAGTGCCGGAGTACATGGGAGCAGGATTGATATCCAATAAATGAGAATCATAAAAATCAGAGATAACAAAGGCTTTCTGAATCAGACATTCTGTCTGCGCGATATATGCCTTCTTAAAGTCCTCAAAGGTCTTGAAATTGCTCACGTCTCCCGTCTTGCAACCAATTTCTGCCCCTGTCTTAGGATCCACACCGTCGAAGAATGCCAGCTCCACACCTTTTGCCAGGTTCACATACATATGCTCCGGCACGGTCTCCTTACCACGGGATGCAAAGTTGTTGCATCCGGTACCCACAAGCCTGCGGGTTTCCTCTTCGGTTCTTCCCAATTTTCTGGAGATTTTCTGTCCTAATTCCTCGTTGATAAATACGATACAGTTGCGTCCGCGACGAATCATATCCAATGCTTTTTTCAAAAATGCATCCGGCGTGTTGGGCATCACTTTGATGAAAAGCTTAGGGTTCACAATCACGGATTTGTCATAGGCATCCAACATCGTGTAAGACAATTCATTGATGGCGCTGTCCCCATTTTCGTCCATGCCACCAAAATAAAGGGGCTGGGAGAATCTATGCCCCTGTAGGGTATACTTCTCAAAGAAATAACGGAATAACTCCTCTGCATGTTCTCGGGTCATTCTGCCGGCTTCCACATCTGCCTTGTAGTAGGGATAGCCATCCACATCCAGATTACCCAAGGTTCTCACCTGAATATTGTCCACCATTTCCTGTAATAAATGATAGAAATATGTCAATGTCAAATACTGATATAAGGTCTTAGGGGTGTCTGTCGCAATGGTTTCCAGACATTCCACCACAATGGGCATCTTGGGGTCTTCGTCCACATGCTTCCTAGCCACTTCCACGAAGCGCTGCATAAAGGTTAAAATCGCTTCGTACACCATCTCTACCGCCTGATAATACTCTTCCTTTGCAGGCGTAATGGTGCCGTTTTCCTTGTGCATATTATGGTAGTATCTTGCTCTATCCAAAATTCCCTGAAATCCTAACCCGATCACCGCATCCCAGTTGGGCACGCTATGGTCATAATCGCACCAGAAAAGTCCCGCGCCGGTTTCCGCAATATTTGCTGCCGCCGCATCAAACTCCGATGTGGTGGGCAGGTCATTCAACCATTTCTCACTGAGGAATGTAAGCGGCCATTGGGTCACTCCAAGTTCTTTGCGTTTCTTCACGGTCAGCCATCCGGAAAAATTAAAGCCAAACCAATCGATGGGATTCACCTCGATGGCTGCATTCTGCAATAAGTACTCCACTGCCCTGGCTTTGATGATGGTATGAGAATAGCCCTGTGACTCCAGATTCTCCACATACTTTTGCACGCCGCGCACAATTTCGTTGCGATCCATCATGCCGGTGCCCGGTTCAAAATTGGGGTTATCATACAGATTTAACAGATGTCTTTCTTTGTCAAATCGATTCCACATTTTTCTTTTCCTCCAAAATTCTACTTCTTACCTGTGCTATTAATCAGCAAAATACCAAAACTAATCAAAACCAACGAAATCAAATAATTCCACCGAAAAATATTATCTCCCAACAATGCTGCTGACATCACCACGCCAAACACCGTAATCAGCAAATTAAATGCTGACACTTCTGATACGGGAAAATATTTCAGCGGCATCAGCGACAGCGTATAAGCTACTGCCGAAATCATTGCCAAACCAATCAGGGTTACAACTGCCAATGGATTGACTGTGGTGATATGGCCTCCAAAAGTGAATGCCACTATTGTCAATGCCACGCCACCAAAAAGTTGTCCGTAACCCACCATTTTTGATGCTGCCATGATAGAGGAACTGCCCTTTGCCAAAAAGAAAGATAATGTCTGACACACGACCACCAAAAGCATCACGCCCTCTCCTGCCAGGCTAAAGGAAAATCCCACACTGGAAGTATTGATAGCCAATACCCCAATAAATCCGATAGCACATCCCAGCAATTTATACAATCCAAGTTTCTCGTCCCGGAATACTAATCCACCGGTCAACACAATGATGAACACACCCAATTGATCCCACACTGCGCCCTTGGATCCATCCATACGGGACAGTGCTATATAGGTCAGCGCATACTGCATCGAGGTGGCCACGAGACCATATATTGTCACATATCGAAGTTGCTTGCGGTCAAGTTTCAGCCCATCGGTCCCAAAGAATCGATGAAAAATCAATGTAAGTATACCGGCAATGGTAAATCGAATGCCTGCCAACAGACATTTGGACATATTATCTGTTGCATCAATCTGAAAGCATTCCATACAAATCTTCACAAGAGGAAAAGCGCTTCCCCAGAGAAAGGTGTAAAAAACTGCGCTTAACACCATATTTCTTCGAACAGAGAAGAATGGTTGTCTTTTCATTTTGCTGTACCTCCCAATCCTTCCGCACGCTTAATATACGCGTCCTGCTCTTCCCGACTCATATTGTTCCACAGCACATTCCAACCGGAAATACGCACCTGCAGGTTTTCATATTTTTCAGGATGTTTCTGTGCATCCCGCAGGGTTTGCGCGTTAAACACATTAAACTGGATGGAAATACCATCATTTTTCATATACATATCAACCAGACCCTTTACCGCTTGCAAGCCATCTTCTCCCTCGAAAACGGAAGGATGCAACATCACATCCAGCACATATGCTTCAGAGAACAACCAGGGTCGGGTGGAAAGTGCGGACCGAATCATGGCCGTCACACCCTTTCTTTCCATACCCACAACGGGAGCTGCATTTTTAGAGAATTCTTCTCCTTTTTTTCGCCCATCCGGAGTGGCTTCGGTTACCTTGCCCTGACCGATGAAATGACGGGTGGAAGGTACACCCACTTTATAAACCCCACCACGGCTATTTTTCTGACCGGTCACATATTTGCTAAACCACTGAAAAAGTTCTGCCGCTGTTGCATCTGCCATAGGATTTCCATTGCCATATTTTTTCTCTGCCCGCAGGGCTTCCCGGTGCAATTCCAGGTATCCCTCCCAGTTATGCAAAAGTGCATCTCGCATTTGGGACAAGGTCGCTATCTTCTTTTCAAACACCAACTCCTTTACTGCCAATAAAGAATCCACCGTGGTGGCAAAAGAACATAAAAGCAGGCAGGAAGTAGGATATTTCACACCAAATCCATAAGCGTCCACTGCCTTTTGCAGACTGCTTTCAATGGTGGCTGACAACATAACGGAAGGGCAAATCTCACTGACATATTTTTCATATGCTCTGGCCGTATGCAGGAAAGTGTCCAACATATAGGAAAACTGCTTGATAAATGCATCATAAAAATCTTCGTAGGTCCGAAATGTGGTCACATCTCCCGTGGTCAGACCAAGCTGCTTGCCAGTGATGGTATCCAATCCGTTGTTGAATACATAACAAAGCGCCTTCGCCGCATTAGGGTATCCGGAAATCATACAAGCCTCACTGCCCCGGATATGCATTTCATTACATCCGCTAATATCACAGTTTCTGGCTTCTTCTTCCGTCACACCATAGCAGGTCGTCAAGGACTTGGTAATACCCGGCACACAACAGAACACGATACTGTTATGACCTGCACGAATCATTTCCAGTGCCTTGTGTATAATCCTTGGATTTGTATGATAATCAATCTTGATTTGAATCTTCGGGTTATAGATATTCAGGCTGTCATACACCTCTAAAATATCCAAAGTCAAATCGCTGATATCTGTGGTTTCATCGAAATCCGTTCCGCACAGATAAAAAGGCTGCCCCCAATAATTGTCGATGGCGGCATACTGCATGAATAAATATGCCAAAAAGGTGCGGATTTGCTCTCTGGTAAACACGCCCTCCTCCAAATCCTTTTTGTAAAAAGCATACAGGCTACGATCCAACCCGTTGCCCAAAGAACGCACCTGATACATATCCACTGACTCGGAACAAATATGGAAAGTGTACATCATCAAAAGAGCTTCAAACGTATTCTGAGGCGGATTATTTCTCAAGGAACGAAAGCTTCTCACAATCAAATCCGATTTCTCGGATGGATGCTCTTCCGTATAATCTGCCAGTCTGTCAATCAGTCGCAAAACCGCCTCATACTCTATCTGAATGGAGGCAAAAAAAGCTTCCTGCTTGGGGGTAAGACCTCCCTCTGTTCCTTCCTCTTCACAGAAGACGCCACTCATGTTGTTCCGTTCATTTTTGCGTTCCTCATAATATTTCCGGGCACGGTCCTTCAGCCCCGTAAATCCCAGTCCAAAGATGTCTCTCCAGTCAGGCACCACATGATCCGTATCCAGGCACAACTCACCGGTGCCGGATGCCTCGTAATCTTCCATAATCTGCATCACTTTCGGCATGGATGCAAACACCTCATTGTACCACTTGGAAATCAAGGTTTTCCCTAAAGGTCTGCCCCAGTTATAGAACCCGAAGAAATAATCCTCTGCAGGAGCATCAATTCTGGCATTGTCCAACACAAACGCAAAACATTTTGCCTTCACCAAAGCGTGGTCCTGCCCCTTGGTCTCCTCTATCAATTTCTCCAATCCTGCCGCCATCTGAGCATCATCCAGGCCGGTGGCAGGATCATATTCGTATCCATGATAATTGAATCTCTGCAATGGATTAAAATTGGGATCCCCTTTTTTGTGATATTTATTTTCGATATAATTTCTGTCTTTTTCGCTGATATAACTCATGTAATGTTCCTCGCTCCCATCAACTGTACTCTCACATACATTTTTATGCGCCCCGCGCCATTACACCTTTACTATATTCTTTCCCATCCGGAAAGTAAATGCCTTTTTGCGAATAAATAGTGTTTTTACGAAATATTTTATTTGAGTTCTTGAAACGTAAAATGATTCGTGATAATGTGGTATTATCCGTTTTATAAGTCTATTTGGAGGTGACATTTAAAATGAATATTACATTTGACTTTTTAAATCAACTGTGCATTTCCGAACTTTGTTTTGTGCAAACCTATGTAGCATCCCGTTCCGACTATCCCATGCACAACAAAGGCAGAAGACACCATGGTCTGCTCTACACGGTAAAAGGCACAGAAACCTACCAATTCGGCACCTTCAAAGTCGAAGCCGTTCCCGGTTCTGTACTTTACATTCCCAAGGATGAGAATTACATCATCACTTTATCCGACCCGGAAAGTATTGTGATGGTTTTGGACTTCGAAACCACCGGGAAACACTGCGCCCCTTTTCTGGTTCGCTTTTCCGATTCAGGATCTGTGAAGTCCTACTTCACCAGGCTAGAAACCGACTGGAACAGAAATAATCCCGCCTATCTTCCGGACTGTAAATCATCCTTCTATCGCATCGTGGGCTTAATGGCAAAGCAGTTACATATGTACCAGCCGGCACATAAATACGATAAGATAGCCAAGGGCGTCGATTATTTACATGAAAACTATCTGCAAAACGACTTCCGTCTGGAAACAGCTGCTGCTCACACCGGTGTAAGCTACCGCTATTTCGAAACCTTGTTCCGGGAAAAACACGGCGTGTCCCCGAAGGAATATGTACTAAATATGAAAATCGAACGGGCCAAGGAATTGTTGCTCAGCGAGAAAATGCTGATAAGAGATATCGCCCTCACATTGGGCTATAGCGACATTTACCATTTCGGCAAGATATTTACCGCAAAGACAGGGGTTACGCCAAGTGAGTATAAGAATTCGTATATAAGAAAATAAACGTGGACACTGCATTCTAATTACCGTCAATTCATCCACCTATAGGCTAATAGCTAAAGGCATTTAGTCAGCGCTTACATCCCGACCCAAAATATTTGTTTCTGAGATGGTAATTTTGTCCCCGTTTCCACCCAATTTACATCCTGTGCCGACATAATTGCGTCGCAGATGGTAAATTTATTACGAAACGCATCATATTTACATCCCGTACCACAAAAATCACTCCTTAGATGGTAAACTCATCCCCGGCAACACCGAATTTACATCCTGTACCATTATAACAACTCCGCAGATGGTAAAAGCAACACGAAATGCAACACGAAATAAAACAAGCCCCGAAAACTCGGGGCTTTTACTATGCAGGAAAAGAGACTTGAACTCTCATGGTATTGCTACCACACGGACCTGAACCGTGCGCGTCTGCCAATTCCGCCATTCCTGCGAACAAAATAGATATTACCTTATCGGCAGGAAAAAGTCAAGATAAAATTCATAAAATGTTAGCAATCGTAGGTAATAAAATTACTCCACCAAATACACATAGAAATAAGGATCGTGACGAACCAAAGTGTATTTCGACAACTTCGGGTTATTTGCAATCAAAGCATCCAATAAATCCACCGGTGCATCCATATAAACCACGATTTTTTCTGCCTCTGACAGGGTTTTGTCGTCCAGCAAATCTTTATACTGATATTCCATATAAAGAATCTTGTCATAGGGCCACAACTGATTATCTACATACCAAGCCCGATATCGCTTGTCCTGGGAATACACCATAATCAAAGGATACTCCTTGTGTGCCTGAGAAAATGCCACCTTCTGCGCATCGTCCCGATATAAAAATGCCACCTTGCCGGTGCTAAGACCAAGGACGTAGGGGAACAGCACAATGCACACCATCAACACGGCAAATCCACATTGAATCCACTTTTTCGCTGTTTGCACTCTACAAACATTGGATTTGCCATCTGACTGCACCGCATCCTTGCAACAAATCTCTCCCGTCAAAGTGCAAACCGCCATAACAATCACATACGCCATCAAGGGGATAATCAACGCCATCACAGGATAGAAATACCGGCAGGCATCCTCTCCCACCCGAAGTGCCACCTGGCACAAGAACAAGAAGGAAAGCCCACAAGTAACCGTAAGCGTAATCAATTTGTATACTTGAACCCTTTTGATGACCAGGTACACCAGCGCCGCTACAAACACAATCAAACAGGGAATCAACAAACCTGCAAACACTCGATTGTTGATGTATCCGCCAAACATGGTTACCACCTGCCAGGATGCGCCAAGCAGCCCCTCTATGGCACCCTCTCCGCGATAGTCGGCAAAGATATGCTGCAGGCTCACCGGATAACTGAGAATCCCCAGTCCAATGGCCGCCACCATACTGATACCATAAAGGAACATCCGCACAAAACCTTTTCCGCGGATACAAACATAAATGCAATAAAATAAAGTTAGGAAAAAAGGCACCAGCAAAGAAAAATAATGGGTCAAAAAGGTGGCGTAGCAAATCAATCCTCCACACAAAGTCAGCAATGCAAACCGTTTCTTACTGCCTCCCAATTCCTTTATTAACAGCAAAAATACCAGTGCATACAGAACCGTCCACATGGTGGACATGGCATACATTCTGGTCAGCATCACACCGCTGATGGCAGAAGGCGAAATCCCATAAGCCAGACCGCAAAACAGTGCTATCAAGCATCTCGCATCCTGTCCTCTCTTTTCGAAAGGAGTCTCAACATTGCTCTTACCCGCCGCGACTACTGTTTCCTTCGCCTCCGCCAGGTGATAAAACACACCAACAATTCCCACCAGAGTAACCAACGAAAAACCCAGGTTCAGCAGGATGCCAAACCACTTATAAAACCGCCCCGGAAACAGCGACATCAAGGTATGTAAGGCCATGTAATACAGGGGCGGATGCACGTCTGCCGCCTGATTTTTGATGACCATATCGTAGGAGAATTGTTCTCCCAGCTTTACCAAAAAACGCTGTTGCAATTCATACCCCGTATGCCAGGTGAAATTGGCAGGGGTCACATCCTCACAGGACACGGACCAATAGGTATAATATTCGTCCTCGTGAAAGCCTGACTTCTGACTGCCAAAAAACAGACATAGCGCAATATGAACTATAGCAATGAGTATGACACCAATATAAAATCTCTTTTTCGTCATATTACAACCTTTCCGCCATCGCACTTTTGTACATCGCTTTTTCGGCATTTTCTTACTTCAAAGTCTCACTATGATTTAACACCATACTACTATACATAAATAACACATCTGCATCCGTAAAGTCTACCATTTTTTTCAACATCAACGGCTGAATATAACGAATGTCAATCAGTGTTGTCTTGGCGTAATTCTGCGCCAACAAGGGGGCTATAGAACTACCAAACGAATCTCTAAATACAATCAACTGTCCCTCTTCCACCGCAGGATTCTCTATGGTTACCAAAGACAAGGGCCCACCCACAAACAATTCATAGGGGTCGTCCGATGCCATTTTGCCCAAATCATAGACCGGTATCTCCCTATTGTTTTCAAAATCAAATACCTGATATCCATCGATAATATCATTGGTTAAATACCGAATTTTGTCCGGCTGTAGCGGCAACGCCGCCTGGCCGTAATATACCCCATGGAAATCTCCGTCAGCAGTTTCCGTCCGATATTCCATGACATCAAACTTCATTTCGCCTGCCGTCTTTGCAACACCATAGGCCGTTACGCCTTCACCGGTAGCCGTCTCTTGCATTCCGGCCAACAGCGCTTCTGCCACCGGAATGATGGATTCCTGCTTCCAATGGGTGTCTGTGCGATAATAGCTGTCTGCCGTCAGAAAAGGATAGATATCGATGTATTGAAACTCATCTAATTCCGTTATCATCTTCTTCACCAGCACATTGTGATCATAGGACAAATACCCATTCGGCGCCGCAATAAAAAAATTTTTATCCGGAATAATTGAAAAGAACAACCTGCTATTTGTATCCGCCATAAGTATCTCACACGCATTCTGAATCCGTTGTACAGCATATTCTAATTTACTCTCATTCAAAGGATAATCCATAGAGCCTATTACGCCGTCTACTACATAGATATCATTGTTGTCCATTTTCAGAGATGTGGTTGCCTTCAGACCACGAAACGCGTCTCGATACGGGAACTGATCCAGCGCATACTCCTCAAATTCCGCCATGAATTTTCCGCTGAAAATAGTCTCCACACTAATTTCCGGCATCTGCTTTAGTTTGCGCCTCTCTGTCACAGAATGGGACGCATCTGGAGTTAACCAGACAAGCATCACCAGCACAAGAAAGAGAATCCCCACTGCGAATATGGTTGTCAAAGACTTTTTGTCCGCCCTGACATTGATAATGAATTTTCTACTATTCTGCATGTTGCTCCCTCTAAAATCTAAAATACAAAAACGGATTAAAGGATCCGTCCACCAAATACGCCGTAGACAAAGATAAAATTCCAATCAGGCACAGGGGTTCTATCACAACGGACAGTTTTCCACCAAACTTGGTTGTAGCGAAATACTTCCACCAACGGGCAGGATAATTGGTAGAACCCAGAATACCAATCAGCAACAAGGGTCCATAACTCTTAAGATAATACAGGCATTCCTGACTTACCAGGCCATTGCCTCCAATCCGAAACAAACCTGCCATATCTGCCACCATACCAGGCACTCCCGCTGCATTGAAAATCACAAAACTAACAGCCACAACAAATAACAGATATACCCTGGAGAGCACGCCCACCTTTTGAAGCACAGGCAATAGAAACAATTTTTCCACTATCAAAAGAACGGCGAAAAGCAATCCCCAAAGGATAAAATTCCACTCCGCGCCATGCCAAAACCCGGTCAGCATCCACACTACAAAGATATTGAATAAATGCCTGCCCTTTCCCACACGGTTTCCTCCCAGTGGAATATATACATAATCACGGAACCAGGTGCCAAGGGACATATGCCACCTGCGCCAAAATTCTGTTACACTCCGACTCATAAAAGGATAATTAAAATTTTCCGGGAAGGAAAATCCCAGCAATTTACCAAGGCCGATTGCCATGTCACTATACCCACTGAAATCAAAGTATATGTGTAGCATCGTAGCCAGCGCATACACCCAATAAAACAGAATGGTCTTCTCGTCAGATACACGGAACACCTGGCAAAGCTCACCAAACTGATTGGCAAGAAGCACCTTTTTCCCAAGGCCTATTAGGAATCTTCGAATCCCATCCGCCAATTTGTCTGCATGAACGGAACGATGCTCTAACTCTTGGTTAATATCTGAATACCGCACAATGGGTCCGGCAATCAACTGCGGAAACATTGCAATATAGGTGGCAAGGCTCAAAAAGTTTTTCTGCTTTTCCACCTGCCCGCGATATACATCTACGATATAACTGATGATTTGAAATGTATAAAAACTGATACCGATGGGCAACACCACTTTCAGTAGCGGCAATTCGGTATGCAGAAATGCGTTCGTATTCACAATAAAGAAATTTGCATATTTGAAATAGACCAGAAACGCCAGGCAAAGAGTAACAGAGACCACCAACACTGCTTTTCGGGGCAACTTGTCCATCAACAATCCCGCCAAGTAGCCGATAGCCACAGAAATCAACATCAAAAATACATACTTGGGTTCTCCCCAAGCATAGAAAATCAGGCTGCCCAGCAAAAGAATCAAATTCTTAAATCGCTTGGGCACCAAATAATATAGCAAAAATACAATTGGTAGGAAATAATACAGAAACGTGATACTTGAAAATAACATGTTTTCCCTCTGTCATTACATAATTAGATATGGAAGATAACCTCCCGCGTATAAAAACTGCCGCCTCCACCAATCCGGGAAGCGGCAGCACATAACTTACTTTATTCGATTGCGGTCTCGTGCAATACGGTAGCGCCCTCATAAGCTGCTGTCAGCTTATTTTTGAAGGTTTCAATCACATCTCCGTGACCGAATGCAGATACCACATAGTCATCCACTGATACAATAATCAAGGTTTCAGGGAAACCACACATCCACTGTCTGCCCAGGATATTGGTCTTCATTTCATCTGCCAAAGCCTGTGCATCTGCAGCATCTACCAAATGGTAAACACCAGCGGTAAATGTGTTCTGATTCATAGCATGCATCATAGAAGCTGCATCATCAATTTTGTCAATCTGTGCTACAGGAAAGCCAAACAGGGTATCTAAGTCAACACTGTTGGTAGGATCGCAAGCTGCAGGACCATCGAAACTCATGTTTGTGGAGTCCCCACCTGCCACTGCAAATGCCTCGTCTTCGCCATAGGTTGCCCATACAGTGTTCAAAATATTCAATGCGCCGGAATCACTTACTGTCGCTTCACTGTCAGTCACATCAGAGCCTTCTACTACTTCTTCAGAACTCTCTGCTATCACAGTGCTCTCCACTTCTACGATTGCATCACTGCTTTCAACTTCATTTTTTGCACCACATGCCACCATACCAAGTGCCATTGCTGCAACCATTGTCAATGCCAAATACTTTCTCATAAATTCTCCTTTTATAAAATTCAAAATTTTGTCTTGTGACAGTAGAATACTATCATTATGATGTACAAAAATCAATAAAGATTTTATTAAATTTGACTACCATTATTTGGTCAGCATCCACACTGCCATTTTGCTTTCTTCTGTCCAAAGTTTGCCTGCGGATGCATAATCCGTTACAGTGAAGTAACCGCCTTCTGCGGTAGGGATTTTTGCTTCAATGATGTGAGGATAAGGGGCCGTGCTTCCGTCGGTAATCACCACATCCACATAGCCATCTTCGCCCACCAAGGGTGCCACCGGCTCGTCCACACTATATCCCAATCGGTTTTCCTGGGCCAGCATAATAGGGCCTCTGCGGATAGCCAAATGATTCTTTGCAATGGGATCTTCCTTGTCAAATGTAGGAATCACATAATTATGTCCCCAAACCACTTCGTTCATCAGAATCTGCGTGCCATAGGGAATCGGGCGAATCGCCTCTGCTCTCATATCCAATTCCAGAAGAATTTCGTCTCCGTCAACCCATGTTCTATTCATAGCGATGTAACCATTCTCCAAATGGGTCACATCCTGCATCTGGCCATTCACGCTAACTTTCGTCTCTTTGCTCCAATAAGGTCTGCGCAAAGAGAAGTCAAAGGCTTCTGCCTCGGCCAAATGAATCTTCACCTTCACCACTCCGGCCTTGGGATACTCTGTCTCAGTTTCAAAAACAACCCGCTGTCCCGAAGAGCTGATTGTCTCCACCGTACCGGAGATAAACAGATTCATTGCAAGTCCGCTTTCTTTCTTCACCAAATGCATCTTCGGTACCATACCGATACCTGCCGCGCCGATACATGCACAACAACCATAATAATGCTTGTCGCTCATCACCTTCAGACCACCCACACCATTTCCTCTGGTGCCCGCAGTCAAAGGGCTATAACTATCGAAAGGAAGGGGCTCTATGGCCCAATCGGGATGCTCTCTGGCAATCATAGGCTCTATGACTTTTTCCGTATTAATCGCGCCCAAATAAGCGTTATACAGGGAAATTTCAAAAGCATCTGCATAACGGCTGTCACCGGTCAACAGATTCATTCTGTAGAAGAACTTCATCAAGGTAACTGTAACGCAGGTCTCCTGCATGGTGTCTCCATTGGTGGTGTTGGCCTGACGCACGGTAGAGTGGTCAAACAATTCATGGGTACATCCGGCACAACCAATCACCGTGAAGTCACTCTCTAATACCTTGTTAGCAAAATTGATCAGGGTTTGCTTATATCGTTCCCCGCCTTTGATGAAATAATACTCCAACAAACCTTCAAAGCAGGAGGTCATCTCATAAGCCTTGGTCACGGGATACTGATAGGGGTAAAATTCATCTGCGTATGCCAAATCAAACATATTGGCCACATCGGTACCGCCCAGACTGATAATATATTCTGCAAATTCTAAATACTCCGGCTTTTCCGTCAATGCATACAAACGCACCACCGGCTCCAGCAGGGAGCAGGAATTTAAACCTCTCCAATGACGAGTAGCTGAAGTAATGGGCTTCTTCCCTTCGCCCTCTCCGATTTTACTAATGATATAATCCATCTGTCTGCACATGGAATTTACAATCTTATTGTTAAACGCCTCGTCAGGACAGATTTCCATAAAATACTGCATGCCCAGAAGCACATATTTTCTGCCCCAGATATCCCATGCATCGAATTCGTGAGACACCGCATAACTGCTGATACGTCCCTGTTCGTCCGCACTGTCCATCATATCGGACACTGTCTGTTTCAGTATTTCAAACAGCTGGGGATTTTGGGTATAGGAATATACGAAGCAGGCACCTCGCATCATCTTGCCCCAATATTCTCCTCTCCATCCGCCTTCAAAGTCTGCGTCCTCGCGGAACTGCTGTACAAAGCGTCTCCAAAGAGTGGGACTTAACAACTGGAAATCTTCAATATAACGAAATGCGTCGTCTAACAGTCCGCTGTACTTATTTGTGCTTGTTATATTCTCGAATGTTAGTCTCATCCGATTCTCCCTTACACCTCTTCAAAATGCGTCATACCCTCTGCCTTAGAAAGGATCTCCATCAGTTCTTTATGCATCTTCTTATCAGGAAGCTTCAATGTGATTAATGCTGCCGTTTGATTATCTTTTGCTCCCGAAGCATCCCTCGATTCAATATCCAATATCTTTACATTGTTGGATTTCACCACATTGATGAAATTCTTTAATGCAAAGAAATGCTCAAACTCCACATACACCATCACCAATTTGTTGGTGGACATAATGAGCCCGTCCATGCTGTGTAGCAGTACCATAGCAATGAATATCATTGCGGTACCCACGATGGCGCCCTCATAGAAGCCGATACCAATGGCCAGGCCGATACCGCCTGCTGACCAAAGTCCCGCCGCTGTTGTCAACCCCTTTACCTTACTGTTTGCCGCGGTAACAATGGTACCCGCCCCCAGGAAACCGAGGCCGCTGACCACCTGTGCCGCCATTCGAGACGGGTCACCCGTTTGAAATACATTGAATATGTAGTAATTGGTTGCCATCACAAGAGTGGAGCCGATACACACCAGCATATAGGTACGAAACCCTGCCGGGCGGTTTCTGCGTTCTCTTTCAATACCCAAAACGCCACCGCAAATCAGCGCCAGTCCCAGCTTAATAAAAATATCCTTCAATAATAACCAATCCAATTCCATTGCTTTGTTCTCCTTTTGCTATTCCCTATAATAATCTGTAATCAACAGTTCGTTGGCCATTTCACGGAAAGTGCTTGTGAAATCAGTCAGTTTTGCATAATCTTCCTCTGTTAACTCAATCCCCCGACGATTCTCAATGATGCGGTAGTTGCCGTCTTTTTGACACTCAATCACCAAGCCGTTGCTGATGAAACTGCCATCCGAGAACACCGCGTACCCCTCATACGCTTCGTCGAAGATGTCTCTTCCCAGGTAGGAATATCCCGTCTCGATTCCCATCATGTTAAGTAGCGTGGGCACCAAATCCACGGTGCTTGCCGTCTTGTCCACCTGTAGGGACGGTCCCTCTGATGACCAGATAAACATAGGTGTCTTTTCCAATAACAATTTTTCCTTTACCCCAGAAAGAGCCATTAATTCCTCTGTATTTTTATATCCATATGTATAATGGTCCGTAAGACCGATAATCACCGTGTTTTTTAATTCCCCTCGGGCTTCCAATTCTTCCAGCAGGCGGGCAAAACAATCGTCCACCAATTTAGCCTTCACCCTGGCACAGGACTCCTCCTCGGAAGAGAATTTTCCACGATATTCAGGATACTTATGCAACGCAAACTTGCTCAGCGCCTCGCTGTACTCATATCCCAAATGAGCAGAGCGGGTGATAATTGTATTCAGTCTGGTCCCTTCGCGGAAAAACTGTTCTTTCAGCCCCTGGTTGTCAAACAACAGATTGTCATCGTATAGCTTTAACTTGTCCGTCTCGTAATCGCTGTACGCATTATACTTCTCATACCCCAACGCCGGCTCAAATACGCCTCTGCTGTAGTATTTCGCTGTATTATAGTGGAATACTTCTGCACTATATCCCTGGTTCCTCATTACGGAGGGCAATGACTGGCTGAAATCATTGGTAATATAGTGGAACACGAATCTCCCCGTGGTGGGAAGATACAAGCCTGTATTCATGCAAAATTCAGAGTTAAAGGTCCGTGCACTTCCATAAATAGGAGTATAGAAATCCGTAAAGGAAATGCCCTCCTCCATCAATTTACAAAGGGTAGGGGTTTCCTCCCGGGTTATCAACCAGTCATCCATAGACTCCATCAATACCAGGACGATATTCTTCCCCCGGTAGATTCCTGTCATTTCATTGGGTTGTGCTTGACCTCTCTGGGCGAAATACGCATCTAATCTTTCCACGCCCTTCGCTCTGGCAATCTTTGCAAATGGTGTAATCGGATAAATCTCATGCTTCCAAAAATCTCGCGCCGTTAGATGATAAATACCTGTAAGACGATAAACATTATTCGCGTCATACATGGTGGTATAGATGGCCTTATAGGAAGTGGCCTGAGCAAATTCCGACCGGGTTCCCCACACTGATTTATCGCGGTGGAACAAAACCTGCGGCATAACCACCAGTAACAACACAGCTATCGCTATGAAGCATCCTCCTGTGAACACCCGCTGGCGGGTTATTCCCCTAAAAATCCCCTTCTCTTCTGTCTTCTGTGGTGCGCTCTTACCTTTCCCCGGGAAGAAAATAATTCCTAACACCAACATTGTCATATGTATCCCGGCAAAGATCCACCAGCCTACAGGAAATGCACCTAACACATCACCCAGGAAAACTGCGCCTTCGCCGGCATAGTTGATATCAGACAGCCACATCACTTTCTGGAATACACTGTGATATCCTACCTGCGCCAACGTCCATCCGGCACCAAACAGATATGTAATTCCAAAAAATATCCTGCCTGCTAAACGAGGCAAACACACACCTATTCCTGCCAACATCAAAGCCCATGCCAGACCGAAAATCAGTCCATACCAACTGGATGGCAATAATATGTATGCGGACAACTCTATCAAATAATATGCTCCCACCAACGGGAGTATCCCTAACAAACGTTTCAAACTAATTCTCCATAGTAAAATATTACTATTTTATTATCGCAAATGCTGGAATTATGTCAATACGAAATGAGGATTATTTTTATGCATTTTATTATTTTTTGTGTACCAAATAAACGAATAAACAATCCCAAAAAAGAGGAGTGGCGGCCAAGAGACAGTGTATGCCCTGCTCTTGCCCGCCGATGATTTATGCGCATACTGACTGTTGCCAATATGATAATTAGATTATATACAAGTAATCTTGTAATGTCTTTACATAAAGATTATCAATGTTTTGTACATTTCAAACGAACAACGGCCAGGGGGTAGCAATCCCTGGCCGCCGTCTCATGTTTTTCAGCTTTGTAATTTGGATATTAGTGATAGCTGAATTCTCCGCCATCGGATGGACCGAAGACGGAGGGAAAAAGGTAGCCACGGGTTAGGCATCCCGTCTACCATGTACCCAAGAATAGTATACTTTGCCCTGCCAAATATGTCTTTACATAGAGTGCATCAAATTCTTACACATTTCTTTCATAAATCTTTATTTATCCTAAAAGGGGCGACAGCGACAAAGAGATCGCTCTCCCTGCCGCTGTCAATGTTTTTCAGCATATTTGGATATTAGTGATAGCTGACAATGTTAGTTAATCCCAGGGTAACATAGGTTCACTGGGTTCTGCGGTTGTCTCGGGATCTTCTACCTCCCCGCCACCGCTTACGGTTATCACGTCTTCTGTGATAAAGGTTATAATTTCTAATTCAGGAGTGGCATAAAACTTTTTTCTTATAAAACGCACTCCCAATTTACACCATTCTATCGTAATTCCATTTACCGAGTTATGTTTTAACGGAAATTCCGTTAAATGTCCTTGCCTTTTTCCATATTCTGTTAGATTATGTTCGAGGTGAATGTATGAAGTGTACAGATAGGATAAAAGCTTTACGAGAAGACAATGATTTTAAGCAGACTTATGTGGCCAATGCCATCCATGTAGCACAAACTACATATTCTGATTATGAGAAGGGAAAAGTACGGATTCCGGTGGAATGTGTGATAGAACTTGCGAAGTTCTATAATGTGGATTTGAACTATATTATAGGCGTCAGCAATGTTCGAAACGAATTCCCAAAGAAATGATGGATTTCTTCCATCGCCTCGGCTATAATATAACCAGATTGTAGTCAGGAGGAATGCTACATGTACGAATTAATTCAGATATCAGAACGCTGCTATTATATTGATTGTCCTGCCAAGATTGGCTTGATCCGTTTGAACGACACAGAGGTCTGTCTGATAGACAGTGGCAATCATAAAGATACCGGGAAGAAATTAAAGAAACTCATTGATGCCAATGGTTGGACATTGCGGGCGATATATAACACCCATGCCCACGGGGATCACATTGGTGGCAATCAATATCTGCAACAACAGACCGGGTGCAAAATCTATGTTCCCAGAATAGAGAATTATTTTGCAGAGACCCCCATCCTCTCTCCTTTCTCCCTCTATGGTGGAAATCCTCCCACAGAACTGCATAGTAAATTTTTACTTGCTCAGGAATCCTGTGTGGAGCCATTGACGGAGGAATGTCTGCCCGATGGTGTATCCATTCTCCCCCTGCCCGGACATACATGGAATATGGTAGGTTTTCAGGTAGATAACAAAGTGGTATATTTGGCAGATTGCCTTTCTGCTGCAGAAATATTAGAAAAATACCAGATATGCTTCCTGACAGACGTGCCCGCCTATCAGGAAACCCTTCGTACCGTAGCCGGACTCAAGGGTATGTACTTCGTCCCTTGTCATGCCGACTGTTCTGACGATGTCAGCGTCTTAGCGCAGTTAAATATTGACAAGACCATGGAAATTGCAGATAAAATTCTGGAGATATGCAAGGAACCCATCTGTTTCGAACACATTCTCAAAAAGCTCTTTGATTCATACAGTCTAAACCTAACCTTCGAGCAGTACGCCCTAGTAGGCAGTACCGTCCGCTCCTATCTCACCTGGTTGAAGAATGAAGGTAAATTAGGAGCTATGTTTGAAGGAAATATGCTGTTGTGGAAAAGAATATAGTATATACTTAAAAATGGTGCCTTCTCCCCGAAGACACCATTTATTTATGTTCCCATAGCCTCAACATACCAAATAGGAAAAGGTACAGCCATGCTATAAATTTCACCGTTTTTGTATACCGCAAATCTATTAAAAGATTCTGTATTATCATACAAAATCACCATGTCAACCATTTTGACCACTTCCTTAAGACGTTTGAAACTTTCTATATACCTTCTTTCAATATCTGTTTCAGAAATACCATGTCCACCTTCAGAAACCCGATGGGCTACTCTTTGCTTGGCAATATCAACAGAGGCAACGCCGACATAATGAATCTCCACATAATATCCAAGTTCTTTCGCTCTTTTAATATTACGGATAATATCATGCCCGCAAAGGGTCGTTTCTTGATTAAATGTAACTCCATTATGAAAATTATTTTCTATCTGCTTTACAGCAATTTTCCCGGCTTTTATAACATCACCGGAGTTTCTCCAATCACCAAAACTTTTTACAATTTCATCTATGTTAACTCTCGGCATATCAAAAATATTTCTAAATGTCCTATATAAAGTGGATTTGCCGGCACCATTAGCACCGGCAATCAAAATATATTTCTTCATTAAAAGAGATTCCTTTCGATTATCTGCTTCTGCTCTCGCTGGAGTAAGTAATTACCAATCATATGAAAAAAGTCGCGTTCATCTTCATCATTTGCCTCCATAAAAAGCTGGAGTGTATCCTCTGGTTGTAACTCTTTTATCTCCTGATACATTTTCGAGAACTTCTTAACATCACACATAAATGAATCCTCCTAATATGGTCATTTTATCTCTTTATTGCCCATTATGTCAATAATACCAATATCAAATTGTGAAACTGCGGCACTTGGATTTTTCCCGGCGAACCGACCGACGAAGACCGTCAGGTCGAGGAGACCTTGAACCCTGAGTTCAAGGGACTCTTCGGCCTGAGAGCGAAAAAAGAGCAGGTCATTTTGACCTGCTCTGCTTTCGTTCTAATGCGGAAGATGGGACTTGAACCCACACGGTGTAACCACCACAAGATCCTTAGTCTTGCTCGTCTGCCAATTCCGACACTTCCGCATTACGCCACGGATTTACGAGGTTTTTTCTCTACCGCGCAATACTTTTTCGGTTTAGGCGTGCAAGACTATGTGTTTTCAATAGGTCTTGCTCGTCTGACCTTGCTTATAATAACATTAGAAGTAAAGAATGTCAACCGCTTTTTAATTGTTTTTTGCGTGTGTTTTTCAGCAAAAACAAAAGACACTCGCACTTTTAAGCGAGTGTCTCGGCAGCAGGCGTGGGAGGTCTTTATGGAATAATAACCTCATCTAAATCCACTCATAATTCCGTCAATACATTTTACCGCTTCTTGTGTGATTTCTTTTGACACGTCTTTTGCAAACACCTGTCTTACATAATCTCTTATTTCGTTTTTTAAGTCTTCTATGTATTTATTGTATGCAATATTTTCGTTCATTTCTTTGCGTACTTCTGCGTAAGATTTTTCTGAGGGAAAGTGTTTATCCCAATGAGATTGAACGATTGATTTTGGTGGTTCTACAACTTCAATTATTATAGTATATCCATCTTGTTTTATCATTGTTTTACTCCTTTCTACCAGTTTCATTGATAATTGTTTCCTCTTTTAATATTTCCACTAGTTCATCTATGGTATCATTGTAAATTGCATTAAATATTATATCCTGTTTTTTATATGGGTGTCCGCCCAAGTATTCACACATTTCATTGTATGCAATAGAGTATTGCAGTGGACAATCATCTTCATCAATACGATTCTCCCAATAAATTCTCCACGCGTTTTTATATTCTTCTTCTTTAATAATTCTGTATGTTTTGTTGATAACATCAATGCAATAGTATATATCTTCCCCGTCCGCAATCAAATCCAATCGGTATAGTTTTTTTATCCATCTACTAATAGTTTGATATGTAACCTCGACATTTCCAATCATATATTCTTTCATTGTAACAAAAGGAAGTTTGCGGAAGTCATCATCTAGGAAGAAGTGATAAAAGAACACCTTCAAGCGTTCAAAATCGGTTTGCGGTGCGAAGTTTAACTTCTCTATACAAAAGGTCTTAAATCGTGGCGGAAGTCCGGAAATCGTCAATTCAAATGTCTGTCCACGTCCACTTGTTGTATAAGTATATCCCTGTCTTGTCAGCTTGGATTTTATACTGTCTATTCGGTCAGTTTTGAAGTGATGAATCAACTCTTGTCTTGTATATGTTTTTTTATTCAGCATACTTGTTTAGAGGCGTTTTTACGCGATATTATAATAATCAATAATATATCTATATATCGTTATAAGTCTGCGTAAAATCTCCTTATATCTCAGTCCATAAGTCAGATATAAGTTCTTCCGCCTTACTCCTTTTCTCATCTGACAAGTCATAATCACAATGCAAATAATTTGCAACACTTCGCACGTTTCTCATTCCCAAATACTCTGCTATATAATTATTATCAATGTCAGATGTAATCTTAATAATTTTTAATCGAATTCTAATTTCTTCTTGTGTCATAAATTTTTCTCCTTTCTTCGTGATTTTGTCACGTTTCTAGCAAAAGTAAAAAGTCGTTGCATAGACAAAACCAAAAGGCAACGACTTTTTACGCATGCTGAATGTAATGGTTTATATATAAATCTTCTTTAGAAGATAGATAAATGTGGGGGTAGTTTTCGGGATTAATAATTTGCGCATTTGAATAATGCGGTGTAGGTGGACACTACAATCTTGAAATGCAAATTCAAAAACTAAACACGACCGATTTTGATAAACTAATTTGGTTTTTGTTTCTTTATATCTTATATAAATATTATACCAAAAATTTTCTAATTTTTCAAAGTGTGGAGGTATAGAGTCTGGCGCTGATGATAAAAACAAAAACAGGGCTTACGCCCTGTTCCTCATTTATTTTTCTTTTAAAAGTTTGTAGAACGTCGTTTTCTTTGTTCCTGTAAGTTCCATTGCTTTCACTCCGCTGATTTCTCCACGTTCCCATTGGGCGATTACTTCTCCCCAATTACTAGGCTTTTGTGCTTTCGGTCTGCCATAGTCCGCCCATTCTCCGCGTGCTTTCTTTGTTTCAATTCCCTCACGTTGTCTTTTCTCCTTCTTCTCGATTTCCGCCTGTGCCATTGTCGCGTATAATTCGATAAGCATATTATTGATTGTTTCCATAATCATTTTAGCCATTGAGTTATCAAGTTTTGACAAGTCCTGCGTTGTAGTTGGGATTTCTAAAATCATAACGCGTATTCCTTTATCTTGGAAGTAACGCAACTCTTTTAATGTGTCTTGCTTGTTTCTTCCTAGTCTATCAAGTTCCGTTATAATCAATGTATCTCCGCTTCTCAATATGTCCTCTTTTAATACTTGATAGCGTGGGCGGTTAAAATTCTTTCCTGTCTGTTGGTCTGTGTATATCTTTTCAAGTTCAATGTTGTTTGCTTTGCAAAATGCTTCAATTTCTGCAATTCCTCTGTCAAGGTGTTGGTCTGTTGTGCTTGTTCTGTGATATGCGTAATACATAGTTTTTAATCTCCTTTGTTCGTCTGCTCTTTTGATAATTCTATTATATCGCAGACGTTCGTAAATGTCAACACTTTTCTGTGAACGTTCGCAAATTATTTTTGATACTTTTACAGACGCAAAAGAGATATGTTTTCACACGTTCGGAAATGTATACTTTTATGAACTCTACAAAAGAAAAGAAGTAGCAGATGTATTTCTGCTACCTCTTTGAATTATTACTCTCTGACAACCTCTTTGAATGTATGTGCTACAATCTGCGGTGTTCCATAAAGTATTATGTATCTACGGACTGTACTTCCGCTTCTTTTCATTTCTCTACCAACTTTCGCATAGTTCCCATACAATGCATACAGGCGGTGCATTTCAACTATCTCTTGTGGTGTTACTCTGTCAGCCATAGTCTTACGCCTTACGACTTGGCTTTTGTGCGGTCTTTAAATTCTTGTCAGTATCTTTCATTGCTTCTTCCCAGCATTCTTTTAAAAATCCGTCAAACGTTTTCTTTTTTGCTTCATCGCCTGTTGCTTCAAGAATAATTTTATTCATTGCTTCCAACTTATCCATATAGTTCCAAGGTACTGTGATTGTTTTCTTGTCTGTGTCTAAAATAATTCTCATTTGTTCATTCTCCTTTGCGTTCAATCGTTTCGATTGATTTTTTTTCATTCTAACGCAAAACGTCTGCAAACATTGAAATTTAAGATGTATTCCCTTAAAAATAATTGAATACAAGAGAAATTGAACGGGTTTGAATTGATTTCATTGTATTTTCTTTTGTTTTCTCGGAAATCCATTCGTTTTGATTGCAATTACAGG